>NZ_JBPUGE010000235.1:0-206 GCF_051549505.1 Veillonella sp. ZSJB6 | reverse complement strand
GTGGGCCTAGGTGGACTCGAACCACCGACCTCACGCTTATCAGGCGTGCGCTCTAACCAGCTGAGCTATAGGCCCATATCTGTAGATTGAGAGTCTTTACAGATCTCTCAAAACCGAACAATGTTAGGTGCCAAAGTGTCGACCTAAGTGACATCCAAGCTCTTGGCCTGGTGTATGTCTCCCTAGAAAGGAGGTGATCCAGCCGC
>NZ_JBPUGE010000234.1:0-208 GCF_051549505.1 Veillonella sp. ZSJB6 | reverse complement strand
CTTTCGGCGTTTATGAGCTTAACTACTGTGTTCGAGATGGGAACAGGTGGATCCTCATAGCCATCGCCACTGAATCTATCAGAGTTTGTACTCTGAAAACCACATAGAAGTTATATATATTTGTTGCACATTTCTGCTTAATGTTTTTGTTTAAGTAAAGCCCTCGATCTATTAGTACCAGTCAGCTCCAAACCTCACGGCTCTTCCA
>NZ_JBPUGE010000233.1:0-224 GCF_051549505.1 Veillonella sp. ZSJB6 | reverse complement strand
GTCATCTCTTAGAATTTCTAAGTAGGTTGACCCGAGCACATAGGAAATAATTCTCTGACTTAATGGTGACGTACATGAAAATGTACGGCTACAAAAAACGACAATGTATCTAATGCATGTCAATAAAATCTCAAATACGAAAGTATTTTAAGTAAAGATTTTAAGGGCGTACGGTGGATGCCTTGGCGATATCAGCCGAAGAAGGACGCGGTAAGCTGCGATAA
>NZ_JBPUGE010000232.1:0-228 GCF_051549505.1 Veillonella sp. ZSJB6 | reverse complement strand
AGCCATGAAGAACTGTATGGCATGTTAGATGAACAACGAGTAGATGTGATTTTTAATGATCAGTGGCAGGTTTTATCTGATGATTATGAAAGACATTTGATTGATAAAGCAACTACGATAATTGAAGTGCCACAAGGGTATACAAAGGAAGGTAGCGTTGAAATTAATACGATTGATGATTTACCGCTCATCCTAATATGCCGTGGTAAGTATACGACAGGAGAGGTA
>NZ_JBPUGE010000231.1:0-228 GCF_051549505.1 Veillonella sp. ZSJB6 | reverse complement strand
AGCCTATTCTCTGTACTTATGGGATGATAAAAATGATTTCGCGTCGAAATAGTTATCCGTTATTTGACCGTTAAAGCGGTTACAGTGTCCAGTCATCTTTAAAAGGCGTTTTTGCGACACATTTTGACGTGTAAAACTGGGCAAATTTGCCATGTCATGGATTAATACTTGTTTTTCTACTCTCAAGCTTTATGATATTTTCTCATACTTCTTATCTCTCTTTTGCAC
>NZ_JBPUGE010000230.1:0-228 GCF_051549505.1 Veillonella sp. ZSJB6 | reverse complement strand
CGCTATCATGTTCCCAATGATCGCGACACTTGAAGAGTTCCGCGCGGCGAAAGCGCTCCTTCTCGAAGAAGAAGCGAAGTTGAAAGCAGAAGGCATCGCTGTCGGTAACTACGAGACAGGGATGATGGTCGAGATCCCATCGACAGCCGTCATGGCGAAGCAATTCGCGAAAGAAGTCGACTTCTTCTCAGTCGGCACGAACGACTTGATTCAATACACGATGGCAGC
>NZ_JBPUGE010000229.1:0-228 GCF_051549505.1 Veillonella sp. ZSJB6 | reverse complement strand
CTCGGAGGCGAGGGGGAGCTCAGAGCCCTCGACGAAGAGACCGGCAACATGCTCTGGCGGACCAACATCCTCCAGGATGCGCGCGCGTCGAACCTTCAGTGGGGTATGGCGGCAGCCCCGCTCATCGTGGACGACACAGTCGTCGTGCTGCCGGGTGGAAGCAACGGCAACTCCATCGTCGCGTACGACAAGCGCACCGGCACACGCGCGTGGTCGGCGCTCGACGAC
>NZ_JBPUGE010000228.1:0-228 GCF_051549505.1 Veillonella sp. ZSJB6 | reverse complement strand
ACCGACGCTAAAATAGTTGGCAATTTTAGTAGCAAACCCTGCAGTTTTATTATTGTAAACCGTTAAATAAGGCTAAAAAATTGCTGTTTAAAAAAATAACCAATTCTTGCGAAATTACTTTTTTTTGTAAAAAACCCATGCTATGATTGCTATAAGAACAATTTACTATGTAAGCGACATTGTAGAGAAATGTTTTAACAAACTATTACAAAAGCTTAACTAGTACAT
>NZ_JBPUGE010000227.1:0-228 GCF_051549505.1 Veillonella sp. ZSJB6 | reverse complement strand
ATACAGTAGACAGAGGCGCTAAAAAACGAGAAGACCTTTGGGTGCTAAATGGTACAAATGCAACCGCGGTATTAGTTGAAATGGCATTGATTGATAACGAAGAAGATCACGCTATGCTATCCAACGACCTCGATGCTATCGTACGTGCCATTGCTACGAGGATTACTGACTACGGAGGAGGGGTATAATGTATGACAAAATCAAAGTTTTACTTATTAGCCTTAGTTA
>NZ_JBPUGE010000226.1:0-228 GCF_051549505.1 Veillonella sp. ZSJB6 | reverse complement strand
TACAAGGTAATGTAGGTCCAAAGGGCGAAGCACGTGAAAGAGGCCCACAAGCTCCTATCGGGCCACCTGGTCCTAAAGGTGAAAAAGGCGACAATGCTACACAACCAGAACTGACATTTACACTTGCTGAAAATGGCGATTTGTTTGTAGATATTGCTTATTCTTCTAAACCTACAAACAACACTACAAATATTGCCGAAACTAAGACATATGACATTGTGTGGGGTG
>NZ_JBPUGE010000225.1:0-229 GCF_051549505.1 Veillonella sp. ZSJB6 | reverse complement strand
GCAAACGCGAGCTCGCCGTCGAGTTGCTCACCCACTTTAAGGAAGATTTACGATGATCGCCCACGTCCACGTCGACGCCCCGGTCATCACGATCGACCGTCCGTTCGATTATGAGGTCCCGTCCCAGTTCGAGACATTGATCGAGCCGGGCATGCGCGTCTCGGTTCCGTTCGGCTCACGACGCCTGCTCGGGATCGTGACGGGTGTCTCGGAAGGGACGCGTGAAGGC
>NZ_JBPUGE010000224.1:0-229 GCF_051549505.1 Veillonella sp. ZSJB6 | reverse complement strand
TTAAAAGTATTTAAAAGGATTTAAAAGCATTAAAAGATAGGCTGAGTTTAAAAATTTTTGGTTTTGTAGTGATTTTTATGGATTGTCGCGAAGTGATTTTTGTTACTTGTCGCATAGATTACTCCAGTTAGTTTGAGTTAATTATCTACTGTAATTTGGATTAAATTTTAATCAATATCAACATCAACGGACCTTGTTAAGGATTCTTTGTATTTTTGAAAATCAATTG
>NZ_JBPUGE010000223.1:0-229 GCF_051549505.1 Veillonella sp. ZSJB6 | reverse complement strand
AGCACCTCTTCTTTTCGTAAGCGCGATAAGATGTTCGACACGGTCTCCCGTGACGTGCCGGATAAGCGTGAGATTTCAATCGTCGTGAACGGACACCGGACGCGAACCCCCTCTGCTTCCGGTTCCCCGAGGTCTTCAATCAAGTAATGGATCGTGTTGAGTACGCGTTCGGTCGCACTCGGAGTGATGATGTCCTGCACCCGTCGTTCGTGCAAGTCGAGAATCCGAT
>NZ_JBPUGE010000222.1:0-230 GCF_051549505.1 Veillonella sp. ZSJB6 | reverse complement strand
AAGGAAACGCAGAAAAAGCACTGGAATCCTTGCAAGATATGAATAAACAAACGGCAACTGTCATACGTGACGGCAAAGTGACCACTGTCGAGTCAGAGCAACTGATGGTTGGGGATATTCTTGTTTTAGAGTCCGGTGATGGTATTTCTGCCGATGCCCGTTTGATCGAAGCATCCCAATTACGTGTAGAAGAATCGGCGCTGACTGGAGAAAGTGAAGCAGTCGAAAAA
>NZ_JBPUGE010000221.1:0-230 GCF_051549505.1 Veillonella sp. ZSJB6 | reverse complement strand
ATAAATCGAATATGAACATAATGGATTATTCGTACTCTTTTTATGATATTAGAGCTAGCATGGTTGTTTGGGAATTTGCTTCTATTATAATCTCACCTTTCATTTGCGTCATTGGAATCATATCAAACATTATTGTTGTGGTTGTTATAAGCAGCAAGAAGAATCAAAAAGAGTTAAAAGAGAATCATTATGCCTATATGAGACTCAAATCAATCGTCAACTGTTTCATA
>NZ_JBPUGE010000220.1:0-230 GCF_051549505.1 Veillonella sp. ZSJB6 | reverse complement strand
GGTGCACAGCTTGTGAGTATTACCGAGAGTATTGATACGAGTACGCCTGCCGGTCGGTTGTATTTTAATATTTTAGGAGCACTGGGTCAGATGGAGCGTGAGCTGATTCAAGAGCGGGTAAAGGCGGGTCTCGCGGCAGCGCGTCGCCGTGGTAAAGTACCAGGTAAGCCAAGAGTAAGTGAGGAGAAGTTGGAACTCGCTCGTCGGGAGTTGTCTGCTGGACGGACTTA
>NZ_JBPUGE010000219.1:0-230 GCF_051549505.1 Veillonella sp. ZSJB6 | reverse complement strand
ATGTTCATCTCGAGCGCCGTCATCATCGCCGGAGCGATTCCGCTCGATTCCAATGTGACGATACGATCGATTCCCGCGTCACGGAACCGATCCGCGAACTCACGACCGATCGCCTGCATCAAGACAGGATCGACTTGATGGTTCAAGAAGGCATCGACTTTCAATACGTGCTCGGACAACGCTTGCCCTTCATCTCTGATTTTGTCTTCTAACTGCTTCATTGTTTTCCC
>NZ_JBPUGE010000218.1:0-231 GCF_051549505.1 Veillonella sp. ZSJB6 | reverse complement strand
TATATTTCCCACTAAAAAAACCAACCGATTATCGGCTGGTTTTTTAATTTCAGTGATCTAATTTCTTATTCTGTAACGATTTCGATTGGGGAATTTGAAAATGTACACGTA
Source organism: Veillonella sp. ZSJB6 (assembly GCF_051549505.1). Taxonomy (NCBI): domain Bacteria; kingdom Bacillati; phylum Bacillota; class Negativicutes; order Veillonellales; family Veillonellaceae; genus Veillonella; species Veillonella sp. ZSJB6. Next base: position 120 of record NZ_JBPUGE010000218.1, on the reverse strand, counting down.
CTCCTTCTTTTGTATTTCCCAAGTCGACCGTCCCCTCGTGGAGTGTCACGATTCGTTGAACGATGAACAGGCCGAGACCGAACTTCCCTTGTTTCCCTCGCGAAAACTGATGGAACAAGT
>NZ_JBPUGE010000217.1:0-231 GCF_051549505.1 Veillonella sp. ZSJB6 | reverse complement strand
CCCTATCGATGGATGACACCGCAGAAGTGATTGATGCGCTAAAAAATAAATTCCCCAAAATCCATGCGCCGCGTAAAGATGATATTTGTTATGCCACCCAAAACCGTCAAGATGCGGTTAAGGAGTTTGCGGCGCGTTGTCAAGTGGTGTTAGTGGTGGGCTCACCCAACTCATCCAACTCTAACCGCTTGCGTGAACTCGCGGAGCGCTTGGGCGCCAAAGCGCATTTGA
>NZ_JBPUGE010000216.1:0-231 GCF_051549505.1 Veillonella sp. ZSJB6 | reverse complement strand
GACGGGAATCGAGCGCCTGTTAGAAGAACTGTCACGCAAACAATCGACCGAGCTCGTATGGCGCCTCGAAGAAGTCGAATTGTCGCGACATACTGAGAATGAACTGTTCCGCATCGTCCAAGAAGCGATCAGCAACACGCTTCGCCATGCGAAAGCGAAACGACTTGAAATCGAAATGCGGACCGTGCAACAGACGGTCATCTTAAAAATAAACGACGACGGAATCGGCTT
>NZ_JBPUGE010000215.1:0-231 GCF_051549505.1 Veillonella sp. ZSJB6 | reverse complement strand
TGCATTGAAAGGATCGATATGAAAGCAAAACTATCACGACTCATCAAAACGAATGAACCGAAACAAACAGCCGTGACGCCGGACGACGTCGAACAAGCAAAATGGCGGGCCCGGGGTGGAGAAATCCTGACGTTCGAACAAGAGTGGTGTGTCTGCTTGAAGCAGATTTATCCGCTCGACGAGACGTACCACGACTTTACGTTCGGTTCCGCCAAAGCTTCACTCGCGACA
>NZ_JBPUGE010000214.1:0-231 GCF_051549505.1 Veillonella sp. ZSJB6 | reverse complement strand
AAATTGATTGCTAGTGGCTATATGGTAACAGCCGTATCTAACGGTAATGTAACACAAACACTCAATGTACCTCTCACCAAAACCGCCTCACAACCGACGGTGAATGACATTGCTGAAGTCAATTTGGTTACAGATGTTAATACGCTAACTACCAATAATGGTGATACTATCAATGTGACTGCCCAAGTGCGTGATGCCAAAAATTTCAGCCTAGCGAACATGCCAGTTAGC
>NZ_JBPUGE010000213.1:0-231 GCF_051549505.1 Veillonella sp. ZSJB6 | reverse complement strand
AAGCGCGCTCTCCTCTGAAAGCGTTTGACTAAATGTTCGCTCACTAATGGTTCTTTGTTCCATGATTCTTGCATTTTCTTTCTCTATTTGACGATTATAATTTCCTAATAGGGTAGGAATACCGCATTTTTCTAATTGTCGATCAATAGCACTCAGTTTAACGAAAGGTCGCACGGGAAGTTGTCGTGCTTGATGAGAACGGCAATCTACATAGGCATGTATTTTATAACG
>NZ_JBPUGE010000212.1:0-231 GCF_051549505.1 Veillonella sp. ZSJB6 | reverse complement strand
CCATGGCGATATCGCTGATAAGTTTAGTTTGATTTTGGCAAATCCGCCGTTTGCAGGTAGTTTGGATTATGACAGTACCGCCAAAAATCTGTTGGCAACGGTGAAGACCAAAAAAACTGAGCTGTTATTTATCGCTTTATTTTTGCGAATGCTGAAGATTGGCGGTCGTGCGGCGGTGATTGTGCCTGATGGGGTGCTGTTTGGGTCAAGTACGGCTCACAAGACGCTTCG
>NZ_JBPUGE010000211.1:0-231 GCF_051549505.1 Veillonella sp. ZSJB6 | reverse complement strand
ATAAACTTTCATACTGTGTCCTTGATTTCAATTCCTAAAACCAAAGACTTTTGTTTGAAACCTCGCATCAATAAATTTTATTTCATTATAAACATATCAAATTATGAATTAAATAGAAAAAATAAAGAAACTCTAAAATATTGGTAAAATTAAAAACCTAAACCTAGGGCGTGTCCCTAATTTGAATAAGCCCAAAAGAGCCCTATTTTAACCCTATATTCCAACAAAATA
>NZ_JBPUGE010000210.1:0-231 GCF_051549505.1 Veillonella sp. ZSJB6 | reverse complement strand
AGCCGTTTAAAAACGCATTGGGATGCTCACTACCCCGACCTTGAGCAAAGTCATACACTACCGCCTTGATTGGGCTATGCTTTGGGGTCACATACGCCCAAACATAGCCTTGCTTTAACTTGCCTTTAGCATCTTTCATGCCATAGCCATTTAACACCTTCACAGGGGTTTCATCGGCATGCACAATTGGCTGAATAAGCATGAGTTTAACTAACCGATTAACTAAAAACC
>NZ_JBPUGE010000209.1:0-231 GCF_051549505.1 Veillonella sp. ZSJB6 | reverse complement strand
CCTTGAAGCCGGACGTTTTTCGGATTTTTCTTTTTGACAAAGTCCGCCATCTGTTGAGGTGTTAATGCTGACGTTCCCATAATAGCACGATTTTCTTTTTTTGACGCAGCTGAAACAGATGGCATCGATATAATCAACGAAAATAGGATTAAAGCAATTCCGATCGAATAAACGAACACGTTTTTCATCCTTGGTCCTCCCTATTCAATAAATAAACTATGCAAATAATAC
>NZ_JBPUGE010000208.1:0-231 GCF_051549505.1 Veillonella sp. ZSJB6 | reverse complement strand
AACCTATTCGAGTGACCAAGTGTTCCAACGTGACCGTTGGATGGGGCTCCAGGCCGGTTTCCAAAAGAACATTTTCCGACAACAAGTCAATAACGGGGTGCTCGCCCTCGATAATGAGGTGCTCGTCAGTCCAGACGAACCGGTACGCGGGTTTGACAACATGAAGCGCCTGTTCCCGGAATTCGGGGAGGCGATGCAAGAACAGGACGTCCCGGTCTACTTCGCCTCAGC
>NZ_JBPUGE010000207.1:0-231 GCF_051549505.1 Veillonella sp. ZSJB6 | reverse complement strand
AACAAGTAGAAGCTGATTTGCTGCGGTAAAAATTGCGCGGAGGCGACGATGAGAATCAGCAGGGCAGAGGCGACGGCGGCGCCAATTGACATCACCCGGCGTGAGGAAATATCAGAAAGTCGGCCAGAGACGACCCCGCCGAGCAGCGATGCCAAACCCGAGGCCAGCACGAAGCCTGCCAGGCCGCTTAAAGAATCATTGCCTACCGAGTGCGATAAAGCGACGATGAAG
>NZ_JBPUGE010000206.1:0-231 GCF_051549505.1 Veillonella sp. ZSJB6 | reverse complement strand
CATGGCACTGTAGCGGCTAATTATAGCACAGAAGAAGCAGACCTTGTTATTGCAGCTGGTATTCGTTTCCACGACAGCATTACAGGCCATCCTGATTTCTTCTGTAAAAAAGCTAAAATCATTCATATCGATATCGACTCAGCAGAAATTGATAAGAACGTCACTATTAACGTACCAATCGTAGGTTATTTAAAGAGTGTCTTAACCGAATTGAATACACTGGTAGAGCCT
>NZ_JBPUGE010000205.1:0-231 GCF_051549505.1 Veillonella sp. ZSJB6 | reverse complement strand
CGAAGGTGGTGACGTCATGGTTGAATTTGATGTAGATACCATCTATGGTACGTTACAAAAAATCAACAAAGGGGTGAAAGGTATTGTATGAGCATATGACGGCCAATCGAATTGAAAAACGAATGCTCGATAGACTTAAAGATGAATTCGATCGGCGCGAAGGTAGTGTTATATACGATGCTACATCTCCAGCAAGTGTAGAGTTCGCAGAGCTCTACATCCTAGCAGATG
>NZ_JBPUGE010000204.1:0-232 GCF_051549505.1 Veillonella sp. ZSJB6 | reverse complement strand
ACATGTAGGACGAATAGGTACTGGTTGAGTCAGTGGATCGCAATGTTCGAAGCACATAGCCAAGTCACGAATACCATGAAGTTTTTCGATGATAACTTCAGGTCCTAAGTGACGTAGGTCAGCTACTACGTATGCGTTAAGACCAGTTCCGAAACCACTACCTGCAGCGATTTCATCTTCGATTGCTTTCGCTACAACGTCACGGGATGCTATTTCCATTTTGTTAGGCGCA
>NZ_JBPUGE010000203.1:0-232 GCF_051549505.1 Veillonella sp. ZSJB6 | reverse complement strand
ATCTAACTTGGCATCAGGCTTATTAATTCTTATCTTTAAGCCTTTTAGACCACGTCATGTTATTCAAGTTGGAGATACTGTAGGTAGTGTTAAGTCTATTCAATTTATGTATACTATTATCACTAGTAAAGATCAAAAAAATGTGTATATACCAAACTCTATCCTTACCTCCCAAGCCATAAGTAATATTGCTTATACCCACGAAAGGGTTATCCCGTTCGTCTTTGATATT
>NZ_JBPUGE010000202.1:0-234 GCF_051549505.1 Veillonella sp. ZSJB6 | reverse complement strand
CCCGAGCCTGACGGCGCTTCACGCACCTCAAGCGCAGGGCCGTAGATCCGGTGGGCTACACGGTCGTTTTCCCACAACAGATCGTCCAGGCGATCCGGCGCAAAGCGGGCAACGGCGCGGGGCGTCTGCTGGACCGCAGGCGGCGGCGCCAGAGGCGCAATGGTGGAGGGGCGGCCCAAGTCGGCCGGGTCATAGGAGAGTGCGGACGTCGCCCGCATTTCCGCCTCTCGACGG
>NZ_JBPUGE010000201.1:0-234 GCF_051549505.1 Veillonella sp. ZSJB6 | reverse complement strand
ATTTGCGACTCGCGTTGCTCTCGCCTGGATCCAGAATTCGGATCCGGGAAAAGGAATGTTTTCGCGTGGCGAAAACAAATGATTTGGTGAGAAGTCAAAGGCATAAAGAAATCATGTTGCTCTGTCTTTTCATGAATGTGTATTTGAGATGTTTGGATTGATGAAGAAATGAGTGCTTGTTTGGTGAAAATGGCCGTTTTTCCTACGTAAGCCCTGGGCTTGTTTCAAACAAGC
>NZ_JBPUGE010000200.1:0-234 GCF_051549505.1 Veillonella sp. ZSJB6 | reverse complement strand
AAAAATATGATAAAAGCAAAGATGCAAAATTAATATTAATAGTTTTATTAAGGCCACTAAAGAAACTTAATTTAACAATTTATAACAAAGAGCACATGGAGCACAGGCGAAAATCCGCTAAAATAAATTCATAACGACATAAATACAAACTTTGTTGACGACGATAGTAATAAGACAGAATCAATAAGATAAAAAACAAAATAAAAAACGATAAAAATAAAAAAGCCATAATTT
>NZ_JBPUGE010000199.1:0-234 GCF_051549505.1 Veillonella sp. ZSJB6 | reverse complement strand
AACACCGCAAAATGTGGGTTAGCACTTGTTGGCGAGTAGGTCGGCTGTCCCCCTAACGATGACTGAGTTGATACATCGACACTTTGAGTATGGCTTATTTGAGTCTTGCTTGTTTGGGTAGTGCTTGTTTGAATAGTGATTGGGGCTGGTTCACCGTCGAGTGCTTGCAAAAAGATATCTCCCATCATCTCACTGTCGGCAAACGCCATGTCTTGGGCGTCATCAAAAGACGTA
>NZ_JBPUGE010000198.1:0-234 GCF_051549505.1 Veillonella sp. ZSJB6 | reverse complement strand
GAGGCATATTTCTATATGTGGCAAAATGAAGCTTACGATGGGGAAGCACTTACCCTTTTGGCGACATTGCTTGGATTTTATGAAGTTGGTCGAACCGTGTTGTTGAGTAGTGGGGTTCGAGGTACAATCCGTAACTATACACCGAACGTCGAACAACCGATTGTCATATCTGAACCGACGCAAGAAATGTACGATTTGACTCGTTTAGATGAAGTTCGAATCATTGCATTCCAA
>NZ_JBPUGE010000197.1:0-234 GCF_051549505.1 Veillonella sp. ZSJB6 | reverse complement strand
ACGATTGTCATCACCTATAAAGTACCAACAGCCAACAATATGGCCCTTATTACTATCGAGATGAAAAACAATCCAGAATACGCTACGCAAATTATAATGGGTACAACCATACTATCAGCAGTAACTATGCCACTATTTATTACGATAGCCTATTACCTTTTCCCTTTATATTAATACTAGTATACCTATACAAAAAGGAGCCGTATAAACGTCTCCTTTTCTTATATTTTAACT
>NZ_JBPUGE010000196.1:0-234 GCF_051549505.1 Veillonella sp. ZSJB6 | reverse complement strand
ATTAGAAAAAGCTCAACTCGGGTTGCTATTGATGGGCAAACCTACTACGGCTATTATCCCACAGAATCTTAAATTAAGTGACGAAATGGTAACACGTATTAAGGAGGTGCAGTAATATGTCTAAATTTATCGGAGAAAGTAAAGTACCGGTTATGGAATTTTCTGAGTACTGCTGGGAAGTACTTAACGAAGACGGCACTTGCCCAACTGAGGGCTGTGTTCATAACGAATTAA
>NZ_JBPUGE010000195.1:0-235 GCF_051549505.1 Veillonella sp. ZSJB6 | reverse complement strand
CTGTAACGATTGCCTTGCACTTGGATTTCATTGGGTAGATGATTTAAAAATTTTACATCATCTTCCTCAAGTACAATATCCGCAGCTTTCGCATTTTCTATCAAATAGGAAAGTTTTTTAGTGCCTGGAATCGGCACTAATTTATCGTATTGAGCCAGTAGCCAAGCTAGCGCAATTTGCCCCATGGTTGCTTGATACTTTTGAGCAATGGGCTCAATGGTGGTTAATAATCGAA
>NZ_JBPUGE010000194.1:0-235 GCF_051549505.1 Veillonella sp. ZSJB6 | reverse complement strand
GCACGAGCGCTTCGATTCCTTCATATGCAATAATGTCTGTTTTCAGTTCAATATTGATACGGTGATTGGTACCTGCAAATAACTCCAACACTTCCCCTAAGGTTGGAATTACTTCATCTCCGAACTCCCGTGAAAACCACGAGCCAAAATCAAATGTACGTAATTGTTGTAATGTAAAATCTTTTACATAGCCTGAGCCATTGGAGGTACGATCAATGGTCTCATCATGAATCAC
>NZ_JBPUGE010000193.1:0-235 GCF_051549505.1 Veillonella sp. ZSJB6 | reverse complement strand
AGTCACTCAAGTCGTCGAGCCACGCTTGCAACAATTCGTAATAGCGACCGACATGGACGCCATCGACGAGGGCATGGTGGGCTTGGACCGAGAGCGGCATCGACATTCGGCCGCCCGTCTCCGTAAACTTGCCCCAAGCGATGCGCGGCACCGTATCATGCTGTTGATCGTGTGTCGGGTGGCTGATGCTTGTGAATGTGACCCAGGGCACGCTCGTGAGGTAAAGCAGGCTGTC
>NZ_JBPUGE010000192.1:0-235 GCF_051549505.1 Veillonella sp. ZSJB6 | reverse complement strand
CCGCTGGCAAAGAAGCTGTCCTTGCCGGCGTCGACCCCGACGACAGCATGGTCATCCAGAGTGGGCACCACAGGAAATGGTGCTGCAGGAGCCAGCTCCTCGCCGCCGCCATCGTCGTCGTCGTCGTCATCGTCCTCCTCCTTGCCTGCACGTCCCTTCTGGGACAACACCAACTGGGCGGTGTTGCCAAGCCGCAGTGACAGGCTGTCTGAGCGGCGCAGGGCGGAGGGACTCG
>NZ_JBPUGE010000191.1:0-236 GCF_051549505.1 Veillonella sp. ZSJB6 | reverse complement strand
ATGGGTGCTGAAGCGGTTCAAGACTTGCTGCGCGATATTGACGTAGATTTGGAAATCGACCAATTACGTGAAGAAATTCCTAACACGGGTTCAGAAACCAAACTTAAAAAAATGTCAAAACGCCTGAAGTTGCTTGAGTCATTCCGTGATTCAAACAACAAGCCTGAATGGATGGTAATGACTGTATTACCTGTATTGCCACCCGATTTGCGTCCATTGGTACCGCTTGAAGGGGG
>NZ_JBPUGE010000190.1:0-236 GCF_051549505.1 Veillonella sp. ZSJB6 | reverse complement strand
AAACTCGTGAGTGCTATGGTGCTGATCGACTGCATGCAAAGCTCATAGAGCAAGGCCATGATATTAGCTTGTACATGGTCAGACGTATCAAAGAAGAACATGGCATCAAATGCCGTCGCCATAAACGCTTTAAAGTCACTACAGACTCAAACCATAATAAAATGGTTTATCCAAACGTGTTGGATCAGCAGTTTGGTGCTAAGCGTCCTAATGAGTCTTGGGTCAGTGACATCACC
>NZ_JBPUGE010000189.1:0-236 GCF_051549505.1 Veillonella sp. ZSJB6 | reverse complement strand
GATAAGTATTATTAACAAACGCATGATTAATAATGCCAGTTATTAATCATGCTAACCACAATGAACTAACAAGGAGTTCAAATTATGGCTAATCAAGATTATACAATTAAACCGTTTGGTAAAATTCATCAGATACAAATTTCTGATAAAGAAATGTATGCTTTTGAACCTTTGCTATTAGATACCATACATGATTACAAGGCTCGCATTGCTGACCTTAGAAATGAATTGGGGGC
>NZ_JBPUGE010000188.1:0-236 GCF_051549505.1 Veillonella sp. ZSJB6 | reverse complement strand
ACTTATTTTAAATTTATAAAAAAAATGTATAAAAACCACTATATTATAAACCTAAATGGCACGATACTGAGCAAATACCAAAGTAAGTTTTCTTAACCAAAAAGAAGAAAACAAAAAAGAGCAGCCATAAGCTACTCTTTTGTATTGATATCAAGTGTTCATCTATGAATTCAATTAGAATTTATAATGAGCACCGACAGTGACTAAGTCTGAATCCACTGAAACATTATTTGTTA
>NZ_JBPUGE010000187.1:0-236 GCF_051549505.1 Veillonella sp. ZSJB6 | reverse complement strand
AAAGTCATCCATTATCCATTATCTTCTGGGGGCATTCAACGGCAAGGTTATAGGAGAAAAATCCCAGCCAAAACATCTGAGCATTAGTTATGTACGCCAAAATTATGAAGATAATCGAGGAACGTTGGCGGAATTTGCAGAGAAAAACCAAGTAGACTACCAAGCATTTTTGAACAACCTCCGAAAGCTTGGGATGGAAAGAGATGTTTTTCATAACAAGATTGAGCAGATGAGTA
>NZ_JBPUGE010000186.1:0-236 GCF_051549505.1 Veillonella sp. ZSJB6 | reverse complement strand
AAGTAGGCTTCGCCATTGTATGTTCTCCATCCTTTCGACATTTGCAATTTCCATTATACACGGTTCGACAAAAGAATTTCCAAACCAATTTTTTGGAATTATTTTGTTATTACCTCATAAAAAATGTTCCAAAAAAACCCTTTCTTTGTTTCATGTCCTAACTTTCGGGGAATTTTAGGTATATATCGTTCTCATATCGCCAATTTTCGAAAATGTAGATTTCCAATAGTAAGCAG
>NZ_JBPUGE010000185.1:0-236 GCF_051549505.1 Veillonella sp. ZSJB6 | reverse complement strand
ATAACAATGAGCAAGCTTAAATTTGAAAAATTCATCGGTCAGTCCTTATGCTTTTGGCGTGGTATCTAGTTGTTGTAAACGTTGCAAAACAGTATTGGCAAACGGTAAATGATACCGCCATGACTTGAACTTAGGCGAATAGCTACCACCGCCTTCATTCTTCCATGCTTTCAATAATGCAATCGTTTCAGGATGATAAGTCACACATTTCACTGATACACCGCCATCGGCAAACG
>NZ_JBPUGE010000184.1:0-237 GCF_051549505.1 Veillonella sp. ZSJB6 | reverse complement strand
GATCGAGTTATGACGAATCAGGCAAGATAATTTTATTATTTCTGCTTCTGAAGATGAGCTTTCAACAGGGCCAGGGCCTTGCTCCGATGGGATATTGAGTTCTTGACATCAGACGACAATTCAGCATAAGTAAACCGTTTTGTCAAGGAACGTCGACAATTCGTTAATAAAAGTTCAATGATGCAAGTGATGTAAGGATATGTTAAGGAAAACCCATCAGGCTGAAACACGGGGTCC
>NZ_JBPUGE010000183.1:0-237 GCF_051549505.1 Veillonella sp. ZSJB6 | reverse complement strand
CGGTTTGAGTGAATTGATGAGTCTTCAGTTTTGAGAGAACAATCTCTTAAAAAAGAGTTGACATTATGTTAAGATAATGTTAATCTCATATATGTCTGGTGGCGATAGCGAAGCGGCCACACCCGTTCCCATGCCGAACACGGAAGTTAAGCGCTTCAGCGCCGAAAGTAGTTGGGGGTCTCCCCCTGTGAGGATAGGACGTTGCCAGGCATTACATATTTGGAGGATTAGCTCAGC
>NZ_JBPUGE010000182.1:0-237 GCF_051549505.1 Veillonella sp. ZSJB6 | reverse complement strand
GCGAAAATGGCGGTGCCAAAAACTGTTCAGGTCGTGGGGCGGATGACATCTATCTATCTGTGCCCATTGGTACCACCGTGGTTGATACCGAAACAGGTGAGGTCTTAGCGGACTTGACCAAAAAAGGGCAAACGGCGATGATTGCCAAAGGCGGTGACGGTGGACAAGGCAATACTCATTTTAAAACCTCCACCAATCAAGCCCCAAGACGTGCCACCCCAGGTTTCCCAGGTGAAC
>NZ_JBPUGE010000181.1:0-237 GCF_051549505.1 Veillonella sp. ZSJB6 | reverse complement strand
AAGCAAATCGATAATGTCTAGGTCTAGGTTTAGTAATGTCTAGTATAAAAAAAGGAGCCAATTGTGCTCCTTTTTTTTATGCCTACTAATGATGTTTAATGACTGTAATTAATAATTAGGCTTAATAATTACATAAAACCAAATTTGGGTTTTTCTGCTTGTTTCTCTCGATAGGATAGATGATCCATGTTGGTTAATTCTGCCAATGAGTGCGGTTTATTGACGGTGATAGCTTTA
>NZ_JBPUGE010000180.1:0-237 GCF_051549505.1 Veillonella sp. ZSJB6 | reverse complement strand
AAAAGTTATGCCATGCGCTGTTTTAGCAGTCAAATCTATGCTGACCCAACAACGGGAACAGCGCCTATTTTGTCAGACACCACATTAACTAGGCTTAGCCAACCGTTTGAGATATATCTTCATGACTGATGTGTCAGCGTATTTTGCCCAAATTTATGCCGATAGTAGTGACCCTTGGCAATATGAAAAACGCTGGTATGAAGTGCAAAAACGCGCGATTTGCTTGTCATTGTTGCC
>NZ_JBPUGE010000179.1:0-238 GCF_051549505.1 Veillonella sp. ZSJB6 | reverse complement strand
ATTGATTTGCGTTAGCCACATTTATTCCTCCTTTCCTAGTTTCATTTATTAATTATTTTAACTGAAACAGTAAATAAAATATACTAAGCAAAAAATTCGATCGTGCTACTTTTAGTTGTTTGTACATACAGTTTTTTATCAAGCGTTAAAAACTTCTTAAGATGAACTTACGTTCAGGTCTTCAAACTATACTTAATCGTGGATATTACCCGATTTTAGAGTCCCAAGCTTAAAAAAA
>NZ_JBPUGE010000178.1:0-238 GCF_051549505.1 Veillonella sp. ZSJB6 | reverse complement strand
GTTGTTTTCGTTCTTTTGAAGACGGAACTGAATGAGTGTCACCGTAATGATCAGAATGAACAACACGACCGACCCGGCAGCCGCATAACCGAAGTTACTAAGCTGGAAACCGTTGTTGTATATAAACAACGCGAGTGACGTCGTCGAATTGAGTGGTCCCCCCTCGGTCATGATGAGCGGTTCTTCGAAGAACTGAATCCATCCAATCAAAGTTGTCACCGTTACGAAGAAAATCGCA
>NZ_JBPUGE010000177.1:0-238 GCF_051549505.1 Veillonella sp. ZSJB6 | reverse complement strand
CGATGATCCACTCACGTCACATCAGATTTTTAAGACCACATATATCTTTCTTATTAACAACCCATTTCCTAGCACTGTGGTATGAAGTCAATCGTACTGAAATGACACCTATATATCGTTTGGTAGATAAAATCGACAACAAATCATTCTTATACATTCAACTTGGTCGTAAAACATCGTACTGAAACAACATTATCGCTGAATTTGGTCGCGAATCGTCGTACTGAAACGACACCTC
>NZ_JBPUGE010000176.1:0-238 GCF_051549505.1 Veillonella sp. ZSJB6 | reverse complement strand
AGCTTGTAAGTCAGATAGGCATGATGGTCGGTTGGGGTTGGGATGTCAAGCACTGCAGCCGCAAGATAATGATACAGCAAAATCTCGCTATATCATTATCTAAGCTTGGCGTATGCGGTTGTCGACAATAGTCGGTGTCGGTATCTAGATGGCTTACTTTTGCTAGATTGAAATAAATACTGTTTACACCAATCGCTCGACCGCTTTTTTCTTCCAAACAAATTGGTAATACAAGCCT
>NZ_JBPUGE010000175.1:0-238 GCF_051549505.1 Veillonella sp. ZSJB6 | reverse complement strand
CTTCAAATCATCAAAGCTAGTACCACTAGAGCTTGCAGAAGGACCTTGTCCGCCTCCTTGCATCGCCTTGGCGAAGGCTTCCGATTGCGACATGTCGCCATCGTCGTTCATCACCTTTTGGTATTCTTCTTCTACGCGATTTTCAAGCCATTCTTCATAATCTTTCACAGGACCAATCTTGTGCATGCCCAAAATGTATAATTCCTTAAAAAATGGTTTGTCCTGTAAATACGCTAGA
>NZ_JBPUGE010000174.1:0-239 GCF_051549505.1 Veillonella sp. ZSJB6 | reverse complement strand
TCAAGATTAAATATGTTACTATCAAGATTGATAGGTTCAAAATAGTAACGAACTGTATCTGCTCCAAATTCATCGTTTAATTTGGGCCATTCTGCCCCTGAAAGCACGGTAAACCCAAGCGTATCGATTCCAAGGCTTTCAGTAAACGAACGCACCACATAATCAGGCTGAACGAAGTCGTTGAAGTATTTGATAGTGACATCCCGATCTTTCTCATCACCGTAAGGAATTAAGAGTTC
>NZ_JBPUGE010000173.1:0-239 GCF_051549505.1 Veillonella sp. ZSJB6 | reverse complement strand
ATGCACTTCATATTATGCCTAAACCGGATGAGGCAATGAAAGAAATATATAGGGTGTTAAAACCTAATGGAACTTTGTTCGCCCTCACTTTTCTATGGAAAGAGGGAAAGCAAAGAAAAATGATAAAAAGTTTGATGACTATTTTAGGATTTAAGATGTATGAAGAATGGGATAAAAAGGAATTTGAAGATTTTATTAAAGAATATAGATTTTCAGTAGTTGAATGGAATTGTGCAAGC
>NZ_JBPUGE010000172.1:0-239 GCF_051549505.1 Veillonella sp. ZSJB6 | reverse complement strand
ACCGTGGAATGATGATTTATTCCCACAACTAGCCACACTTTTAGAGCAAGTAACGATTTTACAATGTGAAAGAATTTATCGTTATTTTATGAATGGCTATGAAAATGAAGTTAAGGAAAAATATCCAAACTTAGTTGCTACTGGTATGTTTCACCTTATTAGTATTTATGGGTGGATACTACCTTATTTTATGGATAAAGAATATTACAAAGCCGAATTAGACAGCTTACCGCCCTTGC
>NZ_JBPUGE010000171.1:0-239 GCF_051549505.1 Veillonella sp. ZSJB6 | reverse complement strand
CTCGTCGCGCAACTTGATTTATACGGCCGTCACCCGGGCGAAGAAGAGTTTGCTCTTGTTCGGAGACGTCCGTGCCCTCGAGGCGGCGACGCGAGAAGAAGAGCCGGTGCGGCGAACGAAACTCGTCGAGCGGCTAGGCGGCAAGTCTTGACGTCTCCCGATTGACGTGTGATAATGACGAATAGAAAACTGAAACGATTAAAGACGATGAAGGAAATGAGTACGTCGTAACCGCCTCA
>NZ_JBPUGE010000170.1:0-239 GCF_051549505.1 Veillonella sp. ZSJB6 | reverse complement strand
CGGCGATCAGCGGCGCCTTGCTGGCCACACGCTTCCCGTTTGAACTGAACTATGTGCTGTCGATTGTCAGTTTGTTTATCGCGGCAGCGTGTAGCCTCGGCCTTGTCGAGCCGAGACGAGTCGTGACAGAGGAACGAATGACATGGGCGGATATCGGGGCAGGTTTTCGCTTCGTGTGGCTCGACCACCAGCTACTTGCCTTGTCGTCGGTGTTCATCGTGACAATCGGTGCGTTCAAC
>NZ_JBPUGE010000169.1:0-239 GCF_051549505.1 Veillonella sp. ZSJB6 | reverse complement strand
CGAAGACGAACAAGCGTAAAGAGCCCCTAGTGGCTCTTTTTGTTTGGGAATTGAAAGAATGAGGATAGACGTTATAATGGATAAGGGAAAACTATCATAGTGAGGAGAATGTATGATGAGTACAGTACTAGTCTTTGGACATAAAAATCCAGATACGGATACGATTTGTTCGGCGCTCGCTTACGCGGAGCTCAAGAAAAAGTTAGGGATGGACGCTGAGGCAATCCGTCTCGGTGAAG
>NZ_JBPUGE010000168.1:0-240 GCF_051549505.1 Veillonella sp. ZSJB6 | reverse complement strand
CGGTTGGCTTTACGTCGAAGGATTGACCGATTACGAACAGCATGGGGACCAGCTCCTGCTCGCCGGTCATGACCGGCTCGGTCGCCTCGCCTGCGCCTTACACTTAGATATCAAACCGCTCCCACAAGGAGCCTCGGAGGTGGAAAGCCAATGAATGGACCGTTACTCGTTATTTTTCCGCATCCTGATGATGAAGCGTTCAGCTCGGCCGGGACGATTATCCAACACCATAAGAACGGC
>NZ_JBPUGE010000167.1:0-240 GCF_051549505.1 Veillonella sp. ZSJB6 | reverse complement strand
GACAAATCAATCTTTTCCCCTTCGGTGGCATTGCCAAGCAATACACTCTCCAGATTTGTTATATTTTGATGCAGTGCATACGCCACTGCCAAAAATTACGATTCCAGTCCTTTTACCTGAGCGATTATAGGGTCTTTACGCCTTCGGTGATGGTTTTGGTGTTTCATAATTTGATGAAAAACAAAACAACATTCTCTCCTGAAATCTTCGGTTATTATGCTGGGTTTTTAACTTTTTGAC
>NZ_JBPUGE010000166.1:0-240 GCF_051549505.1 Veillonella sp. ZSJB6 | reverse complement strand
CTCGCACTGAACTTGTCGGCTCGTCATTTTCTATCGGACGGGGTCGTCGAGAAGTTGGGCCAAATCGTCAAAGAGATGGACGTCTGTCCGAACTATTTGACGTTCGAGATCACCGAAAGCGTCGGGATGGAGAATCAACAGCACGTCATCGAACGCTTCATCGCCTTCCGGGAACAAGGTTTCTCGATATCGATTGACGACTTTGGGACCGGATTCTCGGCGTTCGTCTATTTGAAGCAC
>NZ_JBPUGE010000165.1:0-240 GCF_051549505.1 Veillonella sp. ZSJB6 | reverse complement strand
CTACGCTGTAAGTTACGGCCACTACCGTAACAGTAATGCAGTAGCGCTCGGCGTATTCGCTTGACCTAATGAACGTATCATGCTTGGCTTTGGTGCTACGTTAGGCGGTGAGTACCAATACACCGTAAACGTAGCATTCAAAACAGGCAAAGGCAGTGACTACATTGCTGAAGCTAAAGATGCACAAACCCGTATTTCTAAACTTGAAGCAGTCGTAAACAAATTAATGACTGAAGTAGA
>NZ_JBPUGE010000164.1:0-241 GCF_051549505.1 Veillonella sp. ZSJB6 | reverse complement strand
CTAAAACACGGATAGTTTACTCATTTTATGTAAAAAATGCTAGTAGCAGGCTTCAATCTTCCGGTAATTAACCGTTAATTAAATAGCAACACTTTAGCAAAAAAACCCTGCCATAAGCACGGTTTATCAGCCAAAAATCATTTAAATAATTCATTGAATGAAATAGTTAAATACTTATTGGTTAATCACATCAACACCTTTAGGTGGTGTGAAGCTAAATTGATTACTAGCAATTGACGTA
>NZ_JBPUGE010000163.1:0-241 GCF_051549505.1 Veillonella sp. ZSJB6 | reverse complement strand
ATTTGTATTTGGCTCCTTGCGTAACCAAAGTTTGGGCTATCGTATTGTGATTGCGCTATTGTTTGGCTTGGTATTTAGTTATCTGCAAGATTTGGTCGGGTTTGTCAGTTTAAGCACGGGATTTTCACCGTTTTTTATGGTGCTGTTACCGATTATTGCCAGTGCCGCGCTTGGCGTGTATTTAATTAGAAATAAAAACTGATATGGCTGCTGATTTATTGACTGACCCGCGTGTCGAAGC
>NZ_JBPUGE010000162.1:0-241 GCF_051549505.1 Veillonella sp. ZSJB6 | reverse complement strand
AAAATCAGCGACTGCTTGATATGTTTGATAGGGCAATCAAAAACCAAGTCAAATTCGACTATGTATTAGCCGATTCTTGGTTTTCAGCCAAAGCGACATTCAAACATATTCGTAAAGCTAACAAGCATTTCATCTTTGCGTTAAAGTCAAATCGCTTGGTGGCTTTAACCCCTGATGATAGAGAAAAAGGTAACTTTGTACGTATTGATGAATCTAATCTACCCGATAATACCCCTGTTCA
>NZ_JBPUGE010000161.1:0-241 GCF_051549505.1 Veillonella sp. ZSJB6 | reverse complement strand
CACCAATCGTATCAGGTGTAGAAAATGGAAAAATTTATAATCAGCATGTCACGCCTTCATTTAACGAGGGAAGTGCCAAACTAAACGGGAATACGTTCGTCAGTGGTACAACCGTCAAAGCGGAAGGGTCACATGAGCTAATTGTCCAAGATTTGGCGGGCAACACGACAATGTATAAGTTTGAGATTGATTTAACCGCACCAAAAGTTACGAACGTATCCGACGGAGCAACGTATCGTCG
>NZ_JBPUGE010000160.1:0-241 GCF_051549505.1 Veillonella sp. ZSJB6 | reverse complement strand
ACAAATCGAGCTGCTCGAGCCGCTCCTTGATCGTGTCCTCGGCTTCCTGTTGCCAGACGTGTTCGAGCACGTTGTCATGGATCGTCTGATTGCTCCGGTACGTTTCGGCCCAGTAGTCCCCTTCGAGTTGCGGATCGGTGAGGGTGAACTCGGCCATATAGCCGCCCATCTTCCAGTCGCGCTTAAGCGTGACCTCGACATCTTCTCCATATGTATCTTCAATGTAGGACGCGTATCGTTC
>NZ_JBPUGE010000159.1:0-242 GCF_051549505.1 Veillonella sp. ZSJB6 | reverse complement strand
TTTCCCGCCTTTTCTATTATGATGACTAGCCGAGCAACCATAGGCGTTTTATCTATAAACACCACAGAAGCGTGTACTAATCAAGGGTTTATAACCTGTCTTCCAAATGAACAATTTCCTTTAACCTATCTATATTTTTGGCTCAAATTCTCAAAACCTTATTTTGATATTTTGGCTAATGGTGCTACTTTTGCCGAATTAAGTAGGGGCGTTTTTAAGAAAATTAAAATGAGAGTACCTAC
>NZ_JBPUGE010000158.1:0-242 GCF_051549505.1 Veillonella sp. ZSJB6 | reverse complement strand
TGAGCACTTTCATACATATACAATAATTAGTTGCTGTTTATCTTGAACCCATCCATAGCTACGCAGCGAATGAGACTTTCAAGAAGTCGTTTATAAACAACCTTATTGTCCACTCGTTTACAGAAATCTACGATATCCGTATAGAGACCGTGCTCCTTGCGCTCACGAATCAAGCTATCAATAGCATTATCACCAACGTTCTTGATGCCCCCAAGGCCAAAGCGAATTGTATCACCTTGTAC
>NZ_JBPUGE010000157.1:0-242 GCF_051549505.1 Veillonella sp. ZSJB6 | reverse complement strand
AGCCTGATCCGTGCGATTGACAGCATGAGCGTCAACCAGAAGCAGGAAGATCGCTGGCAATACTGGCTGGCACGTGCCAGCGAACAACGTGCTGACCGTGCTTCCAAACAGGCAGCAGAAAGTATTTATCGTAAGCTGGCGACCGGAGATGACTATCACAATCTTTTGGCACGCGACAAGCTGGGGCAGGTGACTGCGAGTACACCAAATCCAGCGCAGCCATCCAATCAGGCCCTGCAACG
>NZ_JBPUGE010000156.1:0-242 GCF_051549505.1 Veillonella sp. ZSJB6 | reverse complement strand
GCTGCGTCGCGATCTCGTCACCATATACCGCTCGCTGCAACCCGTTGACCATCGTCTCCCACGCTTCCGTGTGGATTTTCGCTTCGTCATGCGTCAATCGGTGACGCGTCCCGAGGTCGGTCCATTCGATGACCGGCAGCTCGTCGAACGCCTTTTGGAGCACGATCAACTTCATCAACTTCGGCCGTTCCGCGACGAGAAGCTCTTTCAAGACGTTGTCGAGGACGTCATCGATATTGAAA
>NZ_JBPUGE010000155.1:0-243 GCF_051549505.1 Veillonella sp. ZSJB6 | reverse complement strand
CTCGCAACGCGGCGGGCCGAGCATGAGGCCATCAGCGCGAAGGCCCGTAGCTTGGAAGACCTTGTCGATCGTCATCGCAAGGCGACGGACGATCGGAACAGCGCCGAACTCGCGCTGGCCGATGCGCGCATACGCCGCGCCGAAATTCTCGATGGCTTGGCAACGGCGAAGCAACGTCTTGCCGAGACACGCAGCGCACTGGAGGCTGCGCGCACGGCCCGCCAGGAGGCTCGCCGTGCTCTC
>NZ_JBPUGE010000154.1:0-243 GCF_051549505.1 Veillonella sp. ZSJB6 | reverse complement strand
ATCGGAAGACCGATCAAATCAGCATCGGCGAATTTGACGCCAGCCCGTTCTTTACGGTCATCATACAACACATCGTACGTCGATGACAGCTCATCGTATAAACGGTTCGCGAGTTCGACTTGCGCTTCGTCTTTCGTGTTGATGGCAATCAAGTGCACATCGAACGGAGCGACGCTCTTCGGCCAAACGATACCGCGATCGTCATGATGTTGCTCGATGACGGCCGACAATGTGCGTGAGACG
>NZ_JBPUGE010000153.1:0-244 GCF_051549505.1 Veillonella sp. ZSJB6 | reverse complement strand
GCTCTGCAAATACTTTGATTTTTTCGATGTCTTTGTCTAGGGTGTTGGCTTGGTAGGCAATTTGATTTAGATTACCGCCTATTTTTCCTAAGTGTCGAAGTAGTTCGGGGTCAACTGCTTTGTATTTGCGTTTGTGGTCTTTTTCGTCCAAACAGGTTTTTCTTATCCAAGTCGCTAATTGTCCGCCAGTCATTTTTTTTAATAGCTGGTCGTGTTCTTCATCAGTCAATCTAACTTTGATTTC
>NZ_JBPUGE010000152.1:0-244 GCF_051549505.1 Veillonella sp. ZSJB6 | reverse complement strand
CATGCCAGTATTCTTTTGAAGCGGCCAGAAGTGACGTACGCGACGCTCATGCGCTTTGCACCGGCACCGAACGAAGTGCCGTTTGAAGTGGCGGAGCAAGTCGAGATTCAAGTGAAATACGAAGGCTACATCTCGAAGCAGCTCGAGCAAGTCGAGAAGATGCGTCGGATGGAAGAAAAACGGATTCCGGAGAAACTCGATTACGATGCAATCGGTGGTCTTGCGACGGAAGCGAAACAAAAAC
>NZ_JBPUGE010000151.1:0-244 GCF_051549505.1 Veillonella sp. ZSJB6 | reverse complement strand
AGCGTTTTTATTTTTCAACCCAAGCCGATACCAACGGCGATCGGGTGATTGATGAGAATGATAAATACTTCTATTATTTCATCAATTTTGCCAAAAACGCGCAAATAGTCACGGCGTATGATTTTAGTAAGCCAAAAGCATAAAGCTTGGGTAAACTTCACCATTAAGCGCGTTTGAGACGTAACGCATTGAGCACCACAAACAGTGAGCTCAATGACATACCAATCGCAGCCAACCAAGGTGG
>NZ_JBPUGE010000150.1:0-244 GCF_051549505.1 Veillonella sp. ZSJB6 | reverse complement strand
AAACCGAGACGATGAGCAACGTGACGACGGCAAGGCCGAGTAACACGAGTTGACCGGTTGGGCCGAACACGATCGTTGGGGTCTCGACGAAGATGTCGAGCACCATCAGCCCGAGGAATAACGTCATCGGCATCGCGGCGAGCGCAATGTATATCATCCCGTTTTTGAATTTACTTTCTTTCGAGCGGACCGACATGTTGCGGAACGCTTGTGAAGCGGCGAGTAAGAACAGGACAGCTACGAG
>NZ_JBPUGE010000149.1:0-244 GCF_051549505.1 Veillonella sp. ZSJB6 | reverse complement strand
GGTATCATAGCCTAGTTAGGGGTGTTAAAAAATGCCTACTTGTGTGGTCGCATGGTAGTCAATATACCGACAGGCAATATTCAAACATCGAATTAATCGATAGTCCAACAACTTGACAAAAGCTTCAGTCAAATTATCTGCTCAACTTTACACTTTTTGTCCAAAACTCTCAATAGTCTGACTCGCTTATTATTGGCATAAAGCTTGGGATAAAGCCCACTGTTGATAGCAATTTGAGCGTGAA
>NZ_JBPUGE010000148.1:0-244 GCF_051549505.1 Veillonella sp. ZSJB6 | reverse complement strand
ATAGTACATTAGATGCAATGCAGATTGAATCACATTTTGGAAATGGCTTGCGTGTCACTGATGAAGCGACAATGCATGTAGTACAAATGGTATTAGCCGGTAAGGTTAATAAAGATCTCGTAGCAGATTTAACAGATCTCGGCGGTAAAGCTGTGGGCCTTTGCGGTGTAGATGTCAATATGATTCAAGTTCATAAACAAAATGATGAGCTAGGCTATGTTGGTTTTATCGGTACTATCGATAC
>NZ_JBPUGE010000147.1:0-245 GCF_051549505.1 Veillonella sp. ZSJB6 | reverse complement strand
TCTCAGAGTTTTAGGTCTCCGACAATCCCGGGACGGTTCACTATGTATTCATTATGATAGGAAAGAGAATCAAGTCTAATCAAGGACCAATATTATGAAGCTATCTGCCAAAACAATTAGTTTAAATAGCAGCTCTACTGTAAAATTTCATCCTTTAGCCAGAAGGCTTTATCAAGTACTGATGGAAGCCTATATTAGTAGTGATAAGAGTACTTACCTGAAAAACTTATCCAACTATTTTGGCA
>NZ_JBPUGE010000146.1:0-245 GCF_051549505.1 Veillonella sp. ZSJB6 | reverse complement strand
GACGCTCGTCCTCCGAAACGGGCCCGATGCGACCCTCCGGCGGTCGGATCAGCGTGCGCTGGACGATGGAGGGCTCGCCCTTGTTCTCAAGCATCGAGACGAGCGCCTCGCCGACCTTCAGCTCGAGGATCACGCGCTCGGTGTCGAGGTCCGGGTTCTTGCGGAAGGTCTCGGCGGCGGCCTTGACGGCGCGCTGCTCCTGGGGCGTGAAGGCGCGCAGTGCGTGCTGGACGCGGTTGCCGAGC
>NZ_JBPUGE010000145.1:0-246 GCF_051549505.1 Veillonella sp. ZSJB6 | reverse complement strand
GGCAAAAAAATACCCCGCAGCAGCGAGGTAGCGAGGTATTGTGATTGGCTATGACGAGCAGATAGCCTAATAACGAGAAAATAGCCTAGCCGAATTTACCCGTGATGTATTCTTCAGTTTCTTTACGGTCTGGGTTGGTGAACATTTTATCAGTATCCCCCATTTCCATCATTTCGCCCAAGTACATAAACGCGGTATAGTCAGACACCCGTGCCGCTTGCTGCATGTTGTGGGTGACGATGGCGA
>NZ_JBPUGE010000144.1:0-246 GCF_051549505.1 Veillonella sp. ZSJB6 | reverse complement strand
GATCTGCGACAGCTGCGGGCAGGTGGACGAGTTTGTCGACGACGCGCTCAACCGCTGCCTGGGCAGCTGGGCGCACGGCCATGCGTTCGCGCTGGCCCATTCGAACATCGAACTGCATGGCAAGTGCTCTGCCTGCACTGCGCTGCACGCCTGAGGCCCTGCCTGCCGCACGCGGCTGCAGTGCCAGCAGCGTGCTCCCTTTCCCTGCTTGAGAGATTCCATGATGCATACCGTAGCGCCGGTTCA
>NZ_JBPUGE010000143.1:0-247 GCF_051549505.1 Veillonella sp. ZSJB6 | reverse complement strand
TCTACTTTAGCATCTAGAACTTCCTGTCTATAACGTGTTCCATGACATACTTCACAAACTTGTGAAAAATCAGGCATAAACGCAAGTTCTGTTTTAAGAATTCCTTTTCCTTTACTGTTTGGACAAGCACCTTCAGAATTATAGGTGAACATACTTTTCTTTAGCCCTGTCTCCTTACTGAAAAATGCTCCTAATTCATCAAATGTATTGGTATAAGTTAATATATTTGAACGATTTGAAACATTAA
>NZ_JBPUGE010000142.1:0-247 GCF_051549505.1 Veillonella sp. ZSJB6 | reverse complement strand
GTTCGGTGCCGAGTCAATCCGTGGTTTCTCAATCGCGTTGCTCATCGGTCTCGTCATGGGGATGTACTCATCGATTTTCATCGCCTCGTACTTGTGGATGCTCCTCAAAGGCATGTCGCTCAACAAAAAGAAAGAAACCGCCCCAGAGGCGTAACAGCAGGTCTCCCGCATCGTTCGGGGGACCTTTTATGAATGTCAAGACGGCACTTCACTCGCTCGTTCTGATATAATCAACAATTGATTGGAG
>NZ_JBPUGE010000141.1:0-247 GCF_051549505.1 Veillonella sp. ZSJB6 | reverse complement strand
AGTGATGTCGTTCCACATGATCCTTCATCTCCGTGACCGCCTGTACGAGCACCCAGCGTCCCAAGTCCGAGATAAGGCCGAGCTGCTCGGCGACCGGGATGAACAGGCCAGGGGAAATCTGACCTTTGCCCGGATGATTCCAGCGAATGAGCGCCTCGACTCCCCGTACTGCAAACGGCCGTGGCGATACGATCGGCTGATAATACAGTTCAAACTCATCATGTTCGAGGGCATGGCGCAAATCGCG
>NZ_JBPUGE010000140.1:0-247 GCF_051549505.1 Veillonella sp. ZSJB6 | reverse complement strand
CGGTAAAAATATTGCGAGTGGACAGACGGTTGTCGCTTCCGGTGTTTACTCACTTCGTGTGACAGACGAGGCAGGAAACGTGAAACTCTTGACGTTCACCATCGATAAAGTAGCACCGTCGAAGCCGACCATCTCGACGCTGACGAACAAATCGACGAAAGTAACTGGAAAAGCCGAGAAGGGGTCGACGGTGTCCATCACGTACAACGGACGGACGCACACGACGAAAGCATCGACTGCCGGCACA
>NZ_JBPUGE010000139.1:0-248 GCF_051549505.1 Veillonella sp. ZSJB6 | reverse complement strand
ACGGCGTGCGACTATTTGGAGTCAGAAGGCTATAAGGTCGTCAACGTCGAAGGCGGCATGCTCGCGTGGGACGGCGACATCGAGGCGTGATGCTCGACAATCCATGGGTCGTCATCCCACTGTTGATTGCGGTCTATTTGACCGTCTATACGTTCGTCAAACGGGTCGACACGGACAAATGGCGGCTCGTCTGGGCGGTCTGGCTCATTGTCATCGTCATGTTGTTGACGATTCGGCTCGTCCAAAGT
>NZ_JBPUGE010000138.1:0-248 GCF_051549505.1 Veillonella sp. ZSJB6 | reverse complement strand
CCTGCAAGTTTTTAGCGCAGCAAGCTGTAAATGGACAGTTTTTTCCTATACCACACATCCTATGGGTTTAAGGGATTGACAGCATGTTTATTTCAAACTGCGAACAAACACTGTTATAATTTTATACATCTCAATATTTTAATGACAAATTTAACCATAGGCGATGATATGAGTAGCAACCAATTTAATAACAATGCTTCTAATAAGGTGGTAATTAATTTTAATAACCAACCGACCAATTTTGATGA
>NZ_JBPUGE010000137.1:0-248 GCF_051549505.1 Veillonella sp. ZSJB6 | reverse complement strand
AATCCCCCCATTTAAGTAGTTCGAACCTTCTTACCTGACAACATGTAACGATGAACCTTGCACATTTTCGGCTGATTTCTCACGAATCTCAGCCCGTCTTGTCGCTTCCCGGTGCCGGTTTCGCATCGAGATGCTGCTGAGCACTCCGAGAATGCCCATCGTCATGATGAGTGACGTCCCGCCGTAACTGACGAGCGGAAGCGTGACCCCCGTCCCCGGGAACCAGCCCGACATCGCCCCGATATTGA
>NZ_JBPUGE010000136.1:0-248 GCF_051549505.1 Veillonella sp. ZSJB6 | reverse complement strand
CGACAAATTGGGGCTGGCCAACACTTCTAAAAAGAAACGCTCGAGCTCGGCATCGATGCGCCGCTCATGCATGGCGATGGTCATGAGCAATTTTTTAGCGATGCTCGCGCCTTCTTTTAACACAGTGAGCTCTTGTTCCGAGAACGGGGTCGTTCGGGCGAGGCTCCAAATATAACCGAGCACATCGTCCTGTTGTTTGATAACGACAGCGGCACGTTCGCCTAAACCGACAGCCATCCGGGCTGGGA
>NZ_JBPUGE010000135.1:0-248 GCF_051549505.1 Veillonella sp. ZSJB6 | reverse complement strand
ATATTTTTCACCATATCGGTTTCCTTTTTTTGACTACCCAAGGACAACAAATATTCATTTTCATCTTGATATGCTTGGAAAAAATAATTATTTACCTTTACAGAAGTAAAGCCTAAAGAAGTTTCTTCTTCAACTTCCTTTGTTAATCTGACTGCTTCTAAAAAAATTTGTTCTAATTCTTTTCGGTCGAATAATTTATCTGCAGGAGGTAAAATCTCGCTTAATTTAATTGACATTTAAATAACCAC
>NZ_JBPUGE010000134.1:0-248 GCF_051549505.1 Veillonella sp. ZSJB6 | reverse complement strand
AGCCTACTAAGACGAATCCTAAGACACGAAATATGCCGGAGGATGCACCTGAGAAATGGGCGGAATACATTGACTACAACCGCCAGGACGTAGTGGTTGAAAAGGCAATTCGTAAACGCTTACTTTCGCTAAAGCCACCTGCTATGGAGCACGAGTACTGGTTACTCGACCAAGATATCAACTGGCGAGGGGTGAAAGTAGATATGGAGCTCGTCGATGCAGCGCTTGCTTGTAACGACGAAATTGTA
>NZ_JBPUGE010000133.1:0-249 GCF_051549505.1 Veillonella sp. ZSJB6 | reverse complement strand
CGAAGAACCCGGTCACTGGGATACAACTCGTCAGTTTACTCGTCATGGTCATCGGGATCATGCTGATTCGATTGTCATAAGGGAGGAGAGACATCATGCGCGGAGTACTGTTCGCCATCAGTGGCGGCTTCTTTTTAACGCTACAGAGCGTCGCCAACGCTCGCATCAGTTCGAGTATCGGGACGTGGCAAGCTGCGACGTTGACGCAATTGACGGGCTTCGTCGTTGCGCTCATGATTATGCTTCTCG
>NZ_JBPUGE010000132.1:0-249 GCF_051549505.1 Veillonella sp. ZSJB6 | reverse complement strand
TTTATTCTTTGACTCCAGCTTTGACGAACGTGATCCAATCGCGGTGTGTCGGAATTTGTCCCGTCACAGCCTCACGGTAACGCGCGAGCATGTTCGTCGCGACCGTCTGGACGCCGCCGCCGATTGAGATGTTGTCGATTTCGATGACGCTGGTCACTTCAGCCGCCGTCCCCGTTAAGAAGATTTCATCTGCGACATATAGTTCGTCACGTCCGATGTGGCGTTCGATGACCTCGAATCCTTCCTCAC
>NZ_JBPUGE010000131.1:0-249 GCF_051549505.1 Veillonella sp. ZSJB6 | reverse complement strand
AGCAGATGTCAAACCCTTTTGTGCAAAAACATTAAAAAAACCAAAAAAAATCCCGCCTGAACGATACGTTTCAGACGGGTTGGTTTGTTCATTAGTGAGGCATTTCAATTTTCTCGATACCGCCCATATATGGACGTAGCACTTCTGGAATGACGACTGAACCGTCAGCCTGTTGGAAGTTCTCTAAAATCGCAGCGACGGTCCGGCCGACAGCGAGACCAGATCCGTTAAGCGTGTGGACGAATTCCG
>NZ_JBPUGE010000130.1:0-249 GCF_051549505.1 Veillonella sp. ZSJB6 | reverse complement strand
CTTGGACGTAGCAACAAATCTTCAGGCGGATAACCCAGCAGTGATAACTCAGGAAAGACAATGATATTAGCACCCTTGTCACGGGCATCTTTAGCCAGCTCTACCATTTTTTTGGCATTATTGATGACATCACCGACAATAAATTGCTGCTGTGCCACCGCAATTTTTAGCCCCACCATAGAATCTGCTTGGTTAATTGGTTGGCTAGTCGGTTGGCTTGATGACTGAGAGGTTGACTGAGAAACTGGC
>NZ_JBPUGE010000129.1:0-250 GCF_051549505.1 Veillonella sp. ZSJB6 | reverse complement strand
GGTTCAGATACTTCAGCTAACGCATTGTTTTCAGCGTTACAAGCAACTACAGCACAGCAAATCGGTGTGCCTGAAGTCTTGTTAGTTGCTGCCAATACCAGTGGTGGAGTAACAGGTAAGATGATTTCCCCTCAATCAATCGCGATTGCTTGTGCAGCAGTGGGTTTAGTTGGTAAAGAATCTGATTTATTTAGATTTACAGTAAAACACAGCATTATCTTTACGGTGATGATTGGTATTATTGTGACCT
>NZ_JBPUGE010000128.1:0-250 GCF_051549505.1 Veillonella sp. ZSJB6 | reverse complement strand
ATCGACTGGTATGCGACGGCGAAGAAATCCACTTTGCAAACGAAACTGTACCAGCCGGTCAATCAAGACATGTTCACGGTGTACCTCGATTTGTCAGCTTCGAACGGGATCGGCCTTCATCATCAGTTCGAAGAATTGATAGAGGATACGGCATTGGTCAGTCGGGAATTGATTGAAAGCGGCGGGAAGGTCGAGCTATTTGTGAACCGATTAGATCAAAAGGGACATGTCAATCACTTGAGCATCCAAG
>NZ_JBPUGE010000127.1:0-250 GCF_051549505.1 Veillonella sp. ZSJB6 | reverse complement strand
AATGGATGTCATCAACATGATTTCGAAAGATCCGAGTTATCCAGACGGCGAGACGCGGGGGACAGGTTACGGGGACGGCACACCGTTCTTCTTCAATGGGCCGCGCATCCATGAGTTCATGCAGGAGATGAATCGTGAGGTCCTGTCGAAATACGATACGATCACGGTTGGTGAGATGCCGGGCGTCAGCGTCGACGAGGCGAAGCTTTATACAGGAACAGACCGTGACGAGTTGAACATGGTGTTCCAT
>NZ_JBPUGE010000126.1:0-250 GCF_051549505.1 Veillonella sp. ZSJB6 | reverse complement strand
TCCCAGTTGATTGGTGTCGTCTTGTCCCCGTTCGCATTGACCGGGTTTCGGCGGATTTCCATCAACGCCGAGATGACGTTCATGTTCGGGCGGTACGGGACGGTGAACTCTTCCGTATAAGCGGCTTGGTCCGGTCCGTCCTGGCGTTCAATGATAAAACGAATATCTTTTTGTTCAGATTGCATCGGCGTCGTCATTTCGTCTTCGCCCCTTTCTTCGAGTAATCCCGTTTGCGCGGCGGGATTAACGA
>NZ_JBPUGE010000125.1:0-250 GCF_051549505.1 Veillonella sp. ZSJB6 | reverse complement strand
GCACTACAGGTGTCGCAAGCACCAACTCAGCCCATTGTAAAACCTGTGAAGGTATGCCATACTGACTAAAGTCAACTCCAAACATACCGCTCATCACATATATTAATAGCGGTACAGTCAACACGGTACATATCCAAAAACGACGAGTCATGTCGTCAAGCTCTGAGGTGTCCTCTTCACCGATAGTAAGCGTTTCGGGCTCAAGCGCCATACCACATATCGGACAACCGCTATTTCTAACGTCTCTCAC
>NZ_JBPUGE010000124.1:0-251 GCF_051549505.1 Veillonella sp. ZSJB6 | reverse complement strand
GATGTCCAAAGTGTTGCACCACCACTACTACCAACACCTTCCTCGTTCACATTCACAGGTCCATGCCAAATCTGCGGGAAGCAGGGCCATCATGCTCGGTCATGTCCAGATCGGTACAATCAAGCATTTTTGGCTGATGGAATGAACACACTCTCTGTCACTGGCACGTCTGCACCTGGAAGTTATGCTCCAGCTAGCTCTGGAGGGTCGGTTGCTGATGGGTGGTGTCTGGACTCCGGTGCCACACACCA
>NZ_JBPUGE010000123.1:0-251 GCF_051549505.1 Veillonella sp. ZSJB6 | reverse complement strand
CCTGAACTGTCTCTTTCTATTCTAAAGCGCAGTTCAAGAACCGTCTATGAGAAACACTTCCAAGAATTTGGTTATATAAATGTAGAGCGGGATTTCCAAGGTGTTCTGGGCCAGTGTTTAGCTTTATTACAAGAAGGACATATTCTATACATCCTTCCTGAAGCATCAATTTGTTGGCGCCCAGAACATTTCCGACCAGTTGAAAACACACTCACTCCTCTATGTAGCACACTGCTCAGTCAAGAAGCACA
>NZ_JBPUGE010000122.1:0-252 GCF_051549505.1 Veillonella sp. ZSJB6 | reverse complement strand
TGATTAAGGTGACTTTTGCACCACCCAATTTGTCAGCAAGCCAGCCACCGAACGGACGGAATAACGCACCAACCAAAGGTCCTAAAAACGCCACTTTAAGCGGATTCACATCTGGGAATGATTGTTTAATCAACATCGGAAATGCCGCCGAAAACCCAATAAACGAACCAAAAGTCGCAAGGTATAAGATACACATAATCCAGTTTTGTTGACGACCGAAAATCACCGATTGGTCTTTAAAAGACGCTTTGG
>NZ_JBPUGE010000121.1:0-252 GCF_051549505.1 Veillonella sp. ZSJB6 | reverse complement strand
CGGTTATGAAGACGTACAGGTGAAGAGTTACGTGGCAATTTGCTGAGTCCGATGTAGTCGCCTTCAGCTTTCAATTGTGCACGTTTCTCAGCGTACTGGGCAACGAGTTTCTCGCGTTTGTGTTCGCGATTCACCATTGACTTTTTAGCCATGTTGTCGACCTCCCTTTAGATTATTTTTGGAATGGCATTCCGAGAAGTGTGAGCAATTCACGAGCTTCTTCGTCTGTGTTCGCTGTTGTAACAACAACGA
>NZ_JBPUGE010000120.1:0-252 GCF_051549505.1 Veillonella sp. ZSJB6 | reverse complement strand
GATCGAGAAGAACCACGAATTGCAAGCGCAACAAGAAGAGTTGATTGCGCAACAAGAAGAACTTCAAGCGCAACAGCAAGAACTTGAAGAAATCTTGGAGCAGACGCAACAGAACGAGCAGCACTTGGCTTACCGCAACGAGTTGACCGAGACGCTCGCGGCCCGCGACTCGTTGACAGCTTACCCAGAGATTATCGAGAAACTGGTCGCCATCACCGACTCCGAAGTCGGCGCCCTCGTCTTCGTCGATGC
>NZ_JBPUGE010000119.1:0-252 GCF_051549505.1 Veillonella sp. ZSJB6 | reverse complement strand
AAATGTTCGCGAAGTTTGTTTTGCGCGAGCAACAGTAAATCCATCAAAGGTAATTCAAACCAAGCTTGGATTTGCTCGCGAGTTGGGCGGCTTTGGGGGGTCAATGTGGTGCCAATCGGTTGCTCTGATTGTTGAATTGCTAATAAGTCTGCCATGACAGCTATAATCCTAATTAAAACAAAGCTAAAAATGATAAAAGGTGTCTCATCATACCAAAAAAAAACAACCACCTAAAGTGATTGTTTTTTATCA
>NZ_JBPUGE010000118.1:0-252 GCF_051549505.1 Veillonella sp. ZSJB6 | reverse complement strand
ATAACTGATTCTATGTTTTCAAATTTTTCTTAAAAAGCCTGTCATGAATATGATGGGCTTTTTTGTTATGATACTCTAAGCTTAATGTTAAACGAGTCGATTATGTCTTACCCAAAAATCATCATTTCCATTGAAAAACAACAGCTTACTTTATATCTTAGTAGCAACCAATCACAAACTTACCCCATCTCTACTGCCAAAAATGGTATTGGACAACTGCAGGATACTGGCTGTACACCGCTCGGTGCGCAC
>NZ_JBPUGE010000117.1:0-253 GCF_051549505.1 Veillonella sp. ZSJB6 | reverse complement strand
AAGGGCTCGACCCGCTCTGGATGCTGAACCACTATCACGCGGCCGACATCGCCCGGGATGGCGATCGACCAATCATCTTCTCCCGTTATTCGGGGCCGGGCAGTCACCGCTATCCGGTCGGTTTCTCGGGAGACACGTTGATTTCGTGGGCGTCGCTCGCGTTCCAACCGTACTTTACGGCGACCGCTTCCAATATCGGCTATGGCTGGTGGAGCCACGATATCGGTGGCCATTACCGAGGTTCAAAAGACGA
>NZ_JBPUGE010000116.1:0-253 GCF_051549505.1 Veillonella sp. ZSJB6 | reverse complement strand
ACCAACAACACTTCGGTGAAATGGTGGATTATTATGGCAGTAAACTAAAACGCTTTAAGCGTCCACAGCAACACCTATGGTTGCTGTGTTTTCTGACTCAACGCATACGGCAAAGCCTAGAGCGATTGGCTGATGGGTTTATTCATCATATCCGTAAACAACAAGAAGCTGCGCATGCGTTTGCCCAACAGGCAGTGTTTGACTCATGGAGGTCAGCTGCAGACAATGTCACCAAAGCCGCAGAATTACTGCA
>NZ_JBPUGE010000115.1:0-253 GCF_051549505.1 Veillonella sp. ZSJB6 | reverse complement strand
AACTGACAAGTCCCGTTTTCGCTGCCGCGAACGCCGACCGGTGAATCCAGCCTGGTGCCGTCGCACTTTCCGGGAAGCCGTACGTGATGATGCGGCCGAACTGTTTCGACCGCATGCTCGGGATGGCTCGGCGCATCAACCAAAACGAGGCTGACAAGTTACCCGTGATCACCTCGTCCCATTCCTCGTCAGACAAGTCGACGAGACATTTCCGTTCAAAGATATATGGCCCGGCATTCAAGATGAGCGCGTC
>NZ_JBPUGE010000114.1:0-253 GCF_051549505.1 Veillonella sp. ZSJB6 | reverse complement strand
CGCAAGGCTTTGGGGCACAAGGTGCTTCCACGATCACGCAGCAAGTAGTCAAAAACTCCTTCTTTACCAATGAAAAAACATTGGAACGAAAAGCGCAAGAAGCGTGGCTAGCTTTCCAACTCGAACGGAAATATGAAAAAGAAGAAATTTTTGAGATGTACTGCAATAAAATTCTGATGTCCGGACGTAATTATGGACTCGGGACAGCTGCTGACTTTTTCTATGGAAAAGAGCTAAATGAATTAGAACTTCA
>NZ_JBPUGE010000113.1:0-254 GCF_051549505.1 Veillonella sp. ZSJB6 | reverse complement strand
ACAAATCGGGATTTATCAGCTCGTCCCAGATCTCGCTCGCCGAATCGGGCTTCGGCTCGAAACGCATCCGACCATCGAGCGTTTGCAGGCATATGATGTCGCCCATCATACCGAGCTCGTCACGACGCTCGAGTGGTATTTCTATTTTGATGGGAACGTCAAACGCGTCGCCGCCCATCTTCACATCCACCCGAACACCGTACTCTATCGGATTCGCCGCATCGAGGAACTGACGAATATTACGCAAGTCTCAC
>NZ_JBPUGE010000112.1:0-254 GCF_051549505.1 Veillonella sp. ZSJB6 | reverse complement strand
AGGCAAGCCATCGGCGTCATGCTGTTTGAACACATGCTTGAAAATACGGGTGGCAAGTCCTAGTCCTTGTCGGTCCTCGTCCGTCATGACTGTCCCAATCTGATACGCCTCGCGAGCGGTTCCGTCCGTCATCAGTGTCATTCGGCTCATCCCGACGTTCGAGATGATATTCCGATAGGACGTCAACGAATAGCAACGATAGCGCTCGGTCCATTCACCGGCCCGATACCAGGCCCGAAAATCGATGCCGAACA
>NZ_JBPUGE010000111.1:0-254 GCF_051549505.1 Veillonella sp. ZSJB6 | reverse complement strand
CGGCATTACTCGGGCCGTAACGATACGGATAACCCGGGCGAATTGGAAGTTCTCGTCTTCCCGGGCGCGTCGAATACGTTCACGCTCTATGAAGACAACGGGTCGGACCGTGACTATGAGACGGGTGCTTACGCTGAGACGACGTTCACGCTTGATTGGGAGGAACGGAAGCTCCACATTCACGTTACAGGTGACCGGACCGTCTTGCCGTCTGACCGTAACGTCACGTTACTCCTCCGAGGCGTGACCGGTTC
>NZ_JBPUGE010000110.1:0-254 GCF_051549505.1 Veillonella sp. ZSJB6 | reverse complement strand
CGTTAGGCGCCGATCTTCTCGCGGGTGGGGTCCTCACCGGCACCGCGCCGGGCTCGGATGTAGGCGAGACGCTCCTCGAGAAGCTCCTCCAGCTCCGCACGGGTGCGACGCTCCATGAGCATGTCCCAGTGGGTGCGGGCGGCCTTCTCGTCGGTGGCCTCGAGGGTGACGGCCTCGCCGTCGACCTTCAGGCGGGCTTCCGCGCCGCAGGAACGGCACTCCCAGGTCTGAGGCGGTTCGGCATCGGCAGCGAA
>NZ_JBPUGE010000109.1:0-255 GCF_051549505.1 Veillonella sp. ZSJB6 | reverse complement strand
ACAATTCGCCTTCATGGTTGAGCATGAGTTTGATCGTCCAATACTCTTCTGGGTCGAAGGCGTTGATTTCCCGCTCCCGGTCGATGATCATTTTGACGGCCACTGATTGGACACGTCCGGCCGATAAGCCTTTTTTGACTTTCTTCCATAATAATGGGCTCATCCCGTATCCGACGAGACGATCCAAAATTCGCCGCGCTTGTTGGGCGTCGACGAGATCGTGATTGATTTTACGTGGGTGCTTGAATGACTCCT
>NZ_JBPUGE010000108.1:0-255 GCF_051549505.1 Veillonella sp. ZSJB6 | reverse complement strand
CCTGCAAGCGATACCACGAGTTTAGCAACGTTTTCAGCCAGCTGATGTTCAAAAGCAGCGTTACTTGCGCAAAGCACCTTTGATACACCCGCTACTTTAGCGGCTTGTTCTGCCACGGCTTCACAGCCAAGACCTGCAACTAATACAACGATATCGCCACCGATTTTGCTTGCTGCCGTTACGGTGTTGAGTGTTGCTTTTTTCAGCTCTTTATTATCATGTTCTGCATATACTAAAATTGCCATGAGATTTTCC
>NZ_JBPUGE010000107.1:0-255 GCF_051549505.1 Veillonella sp. ZSJB6 | reverse complement strand
CCCCCAGCGCGGCGAGAACGCTGATCACAGTCTTGGAAAGATTCTTCATGGTCTCAGTCCTTTTCGATGTGAAGCAGAAACTGAGCAATTATCACACCATTACTGCTCAAATGAGTTTTTATACATCGTTTACGACAACATCGATTCTCATTTATGAATTATGAGGTCCAGTATAGTCAGATAAGGATGAAAAGCAGGCCGCTCACTGAGCAGCCTGCCGATCAGAGAAATCTCTGCTAGAATGTTTTTCGAACC
>NZ_JBPUGE010000106.1:0-255 GCF_051549505.1 Veillonella sp. ZSJB6 | reverse complement strand
AGGGAAAAAATGTTTGTTAGAGCTTATTTAAGGGCAAGTACTGCTGAACAAAATGCTGAACGTGCCAAACAGAGTCTTATTGATTTTGCTACTGCGCATCACTTGGTTATTGCCAAGTTTTATATTGAGAATGAAAGTGGCGCAAAACTTGAGCGTCCAAAACTCAATGAGCTACTTAATGACTGTCAAGTCGGTGATATTTTGCTGATTGAAGATATTGACCGATTAAGTCGTCTTAAGTAAGCCCCCGACCAT
>NZ_JBPUGE010000105.1:0-255 GCF_051549505.1 Veillonella sp. ZSJB6 | reverse complement strand
CCCGGCTTATAAAGACCCTGATTTTTTAAAATAAGCGGCAAAAAAGTTTAAAAGTCAGAATTTAAAAGCCAGTATTTAAAAGTCAGTATTTAAAAGTCAGTAGATGACAAAAGCCCATTGACCCAAAATGGGCTTTGTTTTTTTATCTTTTATTGCGGCTATTGAGGCAGCACCCACGGCTAGCACTTGCCAAAGCCAACAATTTACCCCAAAATGATAAAAAATTGTTGTCAAAAACTGCCCGATGAAGCCGAC
>NZ_JBPUGE010000104.1:0-256 GCF_051549505.1 Veillonella sp. ZSJB6 | reverse complement strand
GAAGAACTAAAAGCTATTCAAGAAACAATCGTAAAGCAGGTGCACAGCGATGATTAAAAACTTTTTCAAAGGACTGTTATTCGGAGCTGCTGCTGGAACTGTCGGAGGTCTGTTATTTGCACCTAGGAGAGGGAACGAAACAAGAAAAAAACTGATTGAAGAACTGGAAGAAGCAACCACTCTGACAAACGATTTAAATAACAGCTTGGATCATTTTAAAAGCGCATTGATTGAGACAAAAGAAACAGCTGAATCT
>NZ_JBPUGE010000103.1:0-256 GCF_051549505.1 Veillonella sp. ZSJB6 | reverse complement strand
CCGGTAAATTGTGGAGCGTCGCTGAATTGGCCGAACTCGCGGGACTCGTGCCGTACTTGATCGTCGACGAAGCCTATATCGACTTCACACCGACGTCGAGCATGGTGGCCCATCTTGATTCATTTGCGAATGTGATTGTACTGCGGACGTTATCGAAGGCGTTTGGCCTGGCCAACGTCCGCCTCGGTTTCATGGTCACGACGACCGAACTCGCCGCTTATTTCCGTCAGTTCGTCCCGCCGTTCAACATTAGCGG
>NZ_JBPUGE010000102.1:0-256 GCF_051549505.1 Veillonella sp. ZSJB6 | reverse complement strand
GGCATTATCCCGCCAATTTTGCGCTCGATAATCGGGAGGTGGATTTACCAGCATCCATCGCAACAACCGTTAAAGGTTTAAGCTGTAAAGCCAATTTTGTATGTATTTATTGGCAAGAAAATAGCCAACTGGGTATGAAATCAGAACTTGAAACCACCGAAAAAGACCTAATCATGTTAAAAAGTAAATTGCATGATTATGCCAAATTGGTGCAGAATAACTAACTTTTCGTATTTTAACTTACCCTTTTTAATGA
>NZ_JBPUGE010000101.1:0-256 GCF_051549505.1 Veillonella sp. ZSJB6 | reverse complement strand
AGCCTTGTGGTGCGTGTTGCGCCCAAAGATCGTCAAACCAAAGCCTTGGGGCTACTGTCGATGGGTAGCGCGCTGGCGACGGTGCTTGGGCTGCCATTGGGTCGGATGGTTGGGCAGTGGCTTGGGTGGCGGATGACGTTTGGTACGATTGGCGCGGCTGCGCTCTTGGCAATGATTATGGTGTGGTGGATTTTGCCAAAACTGCCGAGCAAAGATGTCGGCTCAGCGGCAAGTTTGCCCAGTATCTTTAACAATA
>NZ_JBPUGE010000100.1:0-256 GCF_051549505.1 Veillonella sp. ZSJB6 | reverse complement strand
CCCTCCCTTGTTCAGTAAACTTCAACGCATTTTGAATTAGGTTAATCAAAATTTGCTTGACTTTCGTCAAATTACTCATGATGTGTTCGGGAACTTGTTGCTCCATCTCGACGGTCCACGCGACACCTTTTTGTTGTGCGATCATATCAAACATACGGTAAATCTCACGCAGCATTACCGGTAGAGAGAAGGTTTGCTTCACCGCTCGCATATAGCCGGATTCAATCTTGGACATGTCTAAAATCTCGTTGATCAG
>NZ_JBPUGE010000099.1:0-256 GCF_051549505.1 Veillonella sp. ZSJB6 | reverse complement strand
ATACAGTTCCCACAAGCATCGATGAAACAAATAAAACGCCGACTAAAAGTGCGACAAATACAAAGACCGATACATACTTCGAAAGCAAAATCTTCCACCGCGATATCGGGCGAATCAACAAGAGCTTGATCGTTCCCCATTTAAATTCATTTGATACAATGCTTGCTGCCGTGATGATGGCAAACAGACTGATGAGCGTCATGAACAACGTATTCTCAAACGTGAACTGCCACGCGTCGTATGGAGCAGGAGGGAT
>NZ_JBPUGE010000098.1:0-256 GCF_051549505.1 Veillonella sp. ZSJB6 | reverse complement strand
CGACGACGACGCGCCGTTCGCGGTTGAAGCGTTCGATGGACGACGGTCCCTGGCCGAAACTGACCTGCGCGATGGATGCCAGCGGCACCACGACGCCGGATGGGGCGGTCACGGTCAGCGTGTTCAAGACGGTCAGATCGCGGCGGGCGTCCTCGGTCAGCTGAACCCGGATCGGAATCTGTCGGTCACCCACGGTGTATTTCGCCAGATTGGCGTCGAGGTCGCCAAGGGTTGCCACGCGCAGCGCATCGGAAAC
>NZ_JBPUGE010000097.1:0-257 GCF_051549505.1 Veillonella sp. ZSJB6 | reverse complement strand
ATAACCCAGCGCACGCAAAATTCACTGAGCAAGTTAAACTTGAGCCATTTGGACGTGCATTAAAAGAAATTGCCCCAGATGTGTGGATTAATGCGATTCGTAAAGACCAAACGGAATTTCGCCAATCACTTGACGTATTGTCAGAAAGCAAAGACGGCGTGTTAAAAGTAGCGCCATTGTTCCATTGGTCAGAAGATGACTTAGAAGCTTACTTAAAAGCGCATGATTTGCCAAATGAACATGATTACTTTGACCCA
>NZ_JBPUGE010000096.1:0-257 GCF_051549505.1 Veillonella sp. ZSJB6 | reverse complement strand
ATCGTGACGACAACTTTTGCTTCGTCAATCCCTAACCGTTCAATCGCTGCGTCAATGATACGACGGTTCGCCTGGTGCGGCACGAGGACGTCGAGGTCTTCAATCGTCTTCCCAGCCCCTCGCAACGCCTCTAAGACGATGTCAGGCATCTTACGGACAGCGAATTTGAACACTTCACGACCGTTCATGACAATCTTACCTTCTTCATTCTCGTATAAGAACTTTCCGCCGGTTCCGTCACTTCCGAGAATGACCGA
>NZ_JBPUGE010000095.1:0-257 GCF_051549505.1 Veillonella sp. ZSJB6 | reverse complement strand
AGTAGAAGAAGCTACTTTGACTCAAGAAGATATCAATGAAATCTTGAAACAATTAGAACAAAAGCAACCAGTCGAAACAATCGAATGTAACTGTATCCCAGGTCAATGTGAATGTAAACAACATCAATAGGAGGAAGAAAAAATGAAACAACAATTTTCAATCGAAGGTATGAGCTGCAATCATTGTGTTGCAAGAGTCGAAGAAGCGGTAAGCGCACTTGACGGCGTACAGAAAGTAAAAGTGAACTTGAAAAAAG
>NZ_JBPUGE010000094.1:0-257 GCF_051549505.1 Veillonella sp. ZSJB6 | reverse complement strand
TAATCTCGATACATGCGTTTAGCCGTACATTGTGCAGCAAGTTCAGTTAAATAGTAATATGGTCTATCAGGCGTTACATTATGTTCATCAAGAACATAAATCAATTTAGGGAATGCTGGCGTAATATATACATCACCTTCATTTTTTACACCCTTAATACGTTGGCGCAAGATCTCTTCTGTAATAAGAGCAGCCTCTTTAGCGTATTTATAATCAGGTTTAAAATACATGAACAATGTAACAAATGGAGATTGACC
>NZ_JBPUGE010000093.1:0-258 GCF_051549505.1 Veillonella sp. ZSJB6 | reverse complement strand
AAGCGATCGAACTGTTCAATGGAACGAATGCGGCCATCGACCTCTCGGCCTATAAACTTGAACTGTATTCAAACGGCGGGACGGCTCCAGGCACGACCCTCAACTTGACAGGTACGCTCGAGCCAGGTGGCACGTATGTCATCGTCAACGCCAACGCGAGCGATGCCTTGAAAGCGAAGTCGAACACGACAAGCGGTGTGACGAACTTTAACGGCGATGACACGCTCGTCTTGAAAAAAGGCGACACGGTGCTCGACG
>NZ_JBPUGE010000092.1:0-258 GCF_051549505.1 Veillonella sp. ZSJB6 | reverse complement strand
AAGCCTATCAAGATGGGTTACAACCGTTAAGACTGGCAGGGGCGAAAAAAATTGCCGAAGGGGTGACGACGTTTGAAGAAGTGATGAGAGTGGTGCCGTTAACTTAGGCAGCTAAACATTATTTGAAAGACAAAAAGTCAAAGTTAAAAAATAACCGGCAACAAAAAAGCCTAAACGTAACAGTTTAGGCTTAATCAATGGTGCCCGGGGCCGGACTTGAACCGGCACGCTCGTAAGAGCGAGGGATTTTAAATCCCT
>NZ_JBPUGE010000091.1:0-258 GCF_051549505.1 Veillonella sp. ZSJB6 | reverse complement strand
AAAAACAGGGTTTAGATGAATATAGCTATAAAGAATTTGGCTACCGTTTAAACAAGATTATCTAACAATAGGTTGGGCATCTTAAAAATCCAATGTTAGAACAAATTAAAGAATGTTGAGGCAGTAAGGTAAGCCTTAGAACAGCGTAAGGGAAATCAACATGAAACAGCAACTGAAAATTATAGTACCGAACAATAACAAATATACTCGACATCTCAAATTAACCGAGAAACAAGAACAAGAATTGATCGCTTACAA
>NZ_JBPUGE010000090.1:0-258 GCF_051549505.1 Veillonella sp. ZSJB6 | reverse complement strand
CCTGATACAGCTGACTACCATTCACCGCATCGGTCGAAGTTGCAGAGATTTCACCAGCACCTACGTTAATGATTTGACGTTCGGCACCAACAGCACCTACAGATACCACACCCACAGGTGTAGACCCTGCAAAGTTACCCGTTGCAATACCACCCACGGTTGTATTGGCTACTTGGGTGGCTGCTTTATCTGATGAATTATTGCCTAAAACGACAGAGTTGGCTTGTGATGTAGTCACATTGTTACCAAGTACAAACG
>NZ_JBPUGE010000089.1:0-260 GCF_051549505.1 Veillonella sp. ZSJB6 | reverse complement strand
GAGCAAACAATCTTTTTTTCTTCATTTTTTCTTCTCCTTGTTTCTGCTATTTCCACGGATTTGGTAAATGGAACTGGTGTCTTGCTTCAAATAGATAGCCGATTTGAAGCAGCAAATCTTCTCTTCCTCTGGCGGACATAAATTGAATTCCGAGAGGCATGTTTTCTTTTGTCAAATGAGTAGGCAAGCTGATTGCTGGTTGTCCAGTCAGATTAGCCAATTGTGTATAAGGTGTGACCTTCAGGCTGTCCTCAAACATA
>NZ_JBPUGE010000088.1:0-261 GCF_051549505.1 Veillonella sp. ZSJB6 | reverse complement strand
CCAAAATCACAGGTAGTGGTGATTTGTTATAAAGCTCTTGCAAGCTTTTATCAACACGGTTAAAGAACTCTTTTAAGTACATATCATCGTCTGATGAGCCTGTACGGTCTGCTTTACTGTTGTTGGGTAGCGTTGAGTTGTTAATAGGGAAGGTCAACTCGCTCATTGTTTGTTGACGTTCGCTACCGCCTTTAATTTCTTTAGCCAGACGATTATTCACGCCTTCAATCAGACGGGCTTTTTCAGGCGTAACTACCAACA
>NZ_JBPUGE010000087.1:0-261 GCF_051549505.1 Veillonella sp. ZSJB6 | reverse complement strand
AAGACAGCTGTATCGCCGTTTTCGATTGCGCCTTCTTTGACAGCAAGCTCTGCACCTTGCTGTTGAAGCGCGTCAAGTTCAGCTGTAACTTCTTCGTCAGTGACTGTTGTTTCAACAGCTTCGTACTCGAGACCTTTGTATTCGCCAAGCTCAGCTTCTGGCTCAACAACGAACGTTACTTTGAACGTTACAGGTTGACCTTTTTCGAGCGTGCCGTCTACATCGATGTTTTCGAGAGCGATTGGTTCGAAACCAGCTTCT
>NZ_JBPUGE010000086.1:0-261 GCF_051549505.1 Veillonella sp. ZSJB6 | reverse complement strand
AGTTGGTGAAAAATTCACAGTTACTGCTTCAGTGTTAAACAGTTCAAACACTGGTCTAGGTGGTGTACCTGTCCAATTTAAAATTGATGACCCAAGTACGACAGGTGTTTATGCGGTCTCTGATACCTCTAATGTGGTAACAAATGCCAGTGGTGAGGCGACCATCGAGCTTGAAGTAAAATCTGATGCTGCTAAAGCCAAACTATTGTCACAGGGCATTAGTATCACAGCCACTGCAAAAAATACGACTGGCACCACCCC
>NZ_JBPUGE010000085.1:0-261 GCF_051549505.1 Veillonella sp. ZSJB6 | reverse complement strand
AAAAACTAAATTACTCATTGCTATGTCCTTTTTATCGAATGGTTTTGAAAAAAAGCAACTTGATGTTTGCTATCAAGTATCACCATTATAAAATTACTTCGTGACAGTTTTTGACAGGAGTAAATATAAGATTTATTTTAACGGTTTGATATTAAGCGTTTGATACCATTTTTTTAGCAGTTCAGACTTATTAGGTGAATAGCATTTATCCAGTATCGTCACAGCCATTATTCTATCCATACGAAAATGACGGAAACTATC
>NZ_JBPUGE010000084.1:0-261 GCF_051549505.1 Veillonella sp. ZSJB6 | reverse complement strand
GTTCAATTTCTTGGATAAATCGACCATCTGCTGACAATACCGACAAACGACAATCGTCAATAAAGACGGTTTGACCCAATACCTCATTGACTTCGCCAAGCTCTTGCATGACCAGTCCACCCATACTAGTGACATCCTCACTATCAAAATGGGTACCTAGCTGTTCATTACAGTCTGAGACTGAGGTGATGGATTGCACAATCCATGTGTCAAGCTGGTTGGGCACAGGCACTATATGATTGATATCGGTATCTTCTTCGA
>NZ_JBPUGE010000083.1:0-261 GCF_051549505.1 Veillonella sp. ZSJB6 | reverse complement strand
CATCGCCTTCAAGGATGTGCAGCCTGTCACTTAAATCGTTAACGGCAATGCTTCGATTCGCCATATCAACGAGACGGGGCTGTATTTCAAGTCCTGTCACCGTTCCTTTCGTCCGATACGATAAAAAGAGCGGAATAGCCCCCGTACCGGCGCATAAATCAACGAGTCTTCCTTTTTGAATCGGGACCCACACAAATTCAGCCAGCAACACCGCATCCAATGAAAACGAAAATACATCATCACTTTGAATGATTTTTCCGG
>NZ_JBPUGE010000082.1:0-262 GCF_051549505.1 Veillonella sp. ZSJB6 | reverse complement strand
AGAGTTTAAATTGTACTCTGAAAAAACTTGGATTCCTTCAAATTCACAAAATAGAACCAAGTGGTTCTATGAACGTGTAAGAGGAGAATATTTGAACGAACAATCATATTTAACTAATTCTGAAAAACGTAAGTTCGAAAAAATTAATCCACGGGATAAAAAAATTGATAAAACTCTTTTAGCGAAATGTGAGAATGCCTGGATGCAGAAACCTGACATTGTTTCAAAAGGCGCTCAGTATAGTTTCTCAAATTTTGCTGAG
>NZ_JBPUGE010000081.1:0-262 GCF_051549505.1 Veillonella sp. ZSJB6 | reverse complement strand
CTTGAATCAACCGGAAGGGAACGGCTTGTTTTATGTAGACCAAGGCAAGCTCATTGTCGTGACGGGCAATGTGTCGGAAGAGGTGTTGCTCGACCTCTCGGACTCGCTACCGGAGGCGTGGTCGGTGAATTTTCCGATGAACTGATCATACTTGTGACATCAATTATTCAAGAGGAGGGAATGCCATGCCATACACACACGAATTCGGTGTATTGGATTCAACAAATCGTCAATCATCATATGAAACGTATACACCTGAACA
>NZ_JBPUGE010000080.1:0-262 GCF_051549505.1 Veillonella sp. ZSJB6 | reverse complement strand
AGGCGCCGACTTCATGATCGTCAAACCAGCGCTCGCGTTCATGGACATCATCCGTGACATGCGCGATTCGCTCGATATGCCGATCGTGGCGTATAACGTGAGCGGAGAGTACGCCATGGTCAAAGCGGCTGCTTTAAACGACTGGGTCGATGAGCAACGCATCGTCATGGAGACGATGGTCGGCTTCAAACGGGCCGGTGCGGACCTCATCGTCACGTATTTCGCAAAAGACGTCTGTCGCTATTTGGAAGGAGACTATTCA
>NZ_JBPUGE010000079.1:0-262 GCF_051549505.1 Veillonella sp. ZSJB6 | reverse complement strand
AAAAAGTTTTGGCTGCTAAGCTAGGGAATGAGTAATCGAGCTGATGCAGGATTCAATGGGCAATGGCATGGTAACCAGTTAGAAGGAATAAAATATGTGCATTGTGGCGTTGGCTTGGCAGCTGTTTGAGGATAAGCCCTTGGTGCTATTATCCAATCGGGATGAATTTTTGCAGCGTCCTACGCGCGCACTGCATGAATGGCAATTGCCGAATGGAAAAAAAATCATCGCGGGGCAAGATGCGCAAGCAGGGGGCACTTGG
>NZ_JBPUGE010000078.1:0-263 GCF_051549505.1 Veillonella sp. ZSJB6 | reverse complement strand
GCAGGTCGAGATTCAGAAATTTTTCGAGAAGCCTTATTAGTTTCAGATAAGATTATCGTACCTACTCAAGCAAGTTTGCTTGACTTGGAGGTGATTCCTTATATTGCTGAAAAAGTCAAAGAGGCTCAGAAAAAAAATCCTTCGCTTAAAGCTGCTGTCGTCATTAATAAAGCTTCCGCAAATCCCAAAAATAATGAAGTTGCTCAAGCCCAAGAATACTTGTCAGACTATCCTATTCTAAAACTGGTTAAAACAGTGATTCA
>NZ_JBPUGE010000077.1:0-263 GCF_051549505.1 Veillonella sp. ZSJB6 | reverse complement strand
CGAGATTCGGATTCAATCTGAACATGCCTATGTGCCGAATGACCACCGGAACTTGGCGTATCGTGCAGCCGAGTTGTTGCGGAAGCGATTTGGCATCAAGCAAGGTGTCGAAATCGTATTGGATAAGCAGATTCCGGTCGCGGCAGGGTTAGCTGGCGGCTCGAGCGATGCGGCGGCTACACTTCGGGGTATGAACGAATTGTTCGACCTTGGCCTCTCGTTAGAAGAGTTGGCCGAACTCGGAGCCGCCGTCGGATCGGACG
>NZ_JBPUGE010000076.1:0-263 GCF_051549505.1 Veillonella sp. ZSJB6 | reverse complement strand
CTCTCGATGATATCCGTGTAGAGCGTACCTTGGGCAAGGAAGTCCATGTCCACAAGTTTAGACGCTTCTTCGTCAAACACGTAGATGAACTCGTTGCCGATGATTTTACGCTTTTGTTCCGGATCTGAGACGCCGGCTAGTTTCGCCATGAAACGATCACGTGCATCGATTTTGATGACTTTCATGTTAAATCCGTCCGCGAACGTCTTCATGACGCTGTCCGCTTCGTTTTTACGGAGCAAGCCATGGTCGACGAACATACA
>NZ_JBPUGE010000075.1:0-263 GCF_051549505.1 Veillonella sp. ZSJB6 | reverse complement strand
CAGTGATTTTTTACGCTTTGATTCGGGCTTTACTTTAAATAATGATATTAAAATAAAGTACTACGGCGTTGATCCTACTGGTATCCAGTCAGATACTCAAGAGAAACAATATCGGGTCTTTTCCATGTATGAACCGAAGGCTTCTGAATCTTTCATTCAAGGAAGTGGAAGCCCTGGGCTTAAGATTCAAGCAGAAGTCGACGAAAAAATCTACACGACGACCATCAATTCTGAAGGACATTTCCTGATTGAAGGACTCGACC
>NZ_JBPUGE010000074.1:0-263 GCF_051549505.1 Veillonella sp. ZSJB6 | reverse complement strand
TCAGCTGTTCTTGCAACAGATTAATGCCTTGTGGGGTATTGCTTGTGTTAGCTGGATTATTGGCTAGCCCTTGTAATAACAGGGCTAATAATGCCTTGCTATCGGTAATAACTTGATAGTACACAGCGTCGTTTGGCTGGCTTATCTGTTCAACGCATATGCCAGTGCTGTGAGCAAGCCTAACCACAGGATAAGTTGATTTTTTTAGTCGCCAATGACTACAAAACCCATGTTCTACCTGTATCATCATCTCACAGCCATCA
>NZ_JBPUGE010000073.1:0-263 GCF_051549505.1 Veillonella sp. ZSJB6 | reverse complement strand
AGGCGATTGGCTTTTTAGAGATTAAAATCATCCTATGATCCTTGTCGTATGATACGTTCTTAGTTAATCTTTTCGCTGTGTGGCTGTCAATGCCAAATCGAGTAAAAAGACTCCCCCCATCTCTTTGTGTTTATCCTTCCCTGTCCTTCATCATCCCTCATTGCACCCATTAAAATTTGGCAAAACCTTGCACAATGACTGATAAAAAATAGTTTAGGATACTCAAAATATTTAAAATGTGTGTTTATAGTAATTTACTTTTC
>NZ_JBPUGE010000072.1:0-263 GCF_051549505.1 Veillonella sp. ZSJB6 | reverse complement strand
CGATTAGATTAGGCAATTCATCGACGATATAATCATACATCTGAAAATGCGTTGCCCAAGGCGCTTGGGTGGCATTGACATAAAAGCCTGCCCCTTGCCCCAAATCATAAGCGCTGTCATCAGGCACATCGTTACCGCTCAAATCGACACCCCTAGGACTGGTATCGGGTGCCACCACAATCACGTTGTGACGACTGGCATACTCAGCAAACCCAGATTTTTGAATAAAGTTTTGCTCAGTACACGTCAGCCCTGATAGCCAA
>NZ_JBPUGE010000071.1:0-263 GCF_051549505.1 Veillonella sp. ZSJB6 | reverse complement strand
ATGGATTGACACCAAAACAGATTATTGACATGAAGGGACTAGCCGGAGATGCCTCTGACAATATCCCAGGTGTGACTAAAATCGGTGAAAAAACAGCTATCAAGCTATTGAAACAATATGGCTCAGTAGAAGGAATCTATGAGCATATTGATGAAATGAAGCAAAGCAAAATGAAAGAAAATCTGATAAATGACAAAGAGCAAGCTTTCTTATCGAAGAAATTGGCGACCATCAATACTTCAGCCCCTGTGGAGGTCTCTATC
>NZ_JBPUGE010000070.1:0-263 GCF_051549505.1 Veillonella sp. ZSJB6 | reverse complement strand
GAATCTGCCGAATTTGCGTAATCACTTAGATCTATATGATCCTTCTCCTTTTCATGGAGAAACGATTGAATCAGCAATCACACGTATTGAAACTGTTGTAGCGGATGCGGTTGCTCAACATAAAAACGGACCTCTTTTATTCGTAGGTCATGGGGCCTCATTAACTGCTGCCATTCAATGGATGACAGGGAAAGAGCTAAGTGAGTTGCGGGAAATGGGCGGTTTGTTCAATAGCAGCCTGACGATTTTAGAGACTGAAGAGC
>NZ_JBPUGE010000069.1:0-264 GCF_051549505.1 Veillonella sp. ZSJB6 | reverse complement strand
CTTGTTCCCATTGACATAGACCTTCACTTGAGTGGATTTCTTCGCATGTTGTATATACGAAATAATTTCGTACGCATCTAATTGCTTCATTACACTACCTCCCTAAAGTACTAATGACTATTGTACAAGAATACGTATGATATTTCACGCATTTATATACATCTAAGCAGAGTTATTTACTTTTCGTTAGTTTCTTTGTATGATTGGAATTAACATTAATCATATCAGAATGGTAGGTTTTATAGATGAAAACAATTCCAAAAC
>NZ_JBPUGE010000068.1:0-264 GCF_051549505.1 Veillonella sp. ZSJB6 | reverse complement strand
ACAGCCCAACAATCGGCAATATCGGCCATCGTGTCGGTTATCAGACAGTTTTCACTCAAGTGTTGGATAAAGGAGAATATTCAGATGGGACATGAAGATTTACGCATCACACGAACGAAACAATTGATTAAAAGCGCCTTCCTCGAGTTGATTGACGAGCATGGATTCGAGGCGGTCACCGTGAAAGCGATCACCGAACGGGCCGGTATCAACCGAGGGACGTTCTACAGTCACTATGTGGATAAGTTCGACTTGATGGAGAAG
>NZ_JBPUGE010000067.1:0-265 GCF_051549505.1 Veillonella sp. ZSJB6 | reverse complement strand
AAGCAAATATCCTTTGTAGCTGACAACTAAGGTTTTCACTCCGTTCCTAGTAACAGTTTGCACATAGTTTTCTCTAAAATCAGCTGATAGCCTTTTCCTAATTGCTTGTTTTGAAACATGAAATTCTTCCGCGAGTTCTTTGATCGTTTTATCTGTCATAAATACTCCTTATGCTTCAATCGAATAAGTTTTGTAAGTTTTCTAATAAATCTTGTTTAAGCTCGTTTGAGATTGATTGTTTTTCCGCTTCTTCTTTTTCGGTTTG
>NZ_JBPUGE010000066.1:0-266 GCF_051549505.1 Veillonella sp. ZSJB6 | reverse complement strand
CGAGCGCGACTTCTCCGATACGACGCGCCCCTTCATCGAGGTTCAACAACTCATCGAGTGCCTGTTGTCCTTGTTTCGCTTCCGCCTTCACGACTTTCCCGCCTTCGAACCAGAGCGTGAACCCATCGATCAAGTTGCCGCTATAGCTGAGCGGTTTCGTGCTCGACACGTGACCTTCGACCGAATCTTTATCGGCGAGCGTGAACACTTCTTCGGTCGGCATGTTGGCGATGAAATCGACACCGTCGATGTTCGGACCGCCGCCG
>NZ_JBPUGE010000065.1:0-266 GCF_051549505.1 Veillonella sp. ZSJB6 | reverse complement strand
ACCAAAAAGAGTCTGTCTCTCTCTCATCCAAAGCATAACTCGTTTTTCCGTTGTCAAAAGTGTCTTAAACACAAGTTAAAGAAGTACAAAACAAAACTAACACCAAAGACGAGTTGCAACGGTTAGTAAAAGTAAAGAACACACAAGGGGCTTTTCAACACCCTTAGAACACAACCTAATGTTTCAAATCTTAACACAAACATCCGACAGTCTCTGTTAAAAGACGTGTCCGGAAAAACCTCAAACGGTTCACTACTAATTCTGTC
>NZ_JBPUGE010000064.1:0-268 GCF_051549505.1 Veillonella sp. ZSJB6 | reverse complement strand
AGCTCCCCCATAGTATGCCGCACCACGCATGAAGCCATAGTGATTGTTGGCAGTTTCCGTCTTGCGTCTCAACTCCTGCTCGGCGTCGCTCTTCTTGTTGTTCGACAGGATGCTCTGGATGCCCTTGACCGTCGGTCTGTTGGTCATGGAGACGACCATCTTACAGGCGCGCTCGATCTCATACTTGGAATAACGTCGCTCCAGCTTCTTCAGCGTGAAGATGGATTGGAGTGCCAATCGCTCGGTCTGAGCAGTGCCAAGAAGGAAA
>NZ_JBPUGE010000063.1:0-269 GCF_051549505.1 Veillonella sp. ZSJB6 | reverse complement strand
GGATTTAAAAGACGCGCTCAATCGCCGTGTCAATCTCAAATCAGGCGGTTATCTTATTATCGACCAAACCGAAGCCATGACCACCATTGATGTCAACACCGGCTCATTTGTTGGAGGGCGTTCTCTTGAAGATACGGTGTATAAAACCAATCTTGAAGCCACCCATGCCATCGCCCGTCAGCTGCGACTGCGTAATTTGGGCGGGATTATCATTCTTGACTTTATCGATATGCAAGAGCAACAACACCGCGATGAAGTGCTAGCAAGCC
>NZ_JBPUGE010000062.1:0-269 GCF_051549505.1 Veillonella sp. ZSJB6 | reverse complement strand
AACGCTCCATTTCAC
The DNA here is from genome assembly GCF_051549505.1 of Veillonella sp. ZSJB6. Classification (NCBI taxonomy): domain Bacteria; kingdom Bacillati; phylum Bacillota; class Negativicutes; order Veillonellales; family Veillonellaceae; genus Veillonella; species Veillonella sp. ZSJB6. The sequence continues at coordinate 254 of NZ_JBPUGE010000062.1, read as the reverse complement.
TTAATTCTCGCCTAGTCGTTACCATCTCGCTATAAGCTTCTTTAAACTCAGTGTTATTCATCTGCTTCATCGTATAATTATCAGGCTTACTATCAAGCCCACGTTCTTTCCAATTTCGCATATCCACTACAGGTGCAAAACCATTCTCTAACAAATGACGATTAACTAAATCACCCCAACGCTCACGCTGGGCTTTTAGCATTGCTCTACGCTCGGCAGGGGGTAATCCTGTATTGTCTTTCTTTTTAAATACT
>NZ_JBPUGE010000061.1:0-269 GCF_051549505.1 Veillonella sp. ZSJB6 | reverse complement strand
CCATGAACCTTGCGCCATTCATTGATCTGTTTCCACCATGCCGCAATCGCTTCAGGATTTGGCTTAGAAACATTAAGCTGTTTCAACTGGTTCAACATCTCATTCAGTACAGGCTCTACAGCACCGACAATTGGAATGTGCGCCATAATGGTTTTTGAGATTGTCGCTGGGTCGATATCTATATGAATGACTTTAGCATTTGGACAGAATTTTGCAGGATTGTTGGTCACACGGTCATCGAAACGCGCACCCACACACAGAATTACATC
>NZ_JBPUGE010000060.1:0-269 GCF_051549505.1 Veillonella sp. ZSJB6 | reverse complement strand
CGGGACGTCCAGCCGTTGAAGTCATTTTCACGGTCCTTCACGCCGGAGGTAAATTCGGTGGTGGCGGATATAAAGTCTCAGGCGGTCTGCACGGCGTCGGGGCCTCGGTCGTTAACGCCTTGTCGACGAAACTTGAAGTGTTCGTTCGCCGTAACGGCAACGTCTACTACCAATCATTCAAACGCGGTGTTCCACAAGGAGAACTCGAAATCGTTGGTACGACTGATACGACGGGTACGACTGTCCGTTTCTTCCCGGACGGCGATATC
>NZ_JBPUGE010000059.1:0-269 GCF_051549505.1 Veillonella sp. ZSJB6 | reverse complement strand
CGAACGGCGGCACGTCATCTACGCCGAGGCCCGGATGAGCCACTATTTGCACGTGTCCGTCCAAATCGTCCACATCTTGCATCAGTTCGCACCGCCTGAGGCGATCCGCGTCTACTCGGTCGACGAGACGCTCGTCGACTTGACCGGGACGGAGCGGCTGTTCGGGAACGATGCGCACGTCGCCCGCCTCATCCGCTCGACCGTCTTCCGCTATACCGGCATCCCGGTCACGATCGGCATCGGTCCGAACAACGTCCTCGCCAAGCTCG
>NZ_JBPUGE010000058.1:0-269 GCF_051549505.1 Veillonella sp. ZSJB6 | reverse complement strand
AAGTGAAATGAGTGGTAGTATACGTAATATTACCATTTCAAATTGTATCTTCCAAGAAACTGATCGAGGAATACGATTGAAATCTAGACGAGGTCGAGGCGGGAACGTTGAAGATATTCGAGTATCCAATATAGTCATGGATAATGTGATGTGTCCATTTATACTGAATCTTTATTATTTCTGCGGTCCGCGAGGAAAAGAACCATATGTATGGGAAAAAACGGCTTATCCGATAGATGAGCGGACACCAGCATTCAGAAGGATCCATT
>NZ_JBPUGE010000057.1:0-270 GCF_051549505.1 Veillonella sp. ZSJB6 | reverse complement strand
CTTCACGGTCTCGTACACGCCAATTTGTTCTTCCAAAAGTTGAATTTGATTGTTCAAAGTTGAAGATTGCACCATGTCATCATTGTAATCATCATAAGTCACTAACGATTCATACGCACGATTCAATTCTTGAAATGCTTTGACGTACTCGATACGGATTTCAAGTGGCGTCTGTTCATCAATGGATTCCATGGATGAAACCTCTTTTAACTTACCATATGCTTGCTTGAATCTTTTTTTGGATTCTTGGTAACTTGGATAAATCAAACC
>NZ_JBPUGE010000056.1:0-270 GCF_051549505.1 Veillonella sp. ZSJB6 | reverse complement strand
ACACTTTTTCGATCAGCTTCGTATCGACCGTGTCGATATCGGTCTCTAAATAGAACGTGACCGCTTTTTCAAGCGCTTGACGAATGTTGTGCTTGTTCGCCGTCGGCAACAGAAAACGCAAGTCTTCAAGTCCGTCGACGACACCGTCATAATCGAGCGAGATGAACGCCTGCAAGATTTTACGGATCGTCGCCATGTCTTGGGCAGTCGATGACCCGACCATTCCGAAGTCGAGCAGGATGATCGTCCCGTCGGCCCGGATCTGGACGT
>NZ_JBPUGE010000055.1:0-270 GCF_051549505.1 Veillonella sp. ZSJB6 | reverse complement strand
GTCGGCTTGAAGTCACCGCGTTCGGCTGCCGTGAGGGCGGCCTCGACGTGATGGTTGCGCGGGATGACGGCCGGGTTGTGCTGACGCATGAGCCGGGTGACGTCTTCATCCGGGAGACCTTGTTCCCCGAGACGTTTCCGCCAAGCGGCGAGCCACGCCTTGCCGTCGTCCTGGTTGGCGAAGGCGAGTGCTTCGGTGTCGCCGAGCGTGAGCGCGCGGAACGTGTTCGTGAAGTCGGCCTCGGTTTCCATCATGAGCCGGAGCAATTCA
>NZ_JBPUGE010000054.1:0-270 GCF_051549505.1 Veillonella sp. ZSJB6 | reverse complement strand
ATTGGTTATCATGCCCGATAGATTAATGAGTAAATGTCCTTCAAAGCCAAAATATTTTTGTTGCTTTGAGGCACAGTAACTATAGCTACCTTCATATTTGAAGGTTTTATGCCGATAGGCTCTGGCATATTGACACACCGGAATGGGAAAGCCATCAATAAAATGAATGTCGTCTTGCCCATGCTGTTTAACGATATGCTGTTGTATCAAAGTTTTTACCTGTAACAAATTGACGCACTGCTTGGCAAAGTTGGGATATGAGCCTATTTG
>NZ_JBPUGE010000053.1:0-271 GCF_051549505.1 Veillonella sp. ZSJB6 | reverse complement strand
GTCGCGTCGAGCCGCTTTATTTGTCAGGGGGCGCGTTCGCTGCGTTCATCTTGTTCAGCAATATGACGGCCGTGCATGAACTCGGCGTCACGTTGACGATTTCATTGTTTCTCATCGCCCAGCTTGCCCTCGCACTTGTCATCGACTGGCGCGGCTGGTTCGGGATGTTGCGCCGTGACTTGAACCGGACGCAACTGCTCGGGGTCGTCATGATGATTGTTGGGATTCTCGTATTGAAAGGGTGACGTGCGATGGAGCAGATTGACCGTTA
>NZ_JBPUGE010000052.1:0-271 GCF_051549505.1 Veillonella sp. ZSJB6 | reverse complement strand
ATCAGATACGTCATTCGCAAAACAAAAGTTTTGGTCACACAATGGTCACGTTTTGGTCACAAGCGTTTGGTCACGTTAGTTTTACTTAAATATTAAAAATAGATATATTTTCAACTTAACAATCAGAATCAATTTTCCTAATCACATCAAGAAAAAAATGTATAAAATAATATATTTTTTAAAATCAATAGCTTGGTGTAAAATTTAAGGCAAAAAAAACCTCAAATCAGGGGAGATTTGAGGCATAAAACTTTAGAAATTTCGTTTTTAG
>NZ_JBPUGE010000051.1:0-272 GCF_051549505.1 Veillonella sp. ZSJB6 | reverse complement strand
TCCATTGTCTGGCGGTTGCTGAATCACACGCGTTGGATTTAGCGCATAATTACCATTTGCACCAACCAGCTTGTCCAATGCTGATTTGGCAAATGTCATACCGACACGAAAAGTACCAACGCTAAACGCATATTGCTGCTCTACCGCTCGTACATGGGTAAGGAGCATTGGACTTGCAGAACACCAAAAAACAAGCGGAAGCTCGCTATCTTTTATAACGGCCTGACTAAAAAAATTGATATCCTCACCATAAGTCAGCGCTGTGATAGGCA
>NZ_JBPUGE010000050.1:0-272 GCF_051549505.1 Veillonella sp. ZSJB6 | reverse complement strand
CCCCCGACGATCGCATTCGATCCATTCGTCACGTCTCCCTTCGCGCCGCATCCCATGATAGGGGCGCGGCATGAGCATCACCACGGTCGGCCTGGATGCCGACGACACCCTTTGGCACAACGAGACGATCTTCCGCCTGACCCATGCGCGGTTCGTCGATCTGCTGGCCGACCACGGCGACGAGGCGACCATCGAGGCGCGCCTGGCCGAGACCGAACAACGCAATCTGCGCCTCTATGGCTATGGGGTGAAGGGCTTCACCCTGTCGATGA
>NZ_JBPUGE010000049.1:0-272 GCF_051549505.1 Veillonella sp. ZSJB6 | reverse complement strand
GTGCACTGTGTCGGTGCATCAGTAAAAATCTCTAGGGCTCCGTCCCCAAGGCGACATTTCGGAAACGCCACACCTTCCCAAACCAAGTTGGGAAGCTTCCCACTGGAGCATCCGTGGAGAGACAGAGACAGGGAGAGGTATGGAGAAGACGATAACAGCCAGGCCGTGAGCGTACACCTGGATTCCCGCCCCTCGAAGAGACGCTGGAATATCAGGAGCGCCGCCAGCGATGAGCGGCGATCGAAATGCTCTACGCTCGCGCGTCAATGGGA
>NZ_JBPUGE010000048.1:0-272 GCF_051549505.1 Veillonella sp. ZSJB6 | reverse complement strand
CAACTGTGGCCTCCGGATAGAAACTAAAAGCATTTTTAATTATCTCTGGATAACCTGGTCTTAGTATTTCATCATCATCCACTAAAACACAAATGTCCCCAGTTGCTTTCGAAAGTGCTAGATTTCTACTCTTAGATAATCCTCGTTCATCTACGCTAATCCATTCTACACGGTGTCCTTTATAATCGAAAATTTCATTTCCTATATCATTACCTTGATTAATGACAATTGTATCGCATTGGATATTTAATCTATCAAGTAAAGAATAGTCA
>NZ_JBPUGE010000047.1:0-273 GCF_051549505.1 Veillonella sp. ZSJB6 | reverse complement strand
ACCAGAAGAGATTGACGAAGTTATCATGGGTTGTATCTTAACCGCCGGTGCAGGACAAAGCCCAGCGCGTCAAGCGATGCGTAAAGCAGGTATCCCAGATGCCACAGGCGCAGTCAATGTCAACAAACTTTGTGGTTCTGGTATGAAAGCCATTATGCTCGGTGCCAACTCAATTCGTAGCGGCGAATTTGATATCGTGGTAGCAGGTGGTATGGAATCAATGACCAACGCCCCTTATGTGCTACCAAAGGCACGTGGTGGTTATCGCATGGG
>NZ_JBPUGE010000046.1:0-273 GCF_051549505.1 Veillonella sp. ZSJB6 | reverse complement strand
GATTAAACAAAGTGCATCGCATGGAATTCCTCCCCTATTTTGGTGCATTTAGTGGGCCATCGTAACCAAGGCCTGTACTCCTCGTAGACTAGTCGTCCTAGCGCGGTAACATCCGTTTGGACTAGGCACGTCCAAATGCGAGGCAAGGTGCTGGTCATATGCAGTCTAGGCTGCTGTGATCTCAGAACATGTGGTTTTCGGATCGCAGTCCCAAAGTCGGCCGTTCACGTGACTGTGGTGTGCTGCTCGTTCCGGTGCAGTCTTCTGAGCGGC
>NZ_JBPUGE010000045.1:0-274 GCF_051549505.1 Veillonella sp. ZSJB6 | reverse complement strand
CCAAGCGCGCAATTTACCATCAATGGTAAAATTGGCATGACCACGCCGCAGCAGGCAGGCAGTGCGTTTTATATTTGGACACAGCAAGGGCAAAACTTTGCCATTGAGATTGCCGGTGCGATGAATGCAGGTCAAACTAAAATCAGCTACAATGGTCAATCTGCGACGTTAACCAACGAAAAAGGCACCATCAATGCCGCTACCCCTGAAGAATTGCTATTACGTGCAACCGGTTGGCAAGCGCCCATCTCACAGCTGCCTTACTGGATTCAAG
>NZ_JBPUGE010000044.1:0-274 GCF_051549505.1 Veillonella sp. ZSJB6 | reverse complement strand
TGAGCAAATACAAACACTCATTGACAGCAACGCCAAAAACAAGCAAGCCCATGCCGATAAAAAAGCGTCATACAACCAAGCCAAACAACACGTCACCGTTGAACGTGAACGCATGCTATTTGTGCTAAGTGACGCCCCTGAATTAAACCTACCGCAACACATCGACGAGAAAATCATAACATTTAGTCATCGTGGCAAAGCATTCCCGATTACCGAAAGCACGGTTAAACGCTTTGGTGAGCAGTTTCGACACCATATCGGCAAAGAGGGCGCA
>NZ_JBPUGE010000043.1:0-275 GCF_051549505.1 Veillonella sp. ZSJB6 | reverse complement strand
GGACGCATCATATTTACTTTAATTTCAAGGGTCGTATAGCCTTTACCTTTAGGCAGTTGTGTCTGTATAGCACAACCTACGGCTGAATCTAATAAGTTACACCCTATTTAACACATAAAATCCTAGCAAAAATACTCGCTTTTTACGTCAGTTTAGCGCTAAATTGAACCCTAATGAATGTAAGTTAATAAGCTAGACCCTAATGAGTGTAAAATGGGTCAAAAGGACAATCATGTTTGTTAGAGCCTATTTAAGAGCCAGTACCCAAGAACAAA
>NZ_JBPUGE010000042.1:0-275 GCF_051549505.1 Veillonella sp. ZSJB6 | reverse complement strand
GGACGATGTCACCGCGCTGACCAGGATTTGGCGGACGCAGATCACGGACGAACGCATCTACGTCGACGCCCTCGCCATCGACGTAGATCACGCCCGGTTCCTGCTTATCGAGTATCTTGCGCTGCATGTCCGCCGTGTACCCGATACTGGCGCGAATGAAACCACGTAGTTTTGCATTAGCCATTTGTGATAAACTATGTCAGAGGTTTTGACAAGAACCAAAGCCAATGATATAGGGTAGTTGTTAACGACTGAATTTGTGCGAACGAAAGACC
>NZ_JBPUGE010000041.1:0-276 GCF_051549505.1 Veillonella sp. ZSJB6 | reverse complement strand
AACTCGGTCCAATCACTTCCAGCCTGGAGACTCTTCTCGATCTGTTTCGTGACGATGCGGTTCGCTTCTGAGATCATCTCTTCGGATTCACGCATATAGACGAATCCGCGCGAGATGAGTTCAGGTCCTGAAATCAATTTCTTCTGTTTCCGGTTCAACGTGACGACACAGAGGACGACACCGTCTTGTGACAAGAGACGACGGTCACGGAGGACGATATTCCCGACGTCCCCAACGCCAATTCCATCGATCAAGACGTTGCCGGCCGGTACTTTA
>NZ_JBPUGE010000040.1:0-277 GCF_051549505.1 Veillonella sp. ZSJB6 | reverse complement strand
GAATTTGATTGCCTAAGTGATTAACTAACGATAATGAAAAATGTAGTTCGCCTGTGACAATATAGCAAGGTAGAAGGGTCAAGACTTGCTGTAAAGCCACCAAATCCTTGTATAAAAATTGAGGTATCTGCAAAACTGTTAGTAACTGCTTACACTCTTGCGGATTCATGCGATGCTGTATGGCAAAATAAGGCTTATTTAGGGTAGTAACATTAGATAATATATAAATTAATTCAATATCGCTGAGTGCTTCCATCACCAATGATTCATAAAAATC
>NZ_JBPUGE010000039.1:0-277 GCF_051549505.1 Veillonella sp. ZSJB6 | reverse complement strand
AGAGCGTGTTACTGCTAAAGAAAATGACAGCCAACACCACATAATAGGGAATTTTCTGGCGAGTTTTTGCAAACCAATTATCAATGACCAAAATACCAATCAAGGCAAATAGCAAATTTAACAGCCAGCAACCCATTTGTTTTTCCTGTTATTTCATACTATAGTCTTTTGAATTTGCTTTAATACTGCGTCAAACTCGTTTAATGTACTACTTGTACTATCTTCGCTCGTTTTCCTCGTTTTAAAACAAATTCATTTGACTATAAATCGAGTTAAC
>NZ_JBPUGE010000038.1:0-277 GCF_051549505.1 Veillonella sp. ZSJB6 | reverse complement strand
CGTTCGAGCAACCGATTCGTCTGCTCGACGCCATAGACGTCAAACAAGGCGTCATAGAGCGGACGTAAGTATGGATCGACCTTCTCTTTCAAGTCGCCTGGCAAGAAACCCAAGTTTTCCCCTGCTTCGACGGCTGGACGCGTCAAAATAATGCGTTTGACTTGTCCTTCTTTCAATGCCCGTGCTGCCAAAACGACGGCCAGATAGGTCTTTCCGGTCCCGGCCGGCCCGATTCCGAAGACAAGATCGCGTTTTTCAATGGCACGAACGTAGCGGC
>NZ_JBPUGE010000037.1:0-277 GCF_051549505.1 Veillonella sp. ZSJB6 | reverse complement strand
CAATGACATCAACGCCAATTTATGCACAAATTGATTTGAGCCCTGAAGAAATCGAAGCGTACGACGACGCAAGCCTGATTTACGACGACGTGACGTACTACGGGGCGCGTGAATCGTCAACGATTTGGCGGTTCATGGTGGATGCGGCCGACGTTGACGTTACGACCATCGATCAAGTCACGTTATATAATGGTGAGGGCGTTCCTTATTCGTTCCCGGACGCCGTCTATGCATTTCATGTTGAGGAACTTGCGGGCGAGTCGACTGAGCCGGGTGA
>NZ_JBPUGE010000036.1:0-278 GCF_051549505.1 Veillonella sp. ZSJB6 | reverse complement strand
ATGATGCGAGCGATGACTTGTACCCGTTGCATTTTCTCATAGATGCTACCGATTTTTTCATGGAAAGTAACAGTTTTTAATTTTTCAACGTATTGGTCGATTGAAGCTTTCTTGTCTTCATTATAAAAGAATTCCGCATCTTCTAAACGAGCAGTCAATACTTTTTGATTGCCTCGTACCACATTTTCCAATTTTACCCGATCGCCATTACGAGCAGAAATAAAATGAGGAAGCAACATACCTTGATCGTTCCGTACTTCGAAATAACGTTGATGTTC
>NZ_JBPUGE010000035.1:0-279 GCF_051549505.1 Veillonella sp. ZSJB6 | reverse complement strand
GTGGAGGACGACCGAACATCTCTTCATGAATCATCCGGTACACTTCGCGTGCGCCGTGCGGGAACGGGTCCGTCAAATGGAACGTCCGTTTTAAACCGACCGGGGCATGGGCGAGATAAGCGGTCGCCTCGACGACATAATCGTACGGGACGAGGTTCACTTCGATATTCTGTCGTCCAACGTAAGGCAGCGGGGCGGCTTGGCGGAGTTGGTCCATCAGCTTCAAGACGAAGTAGACCCCGTCAAACTTTTTCGTCTCGCCGGTCTCGCTATGGCCGA
>NZ_JBPUGE010000034.1:0-283 GCF_051549505.1 Veillonella sp. ZSJB6 | reverse complement strand
ATGGTGGAGACGAGGAGATTCGAACTCCTGACCCCCTGCTTGCAAGGCAGGTGCTCTCCCAACTGAGCTACGCCCCCGTAATGGGTTAACTTAAGTCTCAATAATCCATTCCGAAGAATCCGTTATCTTTTATAAGTTTTACCTATTAAATTAGCTCTTAATGTCTGTACTCTACACGAAGTGTATTTCAAGTTATATGAGCCAACTGGTGGGCCTAGGTGGACTCGAACCACCGACCTCACGCTTATCAGGCGTGCGCTCTAACCAGCTGAGCTATAGGCCC
>NZ_JBPUGE010000033.1:0-287 GCF_051549505.1 Veillonella sp. ZSJB6 | reverse complement strand
TAAGTCAGAGAATTATTTCCTATGTGCTCGGGTCAACCTACTTAGAAATTCTAAGAGATGACCTTACAAATATATATTAATTCTTCTATGCAGTTTTCAAAGAACAAAACTCCTTATATGGAGTTGTTTGAGAGTCTTTACAGATCTCTCAAAACCGAACAATGTTAGGTTTGTAAGTACAGCTAGCGCATATGCTACGTCTACTTACAGGCCAAAGTGTCGACCTAAGTGACATCCAAGCTCTTGGCCTGGTGTATGTCTCCCTAGAAAGGAGGTGATCCAGCCGC
>NZ_JBPUGE010000032.1:0-288 GCF_051549505.1 Veillonella sp. ZSJB6 | reverse complement strand
GACAAACCAATTAGATAAGATCCATTTATTATTACAAACTATGAAGCAGTATGCTGCTGTTCCTATATCTAAACAAGCAGATGTTATTAAGCAGCTTACATTTATGATGGGTGCTATTTATACGAACACTAACAACAAGGCAGATCGTCTTTCTTACTACGCTAATAATTCTGCTATTTGTCAGACTAACCATATTGATTATGTAAATGCAGTACTAATCCCTGCTGGTAATCTGATACCTAAAACAACGCTATCTGATGTAAAGCAGCAGCAAGCATTTATAGAACA
>NZ_JBPUGE010000031.1:0-295 GCF_051549505.1 Veillonella sp. ZSJB6 | reverse complement strand
AATTCGGGCTGATACATTTGCCCAATATCGTGGTATTGAGCGTCACACAGCGTATGAAGCATTGAAAGAAGCCAGTAAAAGCTTTTTTCACCGCTATGTCACTTGGACTGCAACGAACCCAAGAACAGGCAATGAGGTTAAGTTGCAAAAGCACTGGATAGATACGCTTGCTTACGAAGATGGGGCAGGGGCAATTCATTTGCTATTTCACAAAGATTTAATTCCGCTTATCACTCGACTAGAAAAGAACTTTACAAGTTATGATATTGAGCAGGTATCAAAGCTGACAAGCAGC
>NZ_JBPUGE010000030.1:0-301 GCF_051549505.1 Veillonella sp. ZSJB6 | reverse complement strand
GAGGATACAGTCCGACTTCTTCCCACAATTCCCGATACATTGCATCAAGCGGTGTTTCACCAAAATCAATGCCGCCTTGTGGAAATTGCCAAGCATCGTGACCCACGCGTTTTGCCCACAGTACTTGCCCGTGTGTATTTGCCAAGATGATACCTACGTTGGCTCGAAAGCCGTCTGCATCAATCATGACGATTACCTTCAATTTAATGGTTAAAATTGGCAGGTAATCACATTATCAAGTTTTTTGGGTCGCAAGGTTTAGACATATCCTTGCAGACCATTATTAAAGTTTTGGTCAATC
>NZ_JBPUGE010000029.1:0-304 GCF_051549505.1 Veillonella sp. ZSJB6 | reverse complement strand
TCCCATCTCGAACACAGTAGTTAAGCTCATAAACGCCGAAAGTACTTGGCTGGAGACGGCCTGGGAGGATAGGAAGCTGCTGATTAAGCATAAAATAGAGGGTCAACCCTAAAGGGTTGGCCCTCTATTTTTGTGCTCTAACGAGCACATTCTAATTTCCTTCTAGAGCCGTTTCCAGCCAAGGTTGTACAAGTAATATCTATGTGTATTCAATAATACAGGCGGCGTGGGAAGCCTAGGGCAATAGGGCGTAAAGGAGCGCAGCGACGCATACGTCCATTGCATCAGGTTCGACGAAGCCCTT
>NZ_JBPUGE010000028.1:0-317 GCF_051549505.1 Veillonella sp. ZSJB6 | reverse complement strand
GTCACCGCTCCTCGTCGGACTCGGCGACGGCACGTTCAACGTCGTGGCGTCTGACGCGATGGCGATGCTCCAAGTGACGGACCAGTACCTCGAGCTCCACGACGGCGAGATCGTCATCTTGACGCGCGAATCGGCGACGATCAAGACACTCGACGGCGAAGTCCTCGAACGTGCCCCGTATACGGCCGAGATCGATGCGTCAGACATCGAGAAAGGCACGTACGCGCACTACATGTTGAAAGAGATGGACGAGTAACCAGCCGTCATCCGCAACATCATCCAGCACTACCAGAACGACGCCGGTGACATCGAGCTCA
>NZ_JBPUGE010000027.1:0-331 GCF_051549505.1 Veillonella sp. ZSJB6 | reverse complement strand
GGCAATTATTACCAGAAATTAGTAAATTAATTCCTAATAAATTTAATTGTTATTTTGAACCGGTCGTTGGTGGTGCCGCATTATTATTTGAATTATCACCAAAAAAGGCTGTTATTAATGATAATAATTCAGAACTAATACTTGCGTATAAAGTAATTAAAGATGATGTAGACAGTTTGATTCTAGAATTAAATAAACATAAGGCAAATAATAGTAAAGAATATTATTTAGATTTACGATCTGCAGATCCTGATGGCCGCATTGATATAATGAATGATGTTGAAAGAACGGCTCGTATTCTTTATATGTTAAGAGTTAATTATAATGGCTT
>NZ_JBPUGE010000026.1:0-373 GCF_051549505.1 Veillonella sp. ZSJB6 | reverse complement strand
ACCAGGGTGTATACGCACAAAACCATTCGTGAATTACGTAAAACGATAGAATTATTAAAATAACTCCCCAGTGGGGACTTATATACAATTTAGCTTATAACAGTGATATCAGTTTTCCAATAGCGTTTCGCACTGTGTTCAGCATATCCGGTAACGACACTAATACTGAAGGAGACCCTTTGGTATTGGCAATGAATTTCCTAGATAATACAAAATTCAAAGTAAGTGGTAGACGCATCCAAAGAGGCACCGGAAACATATGGGGCCACTGGATAGCCGTTGGGATAGCTTAGTACCCAGTGGGGAGCGTTTACTAACGTACCAATAGGAGGTACAATTTCATTCCCTGTTTCATTTGATAGAGAGTGTTACG
>NZ_JBPUGE010000025.1:0-390 GCF_051549505.1 Veillonella sp. ZSJB6 | reverse complement strand
TTAAGTAAAGATTTTAAGGGCGTACGGTGGATGCCTTGGCGATATCAGCCGAAGAAGGACGCGGTAAGCTGCGATAAGCTACGGAGAGGTGCAAGCAACCTTTGACCCGTAGATTTCCGAATGGGGGAACCCGGCAGTGGTTATGCACTGTCACCCATACCTTTGAGTATGAGGAGGGCACCCGGGGAACTGAAACATCTAATTACCCGGAGGAAAAGTAATCAAACGAGATTTTCTTAGTAGCGGCGAGCGAACGGGAAAGAGGCCAAACCGGAGCGGGCAACCGCACCGGGGTTGAGGACAGTCATCAAGTGTAAATGAGGTAGAAGAATCGAGTTGGAAAGCTCAGCCGCAGAAGGTGAAAGCCCTGTAATCGAAACCTTGCATACA
>NZ_JBPUGE010000024.1:0-402 GCF_051549505.1 Veillonella sp. ZSJB6 | reverse complement strand
GATTGGGGTGAAGTCGTAACAAGGTAGCCGTATCGGAAGGTGCGGCTGGATCACCTCCTTTCTAGGGAGACATACACTAGGCCAAGAGCTTAGATGTCACTTAGGTCGACACTTTGGCACCTAACATTGTTCGGTTTTGAGAGATCTGTAAATGATTTCTCAATTTAATATGACGTATAAATTACGCGTTAATCTAGGCGCACGTAGGATTACGAAATCGACGCATACTGGAAGTATGCTAGATGAGTAAGACAAGTGCAACGACGAATAACACGGAATTTATCGGCAGATTTGTTCTTTGAAAACTGCATAGAAGATAATTATATATATTTGTAAGGTCATCTCTTAGAATTTCTAAGTAGGTTGACCCGAGCACATAGGAAATAATTCTCTGACTTAATG
>NZ_JBPUGE010000023.1:0-412 GCF_051549505.1 Veillonella sp. ZSJB6 | reverse complement strand
GATCGATCGCTCACCGAAAATCGTCTCATTCGAAGCGGACACGTTCCGTCAAGCGGAGCTCACGCTCAACCGCGTCATCGATGAGACGTTCTTGAGCGAATTGACGGTCGAAGGTGCGACGGTCGAGTCGGTTGAGAAATCAGGCGACAAATCGGTCACGGTCCGCTTCAGTGCCGATATCGACTTGGCGGCGGTCATCACGGCGAAACATCCGACGTTCGGAGAGAAAGTGCTCCAAGCGGGCGACGTCCTCCGTTCACCGGAGTTCGATGCGAAGTACGCCTATGACGGCAAGCTCGGCGTGACGTACAAGCACTCAAAATCACAGTTCGTCCTGTGGGCCCCGACGGCTCAAGACGTCAAGCTCGAGCTATGGAACATGCCGAAAACGCGTCCTGCTTCAGATAAAGAC
>NZ_JBPUGE010000022.1:0-424 GCF_051549505.1 Veillonella sp. ZSJB6 | reverse complement strand
TTTGTACGCCGAATAGGCATGACTAAACCCCCAGTTAAACTGGGGGTCGGTAAAAAATTCTTAGAGAAAAGGAAAGAACCTCCTAGTGATAGAATGAAGTTGGTCTGGCAACCACAACATTTCAACATAGGAGGTTCAATGTCAATGAATGACGTAAAAAGCTTATCACATAGTAAATGGAGATGTAAATATCATATTGTTTTTGCTCCAAAGTATAGAAGACAAATAATTTATGGTCGGATAAAAGCTGATGTAGGTAAAATCTTACGAGATTTATGTAAGAGAAAAAATGTAGAGATTATTGAAGCGGAATGCTGTCCGGATCATATTCATATGTTAGTAACGATACCACCACATTTAAGCGTATCGAGTTTTATGGGATATTTAAAAAGTAAAAGTAGCCTCATGATATTCGATAAACACG
>NZ_JBPUGE010000021.1:0-456 GCF_051549505.1 Veillonella sp. ZSJB6 | reverse complement strand
GTAAATGAGGTAGAAGAATCGAGTTGGAAAGCTCAGCCGCAGAAGGTGAAAGCCCTGTAATCGAAACCTTGCATACATGGGACTGTATCCAGAGTACCACGAGACACGTGAAACCTTGTGGGAAGCAGGGGGGACCACCCTCCAAGCCAAAATACTGATATCGACCGATAGCGCATAGTACCGTGAGGGAAAGGTGAAAAGAACCCCTGGCGGGGAGTGAAAGAGAACCTGAAACCGTATGTCTACAAACAGTCGAAGTCTGTATATATATCAGGACGACGGCGTGCCTATTGAAGAATGAACCGACGAGTTACTGTTGCTAGCGAGGTTAAGTGGAAAACACGGAGCCGCAGCGAAAGCGAGTCTGAACAGGGCGTTCAGTTAGTAATAGTAGACCCGAAACCGTAGTGATCTATCCATGGCCAGGTTGAAGCACAGGTAAAATTGTGTGGAGGA
>NZ_JBPUGE010000020.1:0-460 GCF_051549505.1 Veillonella sp. ZSJB6 | reverse complement strand
CCAGTGGGGAGTTGGTGGCCAAGATAACGTCGTAAAAACGGAAGTAACATTTCCTATTAGATTCACAAGATTATTCATGGCAAATGCGATTGATGCGTATTGGAGTGGGTCAGATACACCAAGATATTTTGCAAACTCTGTAAGCGAAAGCAGCACTACAAAAGCTGTATTTGTGGCGAGTGATAGATATGCTGCATCCTATTATTGGTTCGCACTAGGGATTATTTAATTACCTACCGCGATATATCTGCCCCAAGCACTAGTTTTATTTAATCCATCTTTCGCCGCCTGAGAATATACTTTAACCCCTGTTCTAGTATACTCTCTAAATGAATGGACCTGGTTATCAACATTGTTACCATTCATGTCATTACCAACTACTACGTAACACTCTCTATCAAATGAAACAGGGAATGAAATTGTACCTCCTATTGGTACGTTAGTAAACGCTCCCCACTGG
>NZ_JBPUGE010000019.1:0-541 GCF_051549505.1 Veillonella sp. ZSJB6 | reverse complement strand
GTTCCTCTTCTTCGGAAGCCAGAAAACAGGTGGTGCACGGTTGTCGTCAGCTCGTGTCGTGAGATGTTGGGTTAAGTCCCGCAACGAGCGCAACCCCTATCTTATGTTGCCAGCACTTCGGGTGGGAACTCATGAGAGACTGCCGCAGACAATGCGGAGGAAGGCGGGGATGACGTCAAATCATCATGCCCCTTATGACCTGGGCTACACACGTACTACAATGGGAGTTAATAGACGGAAGCAATACCGCGAGGTGGAGCAAACCCGAGAAACACTCTCTCAGTTCGGATCGTAGGCTGCAACTCGCCTACGTGAAGTCGGAATCGCTAGTAATCGCAGGTCAGCATACTGCGGTGAATACGTTCCCGGGCCTTGTACACACCGCCCGTCACACCACGAAAGTCGGAAGTGCCCAAAGCCGGTGGGGTAACCTTCGGGAGCCAGCCGTCTAAGGTAAAGTCGATGATTGGGGTGAAGTCGTAACAAGGTAGCCGTATCGGAAGGTGCGGCTGGATCACCTCCTTTCTAGGGAGACATACAC
>NZ_JBPUGE010000018.1:0-697 GCF_051549505.1 Veillonella sp. ZSJB6 | reverse complement strand
GATTGGGGTGAAGTCGTAACAAGGTAGCCGTATCGGAAGGTGCGGCTGGATCACCTCCTTTCTAGGGAGACATACACCGAGCCAAGAGCTTGGATGTCACTTAGGTCGACACTTTGGCACCTAACATTGTTCGGTTTTGAGAGATCTGTTATCTACAAGATAATAAATTTCTCATATATTAAATGGGCCTATAGCTCAGCTGGTTAGAGCGCACGCCTGATAAGCGTGAGGTCGGTGGTTCGAGTCCACCTAGGCCCACCATTTAATACATGGGGGCGTAGCTCAGTTGGGAGAGCACCTGCCTTGCAAGCAGGGGGTCAGGAGTTCGAATCTCCTCGTCTCCACCATTTAGTATTTGACAGCTAGTCTGTTTTATACTAAAATAACAAAGCTATCAATGATAGCAACATATGACGCATGAATCGTAAGATTTATGTCAGAATATTGTTCTTTGAAAACTGCATAGAAGATAATTATTATATTTGTAAGGTCATCTCTTAGAATTTCTAAGTAGGTTGACCCGAGCACATAGGAAATAATTCTCTGACTTAATGGTGACGTACATGTAAAATGTACGGCTACAAAAAACGACAATGTATCTAATGCATGTCAATAAAATCTTAAGTAAAGATTTTAAGGGCGTACGGTGGATGCCTTGGCGATATCAGCCGAAGAAGGACGCGGTAAGCTGCGATAA
>NZ_JBPUGE010000015.1:0-1346 GCF_051549505.1 Veillonella sp. ZSJB6 | reverse complement strand
GGGCTATAGGACAAAAAGTGTTGCTGTTAATGCCGATGGAACTAGCTAAATACTAGCTCCATCGGCATTTTATCTTTTTGAGTAACTTTTACATATAGGACAAAAAGTGTTGTTAAAAAGTCTGAAAACCCTTGATTTTACTGACTAAAATAAGGTTTTATCTTTCTAAAGAGATATATTTTTTAGAAGGAGTATAATTATGAGACTAGTCAGATGCCCTAATTGTGGTTTCGTCTGTAAGAAAAATGGTAAAACAAATGCGGGTTCTCAACGTTGGTATTGTAATCAATGTTCTTACTCATTCACAAATAAAGTGAATAAAACTAACAATAATTTACAGATATTTTTGGATTGGTTATTTGGTAAACACACACAGTTAGATATGGCTGGCGAAGGACGTTCATTTCGTAGAAAAACATCACAGTTTTGGGAGCTTTGGCCATTACCACCAAAAGTTGAATCATCAAGTAGTGTGGTATTTGTTGATGGTATTTATTTAGCTAGAAATGCTTGTATTTTAATCTGTTGTAATGAGACGCATGTCTTAGGCTGGTATGTTTGTAGATATGAGCATTCTAAGGCTTGGGAGGCTTTATTACGACGTATTTCATCACCTATAGTAGTTATATCCGATGGTGGTACCGGCTTTCAAAAGGCATTAAAAAAAGTTTGGCCGAAAGCCAAACTACAAAGGTGCTTATTTCATGCATTTCAACAAGTAAAACGCTATACAACAATACGTCCTAAAACGATTGCTGGTTGTGAGTTATATGGAATTGCAAGGGATTTATTAACAATACACACGCAAGATCATGCTATGAAGTGGGTACAAAACGTTATGTCATGGAAAGTACGACATAGGGTATTCCTATCAGAAATAACAGTTGATGAAAATGGTACGATACGACCTAAACATGAACGACTTATAAAAGCAGAAAATTCCTTAGTTAAATTGATTAACAAAAGATGTTTATTTACTTACTTAGATGCATCGTTAACATGTACCTGCCCAGCTACTAATAATCGTATAGAAGGTGGTATAAATGCTCAGTTACGCACTATGTTACGTAATCATAGAGGAATGTCTATTGAAAGACGAATAAAAGCGGTGTTCTGGTGGTGCTATATGCACTCACCAAACCCGCTTTCTAATGCAGAAATACTTAAGGTTATGCCGACCAACAAGAGTATTTCTAATATATATCATACCATACATGAACAATCTAGGTTAGAAGCTTCTATTCCGACTTGGGGCGATGCTATTGTTTGGAGTGATTTACATAATTATGATCGACTATTTACCAATCTTTGGGACTGAAATAGCAACACTTTTTGTCCTATAACCC
>NZ_JBPUGE010000014.1:0-1478 GCF_051549505.1 Veillonella sp. ZSJB6 | reverse complement strand
GTCTCCCACCTATCCTGTACATTCATTAACTAAGTTCAATCTTAGGTTGCAGTAAAGCTCCATGGGGTCTTTCTGTCCAGTCGCGGGTAACCTGCATCTTCACAGGTACTTCAATTTCACCGGGTCCCTCGTTGAGACAGTGCGCAAGTCGTTACACCTTTCGTGCGGGTCGGAACTTACCCGACAAGGAATTTCGCTACCTTAGGACCGTTATAGTTACGGCCGCCGTTTACTGGGGCTTCAATTCAGAGCTTCGACCGAAGTCTAACCCCTCCTCTTAACCTTCCAGCACCGGGCAGGTGTCAGCACCTATACATCAGCTTTCGCTTTAGCAGGCACCTGTGTTTGTGGTAAACAGTCGCTTGCGCCTCTCTTGTGCCACTCATTCATGCTCCAAGCGTTGCTGCTCTTCACACTACATGAGTCCTCCTTTTCCCGAAGTTACGGAGGCATTTTGCCGAGTTCCTTAACGAGGGTTTTCCCGCGCACCTTAGGATTCTCTCCCCGCCTACCTGTGTCGGTTTTGGTACGGGCGATGTGTCTCTACCTAGAAGCTTTTCTCGACAGTGTAGGATCAATCACTTCGTTACTATCGCTAGTAACTCGTCATCACATCTCAGCTTTTAGAGCTACGGATTTGCCTATAGCTCAACCTACATGCTTAAACACGCACTTCCAATCGCGTGCTGACCTACCTTACTGTGTCACTCCATCGATCAAACGATTCACACCGGTACAGGAATTTCAACCTGTTGTCCATCGCCTACGCTTTTCCGCCTCGGCTTAGGTCCCGACTTACCCTGAGACGACGATCGTTGCTCAGGAACCCTTAGGCTTTCGGTGGAATGGATTCTCACCATTCTTTTCGCTACTCATACCGACATTCTCACTTCTCATCAGTCCACAACTCCTTACGGTACTGCTTCAACCCAATGAGAACGCTCCCCTACCCATATACATTGCTGCATATGACACGACTTCGGTTTTACACTTTAGCCCCGGACATTTTCGGCGCAGAGTCTCTCGACCAGTGAGCTATTACGCACTCTTTAAATGGTGGCTGCTTCTAAGCCAACATCCTGGTTGTTTTGGAAATTCCACATCCTTCGCCACTTAGTGTAACATTTGGGACCTTAGTCGGTGTTCTGGGCTGTTTCCCTCTTGACAATGGACCTTATCATTCACTGTCTGACTCCCGAGTATAAGTATAGCCATTCGTAGTTTGACTAGGTTCGGTAACCGGTATGGCCCCTAGCCCGATCAGTGCTCTACCGCCTATACTCTCAACCTCGAGGCTAGCCCTAAAGCTATTTCGGGGAGAACCAGCTATCTCCGTGTTCGATTGGCATTTCACCCCTATCCACAACTCATCCCAAAGCTTTTCAACGCTCACGAGTTCGGTCCTCCACACAATTTTACCTGTGCTTCAACCTGGCCATGGATAGATCACTACGGTTTCGGGTCTACTATTACTAACT
>NZ_JBPUGE010000013.1:0-5792 GCF_051549505.1 Veillonella sp. ZSJB6 | reverse complement strand
TTTGGTGGACCACCAGGGGTTCGAACCCTGGACACCCTGATTAAGAGTTAATTTTCACACTATAGATAAATCCAGTAAACACAGTATTTAACTGCATTTCGTAGTATCACATTTAACTATATTTCTATATATTTTTTAATAAATTGATGTCAAAATGATGTCAAACACAAAAAGCCCCAGGTAGTATTTACCTGGGGCTTGCCTTACGTCCACCCTCGCAAGGCTAGGGAGATATTTGGATCACCTCTTTACCGATGAATCACTACTCCGATTACTGCTCCCGCTCCCACCATCTGAGATAGGTTGCGCTGCATCCGTAGTCGTTTGATTGTTCTCTTGTCGTTGTCGATTTGCCCTTTCAATTCGGTCAATGAGTTCTGCATTTCTGACAAGGTAACCTCTTGCTTCATGGACAGCATTTTGGCTTTCATCAATTCTGTTTCCAATGTCGATATTGTATTGTGTGCTTCGTTCAATTCTTCCCTTTGCTTCATGACTAAGCTCTGCACTTCTGTCAAGGGAGTGCTGGATGTCTCGATTAAGCTCAAGGCTCTCGCGTTGTTGCTTTTCAATTCGTTCCACTGTGTTAAGGGAATCGTGATTGTTGCTTCCACTGGGCTCGTGGAAGATGTACCAGCAGCAAAAGACGGAGAGGAGCGCAATACCACCGATAACAGCATGGCGGTAACTAAGGCTATTAAGTAAAACTTTGATTTTGTCATACATTATACCCCTCCTGCGTAGTCAGTAATCCCCCTAGCAATGGCACGTACGATAGCATCGAGGTCGTTGGATAGCATAGCGTGATCTTCTTCGTTATCAATGAATGCCATTTCAACTAATACCGCGGTTGCATTTGTACCATTTAGCACCCAAAGGTCATCGCGTTTTTTAACGCCACGGTCTACTGTATTAATGCTGCGGATGATTTGGCTTTGAATATCATTGGCCAATCGTTGCCCATTAAAGGACTTATACAGTGTTTCAGTTCCTCGAGCTTCCGTGTTAAACGCATTACAGTGTAGAGACACAAAGATATCTGCGCCCCAAGAATCAGATTCAGAACATACTAGACCTAAATCATCATCTTGCAGGGTTCTAACTTCACATCCTGCTGTTTCCAAATAGCGAGCTAACATTTTGCCCGCATCACGTGCTACATCACATTCACGTGTACCATATACAGGGTTAACTGCGCCACTATCTAAGTTGATATCGTGGCCAGGATTAATAAAAACTTTCATCGTTTATCCTCCTCTTCTAATTTGTCAGGAATACCATTGTTATTTTGGTCTATCCAAAGACCCAAGAACCCTACAATAGCCGTTAAGACACTAGGTATGAATATGTGGTCAATAATAGTAATGCCTACATTAATCAACTTATTAGCTTCGTCAGATACATAACCACTAATAAAGGACATAACATACTGAGTGACCACCAATAAAATAGGCACTAGCATAATAAATACTAGTGCCCGTGTGGCTAATATACCTGTAGGGTGGAAGTTTGCCGCCCTAACAGATTGATATGATTTTTTAACTGTATTGATGAGATTTGGTGGTATGTTCATGTAACTCCTCCTTAATATCATCAACACGAGCTTCGATGCCATCGACACGAGATGTTAGCTTTACGTGTTCCGTGTATGCTTTAGTACGTTGTTCACGTGAAAGTTTGATTTCATCTTTCAAATCCTTCAACGTATCGGTAAGCACGCCCATTTTTTCTTGGAACATCAAATTATCTTGCATCCTTTGAAGGTCCAGTTTCTCGAGTAGCGGGATGATCAGAAGTCTGTATCCTGCCCCAGCAACTACACCCACTATTGTGAGTGTAGTTAAAATATCGTTTAGTTCAAATTGCCATGTCCAAATGAGATATGCACCTCCCCTTTACTCTGTCCTAACTAATGGCAGATTATAAATGATCAGCGTTTTGGATGCCTGTGTTGATGTAGCTATTGTTAGCCGCACCCCATTCAATGGTATTCATATCAAAGGCCAGAGTTTTGGTTGCCTGTGTTGATGTAGCTATTGTTAGCCGCATATTGTTATTATCCCCTTTAAACGTTACGTTTTCAGGAGTTTCTACAAAGTAAGGGCCATATGAGTTATAGTTATCTCCTAAATTAAGCGTTGCTGGTCTATTGGCATAAATTACCTTTTTCGTAATATTCCAATTCTTAGGATTATCCTTAAAGTTGCCATTAACTGTATTGCCAGTAATATTCATCTTCAAAGTAGTTCCGATTAATTTATATACAATGCCATTTTCACGATATTCTTCATCTGCTGTTTCATCGACTGTCACACCTCGGATAGTCACGCTGCCTGCTTCTCTATCAGTTAAGTCAAAGTATTTAACTATCATATCCGTTTCGCCAAAGGCATCGATATTCACTCTTAAATTGTTAGAACTAAATTCGATTTTCTCACCGCCATTTACAGACACTTTGAAATGCGGTTCACCTTTTAGATCTAAATACGTTTGCCCAGCCAAAGGTTGAACATATTCGAGGTCTTTTGGTGCGTAATTATTATAGCAATTTGTTAGCTTGATAACTTTTGTAAGTACAGTATCTACGCTAGTATCATGTAGCCATATATTATTTTCTTTTAATAATTGTGCTGCATTTTCTGCACTGCCAGCATCACCTTTAGGGCCGATAGGACCAGCAGGACCTTGCGGACCTGCTTCACCTCTATCACCTTTAGGACCTCTAATATTACCTAATCTAAATCTAGCCATTTATTTTACCTCTTTCCAAAATCCAACAATATCCAAAATGTAGCGTTTGTTATTACCTACAACACCCCAACCTTTAATATTACGAGAGTTAGGCTCAACATAAACGCTATTATTATTTGCATCTACAGTTACTTCAAACAAACGTGTTGGTACTGGTGCATTATCAGGCAATGTACATAAAACACCACCATTACCAGAACCAGCGGTTGTTATTTTCATATCTAAGTGTAATTTACCAAATCCCGTGGCAGGGTTAAATTCAAGATACCCTCTACCTGCACCCGGTGCACCTGCTTGTGCAACACCCCACACAATGTCATATGTCTTAGTTTCGGCAATATTTGTAGTGTTGTTTGTAGGATTAGAAGAATAAGCAATATCTACAAACAAATCGCCATTTTCAGCAAGTGTAAATGTCAGTTCTGGTTGTGTACCATTGTCGCCTTTTTCACCTTTAGGACCAGCTGGCCCGATAGGACCTTGTGGGCCTCTTTCACCTGCTTCGCCCTTTGGACCTACATTACCTTGTAAGCCTTGAGGACCTATATTACCTTGCAAACCCTGTGGTCCTGCTGGACCTATAGGGCCCTGTGGACCAGTAGGACCGATTGGACCTTGAGGACCAATATCACCTTTATCACCCTTAACACCACTCATGGTTGTTAAATACTCTAAAGATGTACCTGTTTTAACAAATACTTTGCCGTTATCTGCATCATTAGAACGAACCATGACTAAACTGTTTTGTTCAAACGTTCCGACTTTGCTATTCATAACGGCTACAGATGGTTGGATAGAGCTGATTTTAAAAGGTTCCCCTCGTTCACCCCTTGGCCCTTGTAAACCAGTAGGACCGATTGGACCAATTGGACCACGTTCACCTTGAATACCTTGAGGGCCTTGTGGACCAGCTTCGCCACGTACACCTTGAATACCTTGTAGCCCTTGCGGACCAGCAGGACCTATATTGCCTTGTTCACCTTTTGGACCAATAGGACCTCGTTCCCCTTGGTCTCCTTTTGGACCAGTTAAACCAATAGGACCAATTGGACCAACAGGGCCTTGAATACCATCATTACCTTTTGGACCTGCTTGGCCATCATTACCTTTAGGCCCTTGTGGACCTACATCACCAGCAGGACCTCTTTCACCAGTTTCGCCCTGTGGTCCTGGAGGGCCAGGAGGACCCTGCGGTCCTGGGTCTCCCTTTGGTCCTTGTAATTTAATAATTTGAGTATCGTCTTTTACGTTGATCGTTTCTTTATCTTCGTAAATGTGTAGTTCGTCCATTATTTCCCCCTATTACTGATACCTTCGATTACATTAACTTGACCCTTAACAAGGCATTTAATAGGGCGGTCGCCGTTCCATAAGAATAAGTCCCATTGATATTTACCGACTGCTAAACCGTTTGTATCTAAAGAAAGGGCGATTTTACAAACCTCATTGGCTTCTAAATCGTCCTCGGATACACCAATACCAAACTTTGCTTTATAATCTTCGCTATCAGCATATTTACGAACACAGGCGAACAGACTTTCACTTGCTACAACATTGTTATAACCAATGTTAAGAGAAATCACTTCCCCTTTGATTGCATTAAAGTTGTGCAGAACCGGTAGTTTCATCTTCGTTGCCCTCGTCCATTAATTCGTTATGAACACAGCCCTCAGTTGGGCAAGTGCCGTCTTCGTTAAGTACTTCCCAGCAGTACTCACAAAATTCCATAACCGGTACTTTACTTTCTCCGATAAATTTAGACATATTACAGCACCTCCTTAATACGTGTTACCATTTCGTCACTTAATTTAAGATACTGTGCGATAATAGCCGTAGTAGGTTTGCCCATCAATAGCAACCCGAGTTGAGCTTTTTCTAATGATTTAAATCGCGGTTCGTACTCAGATTTAATAGCGTTAATTTTATCTTCCTTTGTAGGAACATACGGATCAGGTGCAACGAATTTTCCGTCTACATACGCTTTACCGCTCATAAATTCATCAAGCATTGCGTCACCATCTGTAGAATACACATATTGCGCATTTGGGTAATCGTGTTCAGCTTGCGCCATAATATCATCACGGCTCAACGTGTTATCACACAGGGATGTAATACGCTCCCCTTTGTCATTTAAAATAAAAACATATTGATTCATAGTAATATCCTTTCGGAGGTGAAATTATGCGCCGTTACGCTGTTATGCTAAAACGTAGACAACGCAATACCATTACATTAAGGCAACTATTTAACGAGTGGTTGCCTATTCACTCTCAGTCTATTTCTGATAGCGCTGTTAAGTCTTATCGCATTGCTTTTAAACACATATCCAACATAGCGGATATGCCTATCACGGATATTCATTTTCAGCACCTTCAAAATGTGATTAATTCCATGCACGTAAAAGGACTTTCCTACTCATCATGTAAGAAAGTCCGCACGTTACTTAATCAATTGTTAAATTACGCAATCATTAAAGATTACCCTATCACTAATTACGCCCAGCATCTAAATCTAGGACCCAACATACCTACGATTAAAAGGAGATTATTCACTCGCCAACAAATCAACAAATTATGGGCAATAGACACTTCTTATTCCCATATGATTCTAATACTGCTCTACACCGGATTACGTATCGGTGAGCTACTTAATTTACGCAGGCAAGATATCAATAGACGATCATCATACCTTATCGTGAGACACGCTAAAACGAAAGCCGGTGAAGGCCGCATCATTCCCATTCATCACCGCATCATGCCTATAATAGAGCAGCTACATACTAGCGATTATCTATTCACTATCAGCTACACATCATTCCGTAAGCATTTCCAGGGTGTTATGAAACAGCTTAACTGTAAGCATACTATCCACGATACCAGGCACACATTCGCCAGTTTACTTGATGCGGTTGCGCCACCTAACACGTTACGCTCCTTACTAGGCCATAAACAAGGCGATATCACTACCAGGGTGTATACGCACAAAACCATTCGTGAATTACGTAAAACGATAGAATTATTAAAATAACTCCCCAGTGGGGA
>NZ_JBPUGE010000012.1:0-10472 GCF_051549505.1 Veillonella sp. ZSJB6 | reverse complement strand
GAGTGATTTACATAATTATGATCGACTATTTACCAATCTTTGGGACTGAAATAGCAACACTTTTTGTCCTATAACCCGTTTTTTATTTATACCATAACATATGCTGTTATTTAATAATCAATGCCTAGTAATTCATGAGCAGCATCAATTCAATTAATGTACAACCAATATAGGCGATAATAAACTTAACCTTCTGCTTGCGCATTCTATCATCATCAGCAATTTTGAGTCGATTTGCAAGGAACCGCTTATCCCGAATTTGCAATAGCAAATGTTTAATACGCTCTTGGCTTTCATTAGCAGTACATTCGTCACAATCAGATGTGAGTGTAGCTTGCTGCATGAAAATACGACGATGTAATTTGCGCATTTGAATCTTAATATTATTATGTACAAAGGCACTTTGCCACTGTTTCCGAGAATCAAAGTACATATACAGATATCTAGGAATATTCATAACCAAGAAGGAAATGATAAAAATCCCTAAAGAAATCAAGAAATATGTAGAGAATGAGAACTCTAACGTTTCTGTAGGTAAGTAGTGATGCAAGATAATAAAGGTAATCCACACGCCGATTGGCAATAAGAGAACTGCCGCAATATCAATAGAGCGAAGCCAGCTAGTACGGGTTGGTACATCTGGTACAGTAAATGTGTCTACTGGATCGTGAAACGCATAGTAATCTAACTGTAAAACGGATTGACTAGTACGAGGGTTCCCCAACAACACAGGGCCATTACTGCCGATATGTCGCTCTGGTAAAGGTATGAATTTCTTTACTTGAGTATTTGGTAATAAATCAAACTGGATAATCCCCTTTTTCTCAAAACGCATAGTAGACCCCTTCTCACCTAGCGCAATAGGATTGAAGAATATACCAAAGAGACTGAGGCACCAGTTACCTAGTAAGTGTAGGATAGAGTTTAAAATAAACCCACCTGTATCTATATTATTTGTATCGAGACGAATCGCAAAGGATGATGAATAATCATCAAACCATAAATCCTCTAAGGTGAATTCCACATTGATCACATTCCCCCATTTCGTAATAATGGATAGGAATATTTGGTTATTTGGTTCAAATTCAAATGTTACAGCGTAAAATAACCAATGATTGCGAAGAGCAGCCCGCAACATACGATTGACTGTATCTTCTTCTATATATAGTAAACGGTGGTCGAATAAATCTTGTTCTACAGGTGCTTTTTCTATAGTAGGCACCTTATCCACCGCTGTATCACGATCAGATAATGCTTCATCCACCAACGCTCGTATTTTGGTGAAGATCTTAGTCATAACCCCTCCAAGGGCAACAAAAAATAGCTTTTGACATACAAATTATACCATATATTGCATGATTTATCGATAAAAGACTACTACATATACTATTAAATATAGGCATACATAAAGCCCCTTTTACATAGTAAAAGGGGCTTTATTACTGTAGTTTAATATTTAGCCTATTATAAGTTAATAGCTATAATAGATAATTTAACTGATATTTATTTTTATTGAATACTTGCCATAGATAGGTAGCAATATTCGTAGAAATGACCACGAAGCGCAATTAACTCTTCATAAGTTCCATCTTCTATAATTTGACCTTTATCCATAAATAAGATACGGTCCATTTGCTCTAATCCTTCTAACTGATGGGTAATGTATAAGCATGTTTTATCCTTTACATATTCCATCAAATCACGATGTAAAGCCTTTCTTGTTACTTGATCTAAACCTTCCAATGGTTCATCCAATAAAACGATTTGTGGATTTCGCAAGAATAATCGAGCTAATGCAACCCTTTGGCGTTCACCACCACTTAAGCCATGACCACCACTACCAACAATCGTATTTAGACCAACCGGCAATCTATCCACTACAGAGCGCAAGGAAGCACGGTCGATAGCACGCTCTAAATCAGTAGCTGAAGCATCCGGCCTTGCTAGTCGAATATTATCCTCAAAGGACGCATGGAAGATATACGTATCTTGTGTAATAGTTCCTAACGCATTACGCCATGTATCTATAGAAATATCTTTTAATTCTACATCACCTACATGAATGGAACCACCATAATCATATAAACGCTCAAGCATATTAAATAATGTAGTCTTACCAGAGCCACTAGCACCAACGATAGCAACTGATTGCCCTTGCTTAATGCCTAATCTAAGATGTTCATAAATACAACGATCCTGATTATAACCAAAGGATACATCGGTAAAGGTAATGTCTCGATTAGCATTGAATGGTTTTGGTGCCTTTGGGTCTACCACAGGCATTGGCTCATTGGCGAGTGCCATGAGACAACTCGTAGCTACCTTACTTTCAGCACCATGATGAACGGCAGCAATCATAGGTTGTAACGCTTCAAACCAAGCTTGTGTACCAATGGCAGCAACCGCTACCATAACACTAGCCCAAGCGCCTGTCAAAGCATTGGCAGCCAATATAGCTACAATGACAACAGTAATTTGCACACCACCTAGGAACAGCGTATTCCCTAAGTTCATGCCACGCTCAATAACACCCTTATTAGTATCAACAATATGCATCATATGTTGAATACGATGATAGACTAAATCTTCATTGCCATAGCTAATGACATCCTCTAAGCTATCCATAGTATCACTTAATAGTGATTTATACTCCCCTTGTTGAGGTCCAATCTCAGTCAATGATTGTTTATTATGAGCATATACAACTAAAGGCAATACCAAACCTAATACTAGGGACGACAAAACTATAGGCGTAACCAAAGTGCTATCAATCGTAGAAACGCCATAGGCTACTAAAACAGTTAAAGCAATGGCTGCTACAGGAGGAATTAATGTGCGCAAATAGAAGAATTGTAATACTTCTATATCCCCCATAATACGGCCTAACATATCCCCCGCACCAAAGCGTTTAAGAATAGCTGGTGCTAATGGTTCCAAATGAGCATAGAACCATACACGTAAACCATATAATCCTTGGAATGCCATCCGATGAGATGTATAGCGCTCAAAATAGCGACATACGGCACGGCTAACGCCGAAGAATCGAACCCCTACAATGGCAAGGCTCAAATAAGTAAGGCCTGGTTGCAATGCAGCTGAAGCCAATAACCATGCAGACACAGTTAAAAGCCCTACATTCATGAATACCGTTAAAAATGTAAAAATCAAAGCTAATACTAAAGACCACTTTGCAGGACTTAATACAGAGAATAATAAACGCCATCCTTGTAAGCCCATAGTAGACGTTGACACTTCAGATGTATGTGTATCGTTTCCGCGTACATAAGCACCTTTTTTATCAACAGGAATTGAATAATTTAGGTCATCTCTATCTTGAATATCAAATGATTTCCCTGTTTGCAACTGCTCTTCAATAGTTGAAGAAAATTCGCCTAAACCAGAGATGACAAGGTCTTTAAAATATCCATCTACCGCAATAAGCTCTTCATAAGAACCTTGTTGAATAATGCGCCCCTGTTTTAAAACGTATAACGTAGAAGCCCAGTGCATCGTTTGTAGGCGATGGCCAATAATAATAACAATTTTATTCTCCATCAAACGTTGGATAGCACTACTTATGATAGCTTCTGTTTTTACATCAAGATGTGCTGTTACCTCATCGAGAATTAACACTTGCCCTTTTCGTAAGAACGCACGTGCTAACGCCACCCGTTGACGTTCGCCACCACTAAGACCTAAGCCACCTTCACCAATAACAGTATCTAGTCCATCTTGTTGTCTATCGATCACATCTAGTAGCTGTACCTCTTTACAAGCTTCTATAATCTCTTCATCACTTACATTCATCCCAAAGGATAATACGTCACGCAAGGTCCCTTTCATAATATGAGGATGCTGGGATACATAAGTAATTTGTTGACGCCACCAATCAATATCGATGTCACAAACATCAAGGCCATCGATGGTAACAGCACCTTTAGGAGCAGTTAAAAAGCCTCCAATAATATGAGCGATTGTAGATTTCCCGGCTCCACTTTCACCAACAAGCATAATCGGAGAATTGCGTTTAGCCACTAAAGAAATATGTTGTACCCCATTTTCACTATCTTCATAGGTAAAGGTTAAATCCTTAATTTCAATAGCTTGTATAGGTCCTTGAAGTTTAGATTGCCCACCTACAGGTAACGATGGCTGGCGATTCATAAACTCTTCGTATTTTAAAATGGATGTCTTACCCGCCATTCCCGTATGGAATGCAGCCCCTAATTGTCTAAATGGCGTATAAAACTCTGGTGCTAATAGCAAAATAAAGAAGGCTGAAAAGAATGGAATTTCACCATCCAATAATGTTAAGCCCAGGTATACAGCAATCAAAGCAGTACTAATGGTGCTTACGAGCTCAAGAACTAGCGCAGATAAGAACGCCACACGCAATACGCGTAATGTAGAGTCTTTAAACTCTTCAGATAAACGACCAATAACCTTAATTTGATCCTTCGCACGGCCAAAGAGTTTTAATGTGGTGATACCTTGCAATACATCGAGGAAATGCCCAGACAAAAAACTCATACGTTCCCACTGTTCTTTATTGAGGCGATCTGCTTGCTTGCCGATTAAGATCATAAAGAATGGAATTAATGGTACTGTAACAATTAGTATGATGCCAATAATAGGCAATGTATCTACAATAGCAATGCCCATAATAAGAGGAATCATAATAGCATATAAAATTTGCGGAATATATCGAGCTACGTAAGCATCTACTTGCTCTAATCCATCTGTAAGCATATGGATTACATCGCCGTGGCGCTCCTTATGTTGAACACCTAGCTTAAACATATGTGCTAAAGCTCGTTTTCTAAAGGTTGCTTTTACCGCACTACCCAATCGGTTGGCTACAGATTCTTGCACATAATGTGCTAGTAATCTCACAATAATAGCAATCCCTAAATAGATAATGGTATACCTTTCATCGTGTAAGGTATTTTCAGAAAAAATAAAATTATTAATTAAGGTTCCAAAGAACCAAGCTTGCCCAACAATAGATAGACTTTCAACTAAACAAGTTAATCCTAGTAATAAAAGCTGACCTTTATGTTCTAGCAACGCTTTAAAGGCGGTACGCTGTATCATAGTATCCCCTATGGTAAATATAGTTAATATAAAAAATCATATGAATTTTAGAATCCAATATATACGAACAAATGAATCTAAATTTATCAATATTATATTCATCTTACCACAAAAAAGAGGCGTGCCGCTACGACACGCCTCACATTGAGACTTAAATTTTATAACTCACTAGAGTTATAAAGCTATTCTATTAATAGTGTAAGTCTTTTTCAGATACACGATGACGGAATGTCCAGTATACCCAGATTTGGTAAGCCAATACAATTGGCACAAATACGAAGGCTACACAAGTCATCAATGTCAATGTGTAAGTAGAGTTACCTGCATTTGCAATAGTTAAGCTCCAGTCAGGATTCAAAGAAGAAACCATGATGCGAGGGAACAAACCTGCAAAGTAAGCAGCCGTTACAGAAATAACAGTTAAGGAGCTAAATACAAAGCCCCATTTTGTATTACGAGTACGTGCAGCACCCCAAGAAATGAGGAAGAACACGATTGCTAATGCGAAGCACACGATTGCTAATACAGAGTTGAACAAATCTGTACATACATATGTAGCAGCAACCAATACTAAAGCACCAATTGCAGTAGGAACACCAACTACCAAAGAAGCTGCGCGAGCGCGTTCGGAAACAGCACCAGCAGTTTTGATAGAAGTGAATAAGCCACCATGGTATGTGAATACCAAGATAAACGCAATACCGCAAAGTACTGTGTATGGGCTTAACAAATCAAAGAATGTGCCTACATATGTCATGCTTGCATCGATTGGAGTACCTTGAATCAAGTTACCAACTGTAACGCCCCACAATAATGCAGGAATCAAGGAACCAAAGAAGATGCAGTAGTCAAAAGTTTTACGCCATAACAAGTTAGGGCTCTTGGAGCGGAATTCAAAAGATACACCGCGGATAATAAGAGCCGCAAGCATTAAGAATAACGCTAAATAGAAACCACTAAACAATGTAGCATATACATGAGGGAAGGATGCAAATAATGCACCACCTGCAGTAATCATCCATACCTCGTTACCATCCCAAACAGGGCCCAAGGCATTGATCATTTGACGACGTTCAACGTCAGTTTTACCGATGAATGGTAATAAAATACCAGTACCATAGTCAAAACCTTCTAATAAGAAGAAGCCAGCGAATAGTACAGTAATTAAAATAAACCATACCACTTCAAGGTTATTAAAAATTAATTCCATAATCTCGCCTCCTCTTTTTCAACTACATCGTGAGATGGGTTACCATCTGGACCTTTTTTGATGTGTTCTACAGCAAGGTAGAGAGCTGCAATAGCTGCTACGATGTACACAACTGTAAAGCCGATGATAGTAGTCATAATTTCTGGAGCTGTAACGGCTTTAGATGCACCGTCTGCAGTTAATTGCAAGCCATATACAAGCCATGGTTGACGACCTGCTTCTGCTACAAACCAACCTGTGGAATGAGCAATGAATGGCAATGGCAATGTCCAGAACATAATTTTCAAGAATGTGCGATTACCAACCAATTTATCTTTTGCATTAAGGATAAGACCTACGAATGCAACGAGTAACATAATGGAACCAGCTGCAACCATGATACGGAATGTCCAGAAGATTGCTGGAACATCTGGAATATAGTTACCAGGACCATATTGAGCCTCGGATTTAGCTTGAAGATCTTTGATACCTTCTACTTTACCAGAAGTAAAGGAGTTTTGAGTCAAGAAGGACAAACCACCAGGGATTTCAAGTGCGCCCGTATTTTTTTGTGCTTTAGTATCAATGTTAGCTACCAAAGAGAATGGAGCTGGATCTTGTGTTTCCCACAATGCTTCCATAGCAGCCATTTTCATAGGTTGTACTTTTGTAATGTATTGACCTTGATGATGACCTGCCAAAGCGCCTAAAGTACCGAATACAAGAGCAATAACCATGCCCCATTTAGCGGAACGACGGTAGAAGTCTGTCGCATTGTTGCGCAATAAGTGCCATGCACTGATAGCCATGATAATTACGCCTGCTGTTAATAAACCATTCAACACGATATGGAAGAATTGGCCTGGAACATAGCCGTTTTGAACAATTGTTAAGAAATTGTCCATTTCTGCACGGCCATTGCGAATTACATAACCTACAGGATGTTGCATGAAGGAGTTCGCTACGAGAATCCAGAATGCAGATAGGTTTGTACCTAATGCTACCAACGTAGCTACAAGGGCATGAACAGTTTTATTTAAACGATCCCAGCCAAAGATCCATACACCCATGAATGTAGATTCCAAGAAAAATGCCATTAATGCTTCAAGGGCCAATGGAGCGCCGAAAATGTCACCCATAAAACGAGAATATTCTGCCCAGTTCATACCGAAATGGAATTCCTGAACAATACCAGTTACCACACCCATAGCAAAGTTAATTAGGAACAATTTGCCCCAGAATTTTGCCATTTTTTTGTAAACTTCTTTACCTGTAGACACATATGTCCACTCTAAGATAGCTACAGTCACTGTCATGCCTAGTGTGAACGGCACAAACAACCAGTGATAGATAGATGTTAGCGCAAATTGTAATCGAGCTAAATCTACAGCTTCAAACATGTGTTTTCCTCCTTAGAATTAAATACCTACATCACTTGATGAGCTTTTACTAAAAACCTTGTATCATTGCGCTTGTGAATATGGCAACGCTTCAGCCTCAATCAACTGTTCACGTTGAGCAAGCGTTTTAAAGTTAACCTGCTCCAACTGATTAATTAATTGGTCCTGAATCGTCCCCATAGCCTCATTGATAGCACAATGCCCCATACAAGACTTAGAGCAAGAACCTGCATCATATAAACACCGTTGTAAATACGCATCCCCTTCTACCGCTCTAATTACATCGAGCAATGAAATCTCTTGAGGATCTCGATTGAGGGCAAACCCACCATCTACACCGCGAAAGGATTTCATAATCCCAGCTGCAATGAGACTACGCATAATCTTAAGCAAAAATCGTTCTGGAATCAATTCCTGCTCAGCCAATACAGAGCCAGTTATCTTCGTTCCCGAAGGTAATAGCGCCATATGCAAGACCATGCGAAATGCATAATCCGTGGCCTGATTTAACTTCATAAGGTCTCCTTTCTCGTGCACTCGGACAAACGTATTACTAAATCTAGTATAATCGAAATAAAACAATACTGCAATGGTATTGTTTTATATATTGAGAATTAGCATATATAGATTTTATACCCATTAATAAGGTATTATCTGAATATTTTTATGTCCCTTAAATAGCATTATGAATTCTATTATCAAAAAAAGACTGCCCACGAATGAGCAGTCTAA
This sequence comes from Veillonella sp. ZSJB6, assembly GCF_051549505.1. Taxonomy (NCBI): domain Bacteria; kingdom Bacillati; phylum Bacillota; class Negativicutes; order Veillonellales; family Veillonellaceae; genus Veillonella; species Veillonella sp. ZSJB6. Next base: position 2,057 of record NZ_JBPUGE010000012.1, on the reverse strand, counting down.
ATATATTACTTTGTAATTTCTCGAACGAGATGGGCCATTTCAGGAATGATAAGTTTACTCATAGCTAATGTAACGGCACCTACAGAGCCTGGAACAGAGAACATCAAGGTGTTATTGTTGACCCCCGCTTCAGCACGAGACGCCATCGCTTTAGTACCAATATCCTCTGTATAGGATAAATATCTAAAGATTTCACCAAATCCAGGAATATGTTTCTCATAGAGGCTATTTGCAGCTTCAATTGTTACGTCGCGCTTAGCAATGCCAGTGCCACCTGTAGAAATGATAACATCAATAGATTCATCATTACACCATGGGATCATAGCATTTCTAATTTCATCGTAATCATCAATAACAATTTTACGATCTACCACAATATGGTCTGCTTGTTCTAAAAACTCTTGTACTTTATTACCGCCTTTATCGGTTTCAAAGGTACGAGTATCAGAAACTGTTAAAACAGCAACGCGTAAAGGTCTTGCTACAACTTCGTAAGACATAGTTCCTCCTAGAATAACGGAATAATAGATGCTAATCTCGGCCATCCATTATCGCGTAAAAAATCACGTAATGCCCATGTGTAGTGAATAAATGGTGCACAATGTAGGCGCATCCAGAACGATAGATATGGTGTATCACCTTGGAATATAGCCAATCGATTTAAGGCATATAGATTATCTCCTGGCTGTACTGTACCTGGTTGTACTGTGAAAGCCATTTTATAACCAGACTGTTTAGTTACATATTGAACGAGCATATCGTTAAACCCACCAGGATATGCTAAATATTCAATAGGCTCACCTAAAATCCCCTCTAATGAAGTCTTTCCTCCAAGCAAAGCATCTGGCAACTCAGTAGGGTCAATTTTTGTTAAGATTTTATGATGATTAGTATGACCTTGAATATCAAAGCCACCTGCTTCCATTTTATGCATTTGTTCTGTAGAAACAAAACCAGGCGTATTAGCAGCATCACTAATCATAAACAAGGTAGCCTTCATATTGTATTCCTTTAAAATAGGCAATGCATTATTGTAGTTATCAACATAACCATCATCAAAGGTAATAACAATTGGCTTATTCGGTAATTCAGTACCATTTTCTAAATAATCATATAATTGATCTAATGTAATCGTGTTGTATCCCTGATTATGTAAATACTCCATCTGCTCTCTAAACTGATCAACATGAAGTGTTAATGCAGAATGCTTTTCATCATTTACTTGATGGTAATTAAGAACTGGTACACCATAGATCTTATAATCAGTAGACAGCCCCCACATAACACCAAATGAGATAGCTAAAATTGCAATACATATTGAAAGAAAATATAATAATTTTTTAATACAGCTCTTGCCATATTTATACATAAAAACTAATCACTCCAATCCACTTAAGCATATAATGAGAATATCACACATACCTAGTATTATCAAGAAAATCCCTCACAAGATATTCATATTAATCTATGAATGAAAATATTTATTAGTAATATGCAAAAATGGACAATAAAAAGCCCTATAAACTTGGAGATCGAGATTATAGGGTTCGTTATTTACATATATTTAAAGTTATACAGCAGCTTTACGGTACGATACCATTGGTGCTGCGCACCGCGGTATCGATTAGAGGTAGTTTATTTACATAAATTTAGAGTTACTCAACTGGTTTACGGTTCGGTAACATTGGCACGTTGTGCCACGTTACCGTATGGGTAGAGTTTGCCTCCTACCACTAGCCGCAGAATGCTTAATCAGCGAGTTCTTATGTACGGTTCTTAGCTCCAGGATACTGGGTGTTCGTCGCTGTGGATGGACTTATGTAGCTACGCTACATGTCCATCTTACGCTCCGAACTAAGCGATGCAGTGAATCTGTCGTCGCTTCGCTTCTCCATCTTCTACTGCCCTGCTTACCAGGTACCCTGGGAGGATAGGAAGCCAAACACAAAAAAAAGACACACCCTCAGGTGTGCCTTTAGCTTAATCAGCGGCTTCCTATCCTCCCAGGCCGTCTCCAGCCAAGTACTTTCGGCGTTTATGAGCTTAACTACTGTGTT
>NZ_JBPUGE010000011.1:0-31955 GCF_051549505.1 Veillonella sp. ZSJB6 | reverse complement strand
TAGTAAGCGAAACATATTTTTAGAATACGATGAAGCTAAAGAATTAAATTCTTGTAATTCAAAAATAGTAAAATTCTTAGATAATTCATTCAAAATATAAGAATAATCATGATTTACATTAATTGTAACTTCTTTTTTTTCTTTATCTACTACATATCCAGTAAATAAAGAAAAACGTACTATTTTCTGCTCATTATGATAACCCAGTTGTAATTGTAGTAATTTATCATATGTAGATACTAATAAACTCTCAAAAACATTGTTATTAGGAATATTAATATTGATAATAGATTTTATCTCATTAAAAGAAAATGTAACAGGTTCTTCTCCCCTTTCTTTTAATAATGAACAAATTGAAAAAAATATATTTAATTCACGCTGGTTAAAGTCTTTAAATGCGACTAAATTCATATCATTATGGTACTTAATCATTATGCAATATCCTTTTTGTTGTGCATTTTGTAATGCTTCTAATTGATTCATAAATGAGTTCACTTTTATAAGTACACCTTTTATGATAAAGTATATCTTAGGGTACCTATTAGTCCTTTCCTTTGGAAATATAATATTAAGTCTGAACAACTTTAATATACTAATAGGTACCCCTTTTGTCAATACAAGGATACCTATTTTAATTATAAAAAACTTACCCAACAAAAAGGGTACCTATATGAATTATAAGTAGATAATTCTAGACTTATAATTAAATTTATCAAATTAAAAGATGTTTTTTACAACTATAAATGATAGGTTTTAATCCATTTATCTCAAAAAAATAACACCAACAAAAGGGGTACCTATACCCAACAAAAGGGGTACCTATACCCAACAAAAGGGGCACCTATACCTAACAAAAAGGGTACTTATACCCAACAAAAGGGGTACTTATACCCAACAAAAGGGGTACTTATACCCAACAAAGGGGGTACCTATACCCAACAAAAAGGGTACTTATACCCAACAAAAAGGGTACTTATACCCAACAAAAAGGGTACCTATACCATTTATAAACATTGATATATACTGGCTTCAATAGTGGTCTAAAAGAATAAAAAGAATAAAAAAGATATTTAAAAGAAAGAAAAAAATAAGTACTCAACAAAAAAGGTACCTATATGAATTATCAATGAAATACGTTTTTTATTTTCTTTTTTTCTCTTTATATTTTCTAAATAAAAAACAAAGACTTACAATGCAGAAAAAGGGTACCTATATCAGATATATTTTTTTCGTTACAATTTTATAGATCGGAGAATGTCTCCTTCTTATTAATTAACTAATCAAAATAAAATATATATCTGCTATTTAATTATCAATAAAATGCGAAAATTTAACTCACAAGCGATTTTTATAATTTTCTAGTGTTATTTATCATAAAGATCATAAAAACGCCATATAGAGCAAATAAATCAATTTTAAGTTATTAGTTTATAATCAACTTTAAGATCATCCCCTACCGCCTGCCCCATTCTTTGGGGCAGGCGGTCAAATTGTATATTGGGGTCCCGAGCGTTTAGTGGGAATTTGTACCCCTTATCGATACAAATTCCCACTAAGCGCTCGGGACCCCTATATTCATCGATTGACAATACCGTTGCGCTTGTATCGGAATCGATGGATATACAATTTCTAAGATCACCAGCGTACGATAAATCTATTTTGATAATTTACTTGTTTGATGAATTGAACTACCGTATAATATAAGTGCATAATTTTTACAAGCACATATTAACTACTATTTTTACTAGCTAGTTAATATGTGCTGTTTTTTTATGTATTTTCGCATAAAAAAATATAAAAATATTTTTTTATTTTTAAGAGAAATCATGATAAGCTACATGAATTACAATATAAATTAAAAGAGCGACAAGCAGCAAGTGATCCTAAAGGTAAATATATTTTTATGTTTTAATATATTATTTTATATAAAAAAACATAAAAATATATTTACATATCACCCAATGGGTGATATAATATAAATATAGAAAAAGGTACCCATTCTATGAAGGAGTTTGTTATGGAACAAAATATATTTAAAGAAGCTCGGCTTGCAGCAGGTCTCACTAGGGCAGCTATGTCAGAATTAATGGAAATTCCATTAAGAACACTAGAAAATTGGGAATCTGGTAACCGTATTCCACCTAAATATGTGGAACGCTGGGTATTAAAGGAGTTGAAGGAAATTGAGTCAAGAAATCAATTTGAATGATAAATTACAAAAAGAATTGCGACAAAAAGAATTACTATTTGTATTCCCTTTATTTATAGCTTTTTTTGTAATTACTGCTTTTCTAAATTATCCAGTTGTTAGAATTGGGGTAGCATTAATTTTTGTTATTCTATATGGTAGAAAACGATTAGAATTAAAAAAACAAGGTTTACAAGGTGGTAAATTAATGAACCTTATTTTTGATTATTGGAAGGTATCATTGAGCGTTTTTATCCTTATATGTGTAATTTCATTTTTTATGTAATTAAATCTATATCTCCTCTATAGCATATATAGATTATTTTTGATAATTTATATATGCTATATTTTTATGTTAATAAACATAAAAATATATATAATAGCATAATTAAAAAACAGTTGCCCTGGTAACTGTTTTTTTTTATCTAAAAACGTATGCTATTATAGAATAAAAAAAACAACTTGCTTAATCCTTCTCAAAAGTGTATAATATAGGACTTTTTGAGAAATCTGAAAAAGTGTGTTGTTAAATTTTGCGAAAAAGGGGTTTATATGAGTGCTAATTTTGGGTACATTCGTGTATCAACAAAGGAACAGAATATAGATCGTCAAAAAGAGGAATTAATAAAGCAGGGTGCAGATGAATCACGATTGTTTATTGATTATGCTACAGGGAAAAATACAGATCGTGTAGCGCTGCAGCATTTATTACAAGCCCTACAAGATGGCGATACTTTATATATTCATGAGTTAGACCGCCTGGGGCGATCTAAACGGGATATTATTTCTGTATTAAAAGAAATACACGAAAAAGGGGTTACTGTACGTATTTTAGATATTCCTACAACGTTAATTGATCTATCTTCTTTTGGTGATTTAACAAAACCAATTATGGATATGATCAATAACTTATTAATTGAAGTGTATGCTACGCTGGCGGAAGCAGAATTAAAGAAAATGCAAAAACGCCAGAAAGAAGGAATTGAAGCAGCACAAAAAAGAGGGGTTAAGTTTGGCCGCCCTAAACATCAAATTGATAAAGGCTTTATTAAGATTTATAATCTGTGGCAAAAAAAAGAAGTATCATCTACTATGGCCTGGCAATTATTAGGGTTAAAAAAAGATACATTCTATCGTTTAGTAAAAGAATATCAAGCGGAATTAAAAAAGAAGTCTGCAAAATAGCAGGCTTCTTTTTTTTATGTAAAGTTATGTTTTTAGTCGATATAAAAACATAAAATTATATAAAAATATGCCACATAAAAATATTTACTTCGACATAAAAATATGCTAATATATAGGTGGAGTTATTTATGGAATTATTAAAAGAAAGGTGGATTTTGATATGATCATTAATATTTCCCATACAAAAGGTGGAGTGGGTAAAACAATGATTGCTACTAATTTATCTATTTCTTTAGTGGCCCCTATTGTTGATTTAGATATTCAACAAAGTAGTAGTCGATTCTTCCAACTTCGTGAACAAGAAGGATTAAATCGATTACCTGTATATACTGAATTAACAGAAGAACTTATTGCTGAATATAAAGGCAATAAGAAAAAACATCTTATAATCGATTCTGGCGGTATGGATAACAACTCTATTCGCCAGGGGTTAATTGTTTCTGATATGATTATTTCACCTGTAGCAATAAGCCAAGTAGAAATATTTGGATTGCAAGATTTTAATGAATTACTTAATAGTGCTGGTGAAGTAATTGATCGAAATAAAACGTTTGTTTTATTGAATAATGTTAATAAACAAGCTAAAAAAGAGATTCAACATATAAAAGAATTAATTTATAGTGAGTTTGATTTTGTATTATTAAATACAATTCTAGGTACTAGAAAAGCATATAAAGACGCTTATTCTTTTGGTAAAAGTGTAGTAGAATTAGCGCCACAATCTCCAGCAAGTGAAGAAATAGTAAATTTAACTAATGAAATTAGACAATATATAGAAAGGGCAAAATAATATGGCAATTAAAACTATGAAAAAACAAGAAAGTGATTTTGTTAAAAATTCCAGCTTACTTGTAAATACAAAAAGAGTTGAAAAACAACGTACAACGATTGACTTAACACCAGAAGAATATAAATTTTTAAAAGATCAAAAAGAGAATGAAGGTATCTCTTTTAGAGGTACTATCCGTAAAGCGTTACGTGAATATATGAAAAAACATGAGGAATAGGAGTAATTAAGTATGGCTACTTTTATGCAAAAAGATGTATTGATTGAATTAATTTCTTATGTAGTTGCAGTAACTGCTCGTGATGTTGATACTGATAATCCAGATATTATTGAGTTATTAGAATTAAAACATAAATTATATTGCATGGATCCAGAAGAAATTGATTACGAAAAAGAAGGCGAATTTATTAAGCAAAAACAAGCTATATTAGAAGGTATTTAAAATGGATGATAAATTAGCGGAAATAGAGAGATTAAAAAAATTTACAGAAGCTGATTCCGTTAGGCTAACAGAAAAAATATGGAAGCATATATTATCTAGTAACAAGAATTTAACACCAGTAACAAATCCAGAAGGAATTATTACTGGTGGCACTCCTGGTGCTGGTAAATCTGTTTTTGTAAAGTTAGCCAATAAAAGATTAAATAATAATTTAATGACTATTGATGGTGATCAGTTTAGACAATACCATCCAAACTTTCAACAATTACAAAAGTTAGTTGGATCAGATATAGCTTTTGTTACAGGCCCATTTTACGGAAAAATGGTTCGTAATATTTTGGCAAAGGCTACTGAAAATAAATACAATGTAATTATTGAAAGTACCTTTAAATCACTTGATTCACCTTTAGATTATTTGAAAACGTTAAAAGCTGCTGGATATAAAACAACGGTAAATGTTATTGCTGTAGATAAAGAGTTGGCGTGGCAATCTACTATTGAAAGACAAGCTGAAATGCTTAATATGGGATTACCTGCAAGAAGTGTAGATAGAACATATTTTGATCAAACAGCTGCTAATCTAGCTGGCAATGTTGAGAGCGTTTATAAAACAGGTTTAGTTGATAAATTAGAGGTTAGAAATCGAACTACTAGATTATTTGATTCTCGATTTAATGATATAAGCCAGTTACAAAACATCATAAAGCAAGAATTAGGACTACTAAAACAAGTAAATAAACTCATAAATAATGGTATGTCTAAATAAAGTAATGCATAATAGGGAGACATTAACATTGAATAAGTTAAAGCCATTTACAAAGTGGGTAGGAGGAAAACGGCAATTATTACCAGAAATTAGTAAATTAATTCCTAATAAATTTAATTGTTATTTTGAACCGTTCGTTGGTGGTGGCGCATTATTATTTGAATTATCACCAAAAAAGGCTGTTATTAATGATAATAATTCAGAACTAATACTTGCGTATAAAGTAATTAAAGATGATGTAGAGAGTTTGATTCTAGAATTAAATAAACATAAGGCAAATAATAGTAAAGAATATTATTTAGATTTACGATCTGCAGATCGTGATGGCCGCATTGATATAATGAATGATGTTGAAAGAGCGGCTCGTATTCTTTATATGTTAAGAGTTAATTATAATGGCTTGTATAGAGTAAACTCAAAGAATCAATTCAATGTACCTTATGGAAAATATAAAAATCCAAAGATTTTAGATGAAGAAAATCTACGGAATATTAGTAACTATTTTAATACAAATGATGTTTTAATATTAAATGATACATTTGAAAATGCTGTTAAAACAGCAAAAAAAGGTGATCTAGTATATTTTGATCCACCATATGTACCACTATCCATTACAGAAAGTTTTACTGGTTATACAGCTGCAGGATTTGGATATAAAGAACAAATAAAATTAAGAGATACATTTGTAGAATTAGATCAAAAAGGGGTATTTGTTGTTCTTTCTAACTCATCTGCACAATTAGTATATGAACTATATAAACCAGTAGCTAAAACTATAATTGAAGTTGGCGCTACTAGAATGATTAATAGTAATGCACAAAAAAGAGGGAAAATTAAAGAGCTTTTAATAGCAAATTTTTAAGGGGTAATATGAAATACGATGTTTTTGAATACTTAAATTTAAATCCAAATGAAAAATTAGAATTCTTTATGGAAACACGTTCATCATTAAGTTTTTTAGCATCATACTGGGTAAATTTTGATAATGTAAAAAGAAATATGGAACTATTTGATACTCCAGAACTTTATACATTAGATTATTTGATCGGAAAAAGTATTGAACAAATAGATGATTTTTTTAAAGAAAACACGAATATGTTTTTGCTTGTTCCATATCTATTAGGTATAAGAAAAGATAAATTTGAGAAACCATATAGCCAACGAATACTAAAAATCCAAGGAATAAACCATGTATATACATTAAATTTCAAAGACATAGAAATGGATAAGATAGATTTGTATTTACAATTCTTACATGATAGTGGGTTGTCTTGGGTATTAAATATGGGGTTAAAACGATCTGTACATGATTATGCCTTAGGAGTTGAAGCTGGTATGGATTCAAACGGAAGAAAAAATAGAAGTGGTAATATGGGAGAACTATATTTATCTACCGTTTTAACTGATATTGCTAAAACTAAAAATTGGATATATCATGGACAAACCACTAAATCTAATATTAAAGAATGGTATGATATTGATTTAGATGATTCTTTTGAAAATAGAAGATTTGATGGTTCATTATTTAATCCAGCACGAAAAAAGCTCTATCTATTTGAAATAAATAATTTTAATTCTAGTGGATCTAAATCCAAATCATCTGCAACTGAATTTAAAGATTTACATGATCGATTTAGTCGCACTAATCATGAATTTATTTATGTTACAGATGGCAGAGGATGGGATTCAGATAAATCACATTTAATAGAAGCTATGGAATATATAGGGAAAGTATTCAACTACAAAATGATTGAATCTGGTTATTTAAAAGATTATATAGATTAGATCAAAAAAAAGAAACCTAGGTTGGCGACTTAGGTTTCTTTTTTTTGTAAATCATTTAGTAGATTTACGCTTGATAATTATTACTTAAATAAGTATATCAAATTATTTGAAAATAATAAAATGTTTTTTTTTAGCATTTTTTATATCATTTTGTTTTTTGCTGTGAATTTTTATTCAAAAACAAAGTAATTAAATCGATAAATTTGACATAACTATATTTATTATTCTCAAAATGTCAATATTGATACATACAAAGAATTTAAGTATAATCTTATATAGTATAGTAAAAGTCAAAAGGTGAAATATGATTTTTTATACTATATATTATATTTATTGTTGTTTTCACAGAAAGGATATAAATTATTGCATATAGATTTATGTTTGATAATTATTACTATGATTTTAAGTATAATTACAAGTGTAATTATTAAAGTAACTGCTACAGTAATTATTAAAATCATATGTAAACGCTTAGGTTTATAGTAGTTATACTCTAATAATGACAGGTTGGCTGAATTTAATAGTCTTTGTTAGAATATGATGATATAAAACTTTGAAAAGAACCTGGGATGGCGACCCCAGGTTCTTTTTTTAATGCTGTTTTTGATTAGTAACATTATCAGCTTTTTCTTGATAGTCAGATACCCATTGATCAATAAATGCTTGCTGCTGCGTTACATCAGATAGCGTTGTTTTAGCTATCAGATTACCAGCAGGGATTAGTACTGCATTTACATAATCAATATGGTTAGTCTGACAAATAGCAGAAATATTAGCGTAGTAAGAAAGACGATCTGCCTTGTTGTTAGTGTTCGTATAAATAGCACCCATCATAAATGTAAGCTGCTTAATAAGATCTGCTTGTTTAGATATAGGAACAGCAGCATACTGCTTCATAGTTTCTAATAATAAATGGATCTTATCTAATTGGTTTGTCATATTATATACTCCTATGTAAAAATATGTTTTTTTATATTTTATAACATAAAAAAGCATATAAACAAATATTTTGATTTAAAAATATTACTTACTTTTCTTGCTAGATCCCCATTCTTTATAATCACATTTTGGGTAATTAGAACAGCCTTTAAACTGCCATTTTTTACCGTCTTTTTCACCTTTGCGTGTGATGAGTATACCTTCACCGCATTTAGGACATTTAGGCCCTTTAGGCTGTGGCTTATTTTTACCTTCAATGTATTTACATTTTGGGTAATTAGTACAAGCCCTAAATTCAAACGTTGTATCACCTTTAGTAGCTTTTCTAGTAACGATAAAGCCAGTTTTACATTCTGGACAGATTGTATAGTCTGGCGTTCCGTTCTTTTTAACATTACACATAAAGTTACATTCTGGATCGCTGCATTTGTAAAAATCACGATCTAATTTTTTAGAATGTAATTTATGTAAGTACCCTTCATGACATTTAGGGCAAGGATGATCACGATTAAATAATGCTTCCTTAGCATACTTTCTTACATCTGTATTGTTAATAACAGATGATACAAAGTCTTTTGTATCAGAAATAATATCCTTGATAGATAATGAACCATTTTCTATAGCAGATAATTTTTCTTCCATATCTGCCGTAAATGTTGGCTCTAACAATACGATTGGAAGGGCTGTAACCAGGTTAGCCCCTGTTGATGTAACATGAATGGCTTTCCCTTTTTTGTACAATAGAGGGTTTTTAGGATCTAATAATTCAGAAATGATAGTGGCTCTAGTTGCTGGTGTGCCTATACCTTTAACGCTTTTTAGCGTTTGTAGTTGGCTTTCACTCGCATTATAAGCGTATTTATCAATATGATTCATAGCGCTTAATAAGGTACCTTCTGTAAATGGATTAGGCGGTTTTGTTACATGATCGGTAACAAATACATCTTTTAACGTAAAAGTATCGCCTTGTTCTATAGGGAAGGGGATAGGTTCTTCTGCATAGATTTCTTCTGGTGGTAGAAGATCAATATACAAAATCTTATACCCTTCATCTCGTACCTGTGTTTCAGATAGCTTCATCGTATACGCTGTATTGGCTACTTCAATAGTAGCTTCCAGTTTTTCTTTCACAAGTGGCTTGGTATAATGCGCTGCCAGGTAACGTTTGGCCACTTCTAGGTATACAGTTTGCTCATCGGTTGAAAACGTTTCTAATACCTCTTTAGTTAGTTCTTTTACAGTCGGGATAATAGCATGATGGGCTGTTACCTTGCCTGTATTGTATACAGGCTTTTTATCTGTTGTGAACACAGATTCATCAGTAACAGCAACGGTTACACGTTCATTAGATAACAGATTGTGGATAATACCTGCAGCCTGTTCTTTTTGGCTGTCAGGTAAATATTTACAGTCTGATCTAGGATAGGTAATATAACCCTTTTCATATAAAGATTGCGCTGCAGCTAACGTATTAGAAGGGCTGATTGCATGGCGTTTATTGAGTTCTACCTGTAGTGTATCTAGTGAAAATAGAGAAGTAACAAAATGATTTGTTATTTCTCGCTCTAATTCAGATACCGTAGCTTCTTTACCTTCGATTTCAGATTTAATGCGATCAGCTAGTTCTTTTTCAAAAATATCATCGTGTTCTAAGGTAATTTTGGTTTTGCCGTTTATATAAGCGTCTACTGTGTAATAGGTAGTAGGTACAAACTGCTCAATAGACATATCACGATCATATACTAGCTTCAATACAGGCGCTTTTACACGGCCTACAGGTAATGTACCTGCATTACCAGAATGTTGGCCTATACGGGTAAAGAATCTGGTTAAATTGATACCAATTAACCAATCAATGGCCGCTCTTGATTCTGCAGCAGCGGTCATTGTTTGAAAATCTGAATTATCTTGTATGGATGAAAAAGCGTTTTGTACGCTTGTTTCATCTAGTGCATTAAGTAAGATACGCTTTACTGTACCAGTAAAGCCTTCTTGCTTTAATATTTCATCAACGATTAAGCAGCCTTCACGGTCTGGATCGCCTAAATGGTATACAGTAGTAGCTGTTTTAATTTGTTTTTGTAAATGCTTGTATAACGCTTTAGTAGTCGCTCTTGTACATTTCTTTAATTCTTCTGGATAGATGGGAAGTAATGTTTCATCCCAGCTTGCGTACTTTGAATCATATTCTTTAGGATCCAGTAGTCGGAGCAAGTGGCCAGCGCACCAGGCAATACAATTACCGTTAGAATCAAAGAAAAAAGGGGAATCTGTTTCTTTGTTAGTGGTGGTTGATGTAAAGTTAGCACCAGAATTATTAAGATAATCCTTAATAATTCTTGCTACACTAGGCTTTTCTGTAATGTATAAATTCATGTATTACACCTCATTTTTTATATAAGAATACATTTGAATTTGTTTTTTTCTGTGTAGTAGGTTGTGTATGTGCTGATGGATGATATACTACTACACGTTTTTTTACGCCTTGTTTTGGTTTAGATTGTCTAGCAGCAGGTGGGGGAGTAGGTAAAGCCCCATCTGTTGCTAAATTATCTCTATAACCGCTCATTACAGAAGATACATAGTCTTGTGTTTCTTCATATGGTGGAATACCGCCATATTGATTTACAGCACCTTGTCCAGCGTTATAGGCTGCTAGTGCTAGTTTTACATTTCCACCGTTAGAATCTAACATTTGGCGTAAATAGTGGGCAGATCCATCTATATTTTGTTCGGGATCATAAGGATCTACGCCTAATTCTGCAGCTGTATCTGGCATAAGTTGGCCATAGCCAACAGCCCCTGCAGGAGATACAGCATTTTGATTAAAGCTGCTTTCTTGGCCGATTAAGCTAGTTAATAATACAGGATCCACATTGTACTTCAAAGCTGCATGACGAATCATGTTATTAAGTGGGCCATTGGCCTGCGTACTAGCCATACCAGAAATAGCTAGTGCGCCAGTTAATACAGTAATTACAAGTTTAGATTTCAATTCCATCTTCAATAGTCCTCTCTCTCCATTTAGGCTTATCTTTTGTAAATTTGATATGTGCTGTTAATGCATGATCATTAGCAGTAGCCCTGTTACTTAAATTATGTAAACGCTTTAATAAGCCGCCAATTCTTGATTGTGGGGTACCACGATTCAAGAATTGTTTTACCATACCAGCTGCCTGGTTATTGGTGTTCCTATTACTATTTCCATAGTGATATAGCTTATTTTTTAACGTATCAAGGTGTTTATAATCGGTTTCTAACCGATGAATCTGTTGTGATACAGATTGATTCCGTTGTTGAATCGATTCATATTCCCTCACAGCTTGTTGCTGGATGGTTGGCGTATTCAATTTAGAATACGTGGATTGTAACCAGGCTTCCACTTTTTGCATTTCTTTTGTATACGCTGCCGATTCTGCAGAATAACGGTTCATATCAGATGTGTTACCAGCAAAACGGGCCTTTTCTTGCTCTTTAAAGGCAAGGGATTGTTTTTGTTTTAAGCTGCGTAACACTTCAATATTACGTTTATATTCGCCTTTAGTTATGCGATTCATTACAGAATTAAGTGTAGATTGATATGTAACATTTTTATTGCTGTATTTAGCGTATTCTTGGCGAAGTGGTCGCAATTTGGTTAGAATATCTACCTTCCGCTGCTTAATAGCTTCAAACACATCATGCTTAGTAATGGTACCTACTTTATCTATAGGTGCTGATGTATCGATCGTTTGAATTTTCTTAGAAATGTTAGTTTGTAATTTTTCTAAACGATCCACTTTACGGGCCGTTGTTTCAACCGATCGTACAGCTTTCATAGAATTTATTTTGTTAGTGAAAGATTCTAAACGGTTCTGCAGTTTATGTAATCTGCTTATATCGTTTGGATGTAAGCTGTAGGAGCGTAAGACAGCTTCTTTATACTTAGGTGTTTTATCTGCTCTTGTAACTTCCTTATACGCTTTATAAAGCGATTTATCACTACTGGTTAGTACCTCTAAATTACGATCAATTCGTTGTACGCTGCGTTTCATACTATCTAATTCAACAGCAGCTTGTTTTTGAATTTTAGGTAATAGGTATTCTTTCTTTTGTGATAACCAGCGTTCTGTCTGTTTCATATCAGATAGAACAGAAGGATCTTTAAACGTATTGTACTTAGCCGTTAAGCTGCGTAAGCGCTCAATCTGTTTACGATATTCACCTTTTGTAATGCGATTCATAATTGAATTGCACGTACTATCAAAGGTAGCCTTATTAAATACATAACGCTGTTTATACAAGTTATGTATTAAGGCTTCTTTACTAATATTAGTTTGTAAACGTTGTGTACGAACTGGAATCGATGTTATACGGCTAGGCTTAATGGTAATATGGTGTTTATTACGTAATAAACGTGCTTTATAAATTCGTTTTGTAGCTTGTTGTTTTTTATAGCGTTTAATTAATTCAGATTGTGTAAGCACTCTTGAATTAATTTGTGCTATTTCTGCTTCTATGCGCTTAGATCGTTCTTCTAATCGTTTAATACGATCATGGATAGAACTACCATCTGTAGCAGTAGTACCTACTTTACGATTAAAGGATTTTGCTTCTTGTAACTTAGTAGAAAGCGTAGATTGTAACGCTTCCGCTTTTTCTACTGTTTTTAGATCCTCTTTAGATAAAAAGCGTTCACGGGCGATACGCTTTTTTAAATCCATGTACTGATGGCATAACAAATACGATTTAACAGAATCATCATTTGTTATATCAATTAAAAACTGCGCTTCATCAAATTTATTTTCAAATAAGTATTGTTTAAAAGATTTGATAGTTTGTGCATTTTTATATACAGTGCTTGGATTCATTTTCTTTTGTGCTGGTCGATCTAATTCAGCAGCACGTAGAAAATCTTTATTTGCTAATGCTTCTGCTCGTTGTACTTCTAATTTTTCGCAAGAAACACGTTCATTCATTCCACGTTTTTTGTATTCTTCGTTTAGGATAAATTCCCAATTTTTCCGTAACTCAATAAGTTTATCTTTTGATATAAAATCTCTTGATTTTATATAGCCGCCAGTTTTGGTGCCATCTTTTTTTACAGAAGCACGTTTAAAGTAGGATTGGCGGCCTGGTTCGTTCCTTGTTAAATCGATTTTACGTTCAGAGAACATAATATGCGCATGAATATTGCGTTCTCCTTCTGTTAATGTAGCTTCTTTATCATGGATTACCATTGTGTATGGATAATCTTTAAAATGAGTTTTCATATATTGCTGCATAATAGCAATATTTTCTTTATGAGAAAACTCATTTGGTAAAGCTAGTTTTATTTCACGGAATGGGCGTTTTTCATTACTTAAATCTGCTTCATTCCAGAATGTAGCTGTTTGCATATCATATCCGCCATCCGTTCTGCCAGAAGCCCAAGATGGCATATTAGAAGATTCTTTGTAAACAAGATCTTCTTTTATTTCGCCACTGGCAGAGTATTGATACTTGCCAGTGCGTGTTATGTATTCAAATTTTGCTAATGAATGGCCAGCGTTACCGATGGACATTTCATAGTAAAATGTAGCCATGAAATGGGTACTCCTTCTTGCAACCGTAGGTTGCCCGTTTAAGCCAGATTTTATCTGGCTTAAACCTCATTTATTTCGTTTAGAAAAAACGAAATGTGTAAATGAGCATTGGCATGATTTTAGAGGTCAGCTTCGCTGCCCTATTTTTCTGATGTAGAAAATCAGTAATAGGTGTGAAGCTGACCTTTTTTATTTTGGTTGGCTGTAAAGTTGATTTTATACATTATGATTCAAATTAAAATAATCTATACTCATTATATCCGATATTTCTCAAAAAGTCTATTTACAAAATCAGAAACTTTATATATAATTTAGCTAAAATTAACTATATAGGAGAACGGTATGAATGACAACAAAACAGTAAAAGAGAGATATGAAGCAGAACCCAAAACATTTGCCTTGATTTACCTTGATATTATCAAAGAGCGTAACAGATGGAGAGGGATAGCAGCCTTTTTAGCAGCTACATCTTTATTATTAACAATCGGTATTGTATACGCAGCCTTTAGTGTAAAATACATCCCTTATATTGTATCTGTATCAGATAGTGGGGAGTTTAAAGGTGTAGGGGTACTTAATGAGATAAAATATGAACCAAAAGAGGGAGAAATTAAATATTTCCTTAAAAAGTTTATAACGAATTATGCTTCTTTACCGATTGACCCAGTGATTCTACAAAATAACCTAACAGAATTATCTTATTTTGTAGATGGCCACGCTAATGAAAAGTTACAATCTGAAAAATTAGATAAAAAAATTGAAGATATTGGTAAAAAAGCAATTAGTGTTGAAATCATATCCATTAACAAACAATCTGGTAGCGATAATGTATATATCGCACGTTGGCGTACAAAGACATTTGATAATGTAACAAGGAAACAAATTGAGAAAACATATACAGGTAACTTCTCAATAACTGTGAATCCGTCTGCATTAACAAATGAACAAGATATTGTGAATAATCCATTAGGCTTATTTGTTACTGATTTTTCTGTCAGTGAAGAAAATAAATAATTTGTTGTGTTAGGAGATTTAGAAAGGGTATTACAACAATGAAAATGAAATCTAAAGCATTAGCATTAGCGGCTGTAATTTCAATTATGACAACAGGATTTGCCTTCGCAGAAGATGGTACTGTATGGGATCCAGATAATATTACAGGAATTCGCCATAGTTATATGTACAGCGATAATCAACAAATCGAATTAGTACTAAAACCATTAGTACTAACAGATATTAAATTACGTGAAGGCGAATCTGTAGAAAGTATTTCTGCAGGTGATACTAGCCGTTGGCAAGTTGAAGTTGTAGACGTAGCGGGTACCCCTCATGTGTACGTAAAACCAACTACAACAAATATTAAAACGAATATGATCATTACAACAAATGAACGTAGTTATCGTTACTTATTAACAACTGGTGATCACCCAGAATATTATGTGGATTATATTTATCCAGATACTACACCAGATAGCGTAAAAGGCGTTAAAGCAGCATGGGAACGTGAAGAACAACGTATAAACGCCATTATGAAAGCCGAAGAAAATGCTAGAACAGCATTAACTGGTTATAAGATTAAACAAAATCATAATGTTTATGAATTTGAACAACCGCAATTTATGTTTGATGATGGTACAAAAACATACATCAAAATAAATAAGGAGAATAAGAATAATCTACCTACCATTTACTACTATGATGAAAGGATTCCTAGAGATAAGTTACAGTTAGTAAATTATAGAATTAAAGGTAATTACTTTGAAATTGATCGTGTAGCACAAGCCTGGAAGATTGTATATCAACAGGATGCCTATTTAGTAGTTGAACGCCCTGTAAAAGCTAAAAAATCCAAAAATAAAGTATTAAATCAAGGTAATTTACATCAAGAAATGGCTGCTGCGTATGATAGCAAAATCAATACACCTCGCAAAATCCAATTATCTGCAGAACGACCTAATTTTACATCTGCTGAAATGCAAAAAATCAATGCCATTGATCAAGCAGTAGATAAAGCAGTTAATGCTAAATTAGAGGATAAAGAAGTGATTGTAGATACATCAACAGCAGCACCAACAAATACACAATCACAAGAGGTAGATTTACAATCCGCTTTATCTGATATTCGTAACCAACGTGCGCAAGCTACTTTATAATAGGGGGCTAGTATGAGCGAAAAACAACAAAACAAAGAGGAATTGAATCAAGAAAATTTAGAAAATGAAGAGATTCAAAACGAAGAACAACAAAACGATTTTACAGAAAAAAAGTCTTTAGGTTCCAGAAAAGGTATGATTGCCTTGCTCTTTATTTTAATCGTGTTAATGCTATATGGTTTTTTACATTCTGCCTTTAAAAGTGATAAGAAAGATGATGTAAACGAACCACAAACTAAAGTAGTTAAAGATATTAAATCGGAAACGAATAAGGCCGATTATGGCGAACAAAATAAACGTTTACAAAAAGAACACGAAGAAAATCAAGAAATACCATATCAAAAAGTACAAACGCCTACAGTTGATCCTGTAGCAGCAGAAGAAGCAAAAGCAGCAGCTACAGCAGCTGCTAACGCTGCAAAAGAAGCACAAGCTGCCGCTGCTAAAGCAGCTGCAGCAGAAGAAGCGGCTGCTTCCTCTGCTATCAAATTTAATATTAATAGTAACAGCAGCAACAATAATAAACCAGCTAATCAAGGTAAAAGCGGTTATATTCAAGTGATTCAATAGGGGGTAGCACCGTGTATAAACAATTTAAACGTGCTGCAGCAGCAGCTTTTGTAGTAACAGCTATGATGGTACCATGTACTATGCCGTTTGCAGTCGCTAATGCAGCTTCTGCAAAATATGTTCAATCTGATAACGTACTACAAGCTGGATCGGTGATTCCAGCAACATTACTTACACAAGTAACTAGCGATAACCTAAATGCTGATGTAGTAGCGATTGTTAGACAGAATGTCTATGATTCTGTAACAGGAAATAACGTTTTACTTCCTGCAGGCACTAAATTAATTGGCCATCCAGAAGGGTATTCTGGTACCAGAGTTAACCTTAGTTTTTACCGCATGATATTACCAGATGGTACATCGATTGCTCTGCCAGATCAAAGCGCTGTAACAGGTACAGGCTTTGCAGGCGTTAAAGATAAACATTCTGGTCATAGTTGGCAAAAATTCAAAGGTGCATTGTCTGGCGCTCTCTTATCGGGTGCCTTAATCGGTGTAACTAGCAAAAATACAGACAATGCTGGCGATCGTTCATATGGTCAAGAAGCTATGACGGGCGCTGCTACAGATTTAATCCAAAATATCACAAGTTCAACTAAAAATCGTGATGAAATTAAATCTACCACAACTATTAGAATTGGCTATCAATTCAATATCTTGTTAAATGCAGATGTAGTCATTCAACCTTGGGAAGAATAATCTATGAAGAACAAACTGCTATTCTATGGTATAGGCCTATGTATAGGCCTATACATAGCTGCTGCTATGTTCCCTAGTCGATTAGCAGATATTAATGTAGCCATCCCCGATGGCTACATTCTTTCTATATTCGGCTCAAAATTATATAACGTGCCTATGTATCTATCCATCATGATGGATTTACTAAGTGATACTGATTTAGATAAAGCTACTCGATTATTTTTCTTAAAAAGTATTGCACCTTGTATAGTAACAATCATCTTACTAGCTGTTGTTATGTTCTGGGAGTATATCAATCCTAAACCTAATACACATGGTACGGCTGAATGGGCTGATACAAACTATTTGGAGCAGTTATATTTATTTGAAGATTCGCCTACATCTCCAGTAATTGGTGTATCAGAACCAGAATTTCTAACCACAATCTATAAATGGATCTGTAATTTCGATAAATATAGGGCATTAGAACAAAAACCACCTAAAGAAAAAGTAGAGCGGTTACATAAATTTGTAACATTAATGCGCCAGCTTAATATCAGACGGTTAATGCGTGGGAAAACAGATACACACTATGCTGTAATAGCTCCTACTGGCGCTGGTAAAGGTGTAGGTATCGTTAATGCTACGTTATTAGGTGGCTGGCGTGAATCCTGCCTAGTAACGGATTTAAAAGGCGAATTATGGGATATAACATCTAAATATAGACAGGATGTATTAGGCCAGATGGTAATGAAATTTAACCCTACGGTACTACATCGTCAAAACGTGCGCTGGAACCCTATTTCAGAAATTCGATGGGGTACAGAGCATGAAATGAAGGATGTATCAAACTTAGCAGAAGTATTAGTACCTAGAGGTAAAGGTGAGCCATTCTGGGTAAATTCCGCTAAACGCCTATTATCAGCTGTTATTATTTACTTAAAATACCATGATATGAAACATCCTAGGCCTGTAGAGAAAGAAGGCGATTCTTCATATCATGAAACTAGTTTAAAAGATGTACTAACCTTCTTTGCAGGGGTAGTAGTAGAAGATCCTAATAATATATCTGAAAGTGAAAAAAAACGAATTAAATCGTTCCAAGAATCACTATCTCATATTATTGAACATGAAAAAATGCTGCCTATATCGATACCAATAAAAAATAGTGATGGTACCTATGAAATGCACCATATTGGGCCAGATGAAATAGATTTTATTTCACCTAGAGTCAGTGCTAATAGCATATATCCTAATATTCATCCAACCGTATTAACTACATTCTTAGAATATAAAGATCTAGCGTATAATACCTTTTCTGGTATTGTAACATCTATTACAACGCCATTAGCACCGTATGCAGAACCAATTTTAGCGCATAATACATCTACTTGTGATTTTCATGTTACGGATTTAATTCGATCAGACAAAGCGGCTACATTATATATTGTATTACCGCTAGAAGATCAAACACGGGTAGCCCCGTTATTTAATCTTTTAGTGGATATGATGATGAAAAAAGCTACAGCTGATGGTAATAATGCTAATAAACATAAAATTCTATTGCTCCTTGATGAGTGCGCTAACTTTGGTAAGATTGAATCTTTACAAACCATGATTACCGCTGTGCGGTCATATGGGATTCAATTAATGATGATCTTCCAGGGAAGAAGCGATATAGAACGGGTATATGGTAAAGATAATTCTATTTTAAATAACTGTTCCTATCACATTTATTTAAAACCGCAAGAAATTGCAGATTTAAAATTCTTATCGGAGAGAATCGGTAAAACCACCGTACAAAATATCCAAGATACAAAACGGGGGCTATCCTTCTTTACAGATTCTAGAACATCTATTAATACGGGCCGTGATTTAGTAACACCTACAGAGGTAGGTTTACTAAATAGGCAGATTACCTTTATTAATGGTAAAAAACCGATAAAAACACCATATCATTTATATTTCTATGATCCTATGTTCTTAGAAAGAGAAGGTGCAGCAGCTACATCTTCTAAAATTCCAGATCCATTTACACTATGTATTCAACAATACATGGAAGAATACGGAGATTTATTGATAGAAGAAGCAAAGACAGAACCGATTTCAATTCATTCCCTATTAAATGATGAAGCATTAGCTAAAGTTAAATCGTATGCATTAACGTTAAGAGAAGAAGGGGAACCTATGAATGAAGAGGGCGCAGCCCTCGTATATAAGGTATATGGCATTTCTAAAGTAGATGTAGCTACCTTTGCAAGTCTTCTATTACCACTCATAGAACAGTGGTATAGTGATGAAGATTCCGCTAATTCAGAAGAAGATGAAACATCTGATTCAGATTCTGATGTAACGGATCATAGCGATATGCTAGAATCTTTGATTTTAGATAATTCAGATTTTTTAGACGCAGAATTTAATGATCCTACATCTGATATGGAATATATGGATTTAGGACGATAAGACCAGGAGGTAACGCATGGCAAGACCACAAACAATGGCTAGTTTAGAAGCAAAAGAGGAATTAACACTCAAACAAATTCAAGAATTAGAAGAAAAATTACGTGCTAAAAAAGCGCAACTTAAAAAGGTACAAACACAAACTTTAACCGCTTCTAATAAGAAATTTAAAGAGTACGGCCTTGATTTAAAAAACGCTGCACTAGCTGTAGGTATTGCAGAAACGATTGCAACATTAATTAAAGAAGGTTCTACTTCCATAGAAGAAATAGAAGCTATGGGATCTACTGTTTTACAAAAAGAAAGAGAAGCAGCTGCTATCAATACAGCCACTTCTGCAGAAGAACATGAGTAGAAGCTATGTAAAAACCTTTTTAGGGCCAGATATACTGCCCTACTTTGATGATGATGATACGGTAGAAATTTATACCAATAGAAACAGCCTATGGATTGACTCCTTTAGTAAAGGACGATTAGATACAGGTATCAAAATTGATGATCAAACTATAGAAGGTGTCATTACAGCTGTTGCTGGTGAAGTAAAAATAACGATTAAAAATCGAATTGCTGCTAACTATGAACCGTTAAATTGCCGTTTTCAAGGTCAATTTAGTAAACGCATAACCGATCATCCATCATTTACATTCCGTAAACGTGCCAAAAAACTAATTACACTTGGTATGTATTTAGAACAAAACAGGATTACACAAACGCAATATGATTTTTTGATACAAGCGATGGCAGAACGAAGAAATATTGTAATTGCAGGCGGTACATCTAGCGGCAAAACAACCTTTGCACAAGCTATTTTGCAAGAAATAGCGATTCGCCATCCTAAAGATCGTATTGGCCTATTAGAAGATACCCCAGAAATTAAAGTACAATTTAATGATTTCTTTGATTTCCATACATCAGAAGGCGATCATAACAACCCAGCGTATACAATGGAAGATGCCTTGTTCGATTCCTTACGTATGACTCCCGATCGGTTAGTAGTCGGGGAAGTGCGGGATTCTGCAGCTTATACCGTTATGGATGCCTGGAATACGGGCCATAATGGTGGTATTTTAACCATTCATGCAAATAGTCCTAAATTAGCCCTACGAAGAATCCATGATCTAATTCGCATGAAATATGAGAAGGGCGAATTTAAGTCTATGATAGGCGATTCTGTTGACATTGTTGTTCACATGGCAAAAGTGGGCGATATATCAAGAAAAGTACATTCCATCATATCTGTTAAAGGATATGATGAAATAAAGCAAGATTATATTACAGTAAATGAGTGCGTAGAAGGGTAACAACCCCCTACCGCCAGCCCCCAGTCTTGGGGGCGTTGGTCAAATTCGCCATGCACCGATTATCGATACCGCTTTGCTTGTATCGAAATCGTTACATAGTGAATTTCTAAAGTATTCAGCGTACAGGAGAGGTATATACGATGAAACACATTGAAAACTATATAGTAAATAAAACTACAGCTGCATTTGTTGCATTAATGGCTATGTCTAATACAGCACTAGCTGCTAGTAATGGATTAGGTGGATGGACACTAGCAACAAAATTAAAAGAATTAGGGGATTGGTTCATTTCTGATGTAGCATTACCGATTGGTGTATTAGTAGTTATTGGCCTTGGTATTGCCATTATGAAAGGTAATGCAGGGCAATTTACAGGGCAAGCCATCAAAGTAGTAGCAGGTCTTACTTTAATTGTAGCTGCTGCTTCTATTGCAGCATGGATCATCGGTAAATAATATGCGAAATGAAAATTTAGAAGCTAGAATGCACCGATCATTAACTAAACCTATGACTTGGGGCGGGCTACCACGGAACGTATTTTTATTATTTGTTGTAATATCCATTCTAATTTTTATTTTGTTACGTAATACCATTGGTGTTGCCATTATTATTAATGGTATTGTTTGGTTTGGCTGCAAATATGCAACAACAAAAGATCCACAATTTTTTGATATTCTCTGGAATCATATAAAAAAAGATAAAGGGATGTATAAAGCTGAATAAACTGAGAGAGGAGTTTGTATTATATGGAACTACACAAGCAAAAAAAAGAATCGAATGTATGGATTAAGGACTATGTACCCTGGTTCCATATTGATGAAAATAACATCATATTTAATACAAACGGTAGTTTTCAAATTACCTTTTCCTTCTCTGGTATGGATTTTACGAACGCCACTATTAATGATATAGATATGTTCATTGGTGGCCTTAATAACGCTATTAAAGGCCTTCCAGAAGGATATACCGTATATTTTGAATTACAACGTAATGTAATTCATAAATTCCAGCCGTCCAAATTCAAATCTAGTCTATTATCTTATATTGAATCCAAACGGGAAGAATACTTTAACAAGCAGAATTTCTACGAATCAAAAACGTATTTAACATTACTCTATAAACCATCTACTGATATGTTTGAGCAAATGTTAAAAATGCTAGATCAGTTTGATACTAAAGGCCTAAAAGATATTAAGTCTATGTTTGGTAAGGGTAATGATGAATTTGACGAAAAGCGTACTAAAGCGCTGCAGCAACAGCTATATATGTATGCTTCTGATCTACAGAAAACAGCTTCTCTATTTATGCAAATGTTATCTATGTATATGGATGATATTAAGATACTAAATAAAGAAGAAACCTTAACTTACCTACATTCACAAGTAAGCCCGTATACGCAAAAAATCTCTGGTAATTACAATGATTTTTTAAGCTATTATCTGTGTGATAGCAGCTTCATCGGCGGTGCGGTTCCTACTCTTGGCGATTATTACTTAGGCATTGTATCAATTATTGATTTTCCTAAATTCACATCCCCATTTATTATGGCTTCATTACATAACTTAAAAAGTGAGTTTAGATACGTAACACGATTTATTACATTAACTAGGGAAGAATCCATTAAACACTTAAAGTCTCAAGAAAAAAAATTCGTACAACAGGCCAAAGGTCTAGGTACGATGGTTCTTGATAAATTAAGAGGTACTGAAAGCTATGATATTGATACACAAAGTATCAAGGATGCTAGTGATACCGTTACTTTCTATGAAAACATAGCTTCTGACAATGTGTCTGCAGGGTACTTTACAGGTTCTGTAGTGCTATACAACAAAAATAAACAAACGCTGGAAGAGGATATAGAAAAGGTACTGACATTAATTCATAAACCAGGGTTTATTGCCCGTAAAGAGTATACAAATATTGAAAATGCGTTTTACTCCTCTATTACAGGCTGCTATCAATACAATATCAGATCCTATCTGATGAAAAGTAGTAACTTTATTCATTGTAGCCCTTTATACACTAAATGGATGGGCGATAAAGAAAACGAATTCTTTAAAGAAAAAGGCTATCAATGTACTACCGCATTATATCAAGGGGTTAGTGCTGGTAATGTACCGTTTTACCTCAATCTACATCAAAAAGATATTGGCCATACATTAATAATCGGGCCTAATGGCTCGGGTAAATCTGTATTATTGAACACCATTGAAGCGAATTATTTTAAATACGATAATGCAAAAATATTTGTATTTGATAAGGCAGCTTCTTGTAAAGTGTTATGTAAAGCGATCGGCGGTAATTTCTATAATCTATTAGTTGATACAGATTCCCTTAACTTCCAGCCACTCGCTAACATTGGTTTTGATGGTAACAGATGGAATACAGAAATGCAGTGGGCGTATAACTGGTTATGTGATTTCTTCCAAAAAGATGGCGATAAAATCTCTGAAACACAAAAAACCATCATCAGTGATGCCTTAGAACGTGTTGCCTTATTGCCAAAAGAACAACGAACCATTTCAGCTTTACAAGTCTTAATGAATGATTATGACTTAAAAGAACGATTAACAATCATGACTGAAAAAGGCGTATATGGCAACTTATTCGACAATACAGAGGATAAGTTCGGTACAGGTAATTTCCAGGTATTTGAAATGGAAGAATTAATGGCTAATAAACAAATTATGGCTACTACATTAAGTTATATGTTCCATAAAATTACCATGCAGCTTACGGGTGAATATCCAGCATTAATCGTACTTGATGAATCCTGGCTATTCTTAGATAATCCAATCTTTAAAGAACAAATTAGATCGTTCCTTAAAGATTTGCGTAAAAAAAATGCAGCCGTTGTGATGGCTACACAAAATTTAACAGATTTAAAAGAAGATATGATTAACGTTATCGTAGAAAACGTGCATACCCGTATCTTCTTACCTAACAATGCTGCTACTGCTAAAACTGTAAAACCACTCTATGAAAACTTTGGATTAAATGATGTAGAAATTGATACAATCAGAAGCCTGCAGCCTAAACGGGATTATTTCTATTCTTGCCCTACAGGGCGGGCCATCTTCCGCTTAGATCTGCAACCCATAGAAATTGCTTTCTATGGCGCCACTTCTAAAGATGATCAGCTTAAAGTAGAACAATTAAAGCACTTATCTACATCAGATTTCATTGAAACCTGGATTGAATATAAAGAACGGATTTTTAATAAACCTTTAATGTAGAAAGGAATTAGCCACCTATGAAAGCACCAGATGGTATAGCGTTAATGAATCGATTAAAAGATCTATTGCAAACATCTAAAAAAGCAAAAATAACGGCAGCAGTTGTAACATTCATGATGGTTACTACCTCTGCAAGTGCCTTATATTCTGTACGTGATGTAGCTGTATATAGAAAATTAATCCAACAAATTAATCAATATAAACAGATGATTGAACAAAATAAAGATCTATTAATGATGAAAGGCCTAGAAATTCTAGGCCTAGATAAAAAAATCATTAAACCAATCAATGATGAAGTCGATAAAGCGAACGAAAAACTAAATAAAAAGTTCGATAAATTAAATTCCTTATTGAATGGTAAAAAAGATGGCAAAGAAGTAACAGCAGAAGAAGCCATCAAAACTGAATTTATTGATTTGTCAGATAAAGATGTTGAGGATATAAGCCCAGATTTAGTAGGTAAAGCGATTGAATCTAATAATCATAAATTAGAAGTGCTAAATAAAGAAATCATTGATCAAATGACTACCATTCAAGAAGCACAAGTGCAGCAACAAGCCAGAATGAAAAAATTAATGCAATTAGCCGAACAAAATAAAGGTCTTAAAGGTAGTATTGATATTAATAATGAAATTAAACAGGAACAGTTATTAGCACAACAATATAGTAACCAAATTGACGCTTTAACCGCTAAAAAACAATCATTAAATCAAACAGTAGAGAGAATTAATGAAAGAAATGCAGATAAATTAACAGAAAAAGCATTTCTTGAATTAGATAGCGCACAAAATAAAGCAAAAGCATTTGTTGACTCAAAACAATAGAACAGAAAGGAGTCATATATGATTTTTTACGCTTCCGCAGCTTCCGTAGAAGCTGCAAATGAAGCCCAAAATACTGCCGTATCTATGACAAGTCAAGGTTTTTTAGATAATTTTGCACTTACGATTATTGAAAAATGCTCACAAGCAACAGATCACCTATTACCATATGTATTAGGTCTTATGTCTGTTATCCTTATGTGGAATATCATTACAAATTGGGATTTATATTGGGGTAAACAAGATTATAGTAAATTAATTCCATTGTTAGTTACAGCTACATTTTTTGTAGCTGCAGCCAACTCTTGGCAATGGATATTAGATATGATTTTTAAATTTGGTAACGATATAGGTACTACAGCAAGTAATAATACAACTTATACATTAAGTGGTCATTTTGTAGAATCAGTATCACCATCAACAATCGTTAATGAAGGTATTTATAATGCTATCCTAGTATTAAAAGGTAGCTTATTAGGTGCGAATCCAGAATCTATAGGCCAAGGAGCTACCGCTGCTATAAAATCTAAAGCAATAACTTTGTCATTAAAATCTGCTGCATCCGTATTAAAAGGTGGTATAACAGGACACGTTGTTTTCAGTATAATTCATTCAATCATTACACTGCTATTATTTGGATTCATAGCTATATCCTATTTGTATACTATTCTTGAATTTTTTATTATCGGTACCATCTCAATGGTTTTATTGCCATTTGGTTTATTAGATCGAACCAAGGCGATTGTCGATAAAATTCTTAACTTTTTCTTTATATCTGCAGTTCGTATAGGAATATTTATTTTCTTAATCACAATTATTAATCCAGTACTAAAAGATACATTCGAAAAAGCTAATTTTGTAGATAGTATTTTAGGAATTGATGTATTATCAGCAATGCTATCTTTATTTGCTCTAGCTTTCTTAGCTTTTAAAACACCATCTTTTGCTGCAGCACTGTTTAATGGCGCTGTTAATAGCCCACCAAGCTTAACAGGAATTGGTTCACAAGCTATTCAGATGGCGCTTATGGTAAAAACATTAGCAGCTAGTAAAGCTGCTGCCGCTGCTAATGGAACAAGACAAGGTACAAAAGAAACGGTAAAAGATGGAGTAAAAGGAGCTACAGGTACTGAATCTAATGCTATCAATACATCCCGTAAGGATGCCATTACAGATGTAGAAGGATCTTCTTCTAATAAATCGGGAACCCCTCAATCTACTGCTAATACTACAGAAACTACAAATCATAGTGGAGACGAGACATCTACGGCTACAACTGATCAAACAAAACAAAGTGCTATTAGTGATTCTTCTAACTCAACAGATACAAGTAGTAAAGAATCATCTCCAATAACTACTAGTGAAGATACTCTATCTAGTGAAGATCCAAATTACGCCAAAAGAGAAGTAAGTAACTATTTAGACCAAAGTGAAGGATCTACTAAAGAAAATGAATCTGTAGATACAGATTCAAGTTCAAATTCTTTTAATAGTAATTCTAATAGCCATACAAATGGCCCTATTACTAGAGATATGATAAATAGAGAGATAGAGAAAACGAAAAATGAAGATTCTGCTACTTCTACAGAAACTTCATCTAGTAAAGCGTTACACACAATTAAGGAATTTAAAATACACAATTTAAAATCAAATGAAGATGAGGAGTAACTACACTATGAACAAAGTAACTAAATTAATAGTAATCATAATGTCTCTTATCGCTACCTCTATAATATTTAGCGGATGTGGCACTATAACTGCAGAAGATTTAACAGGAGAATATATTCTAGTAGATCATGGGAAAGAAACAAAGGAAGATGGTAAAAAATATTATTTAATGATTAAAGAAAAAGATACATTCTTTGATAATAAACCTGCTATAGAAATTAGATTTACTAAACAACGATACAATCAAGAGTTGAATAGATACTATTATACAAATTCTGATTTTTATATGGATGCTAAAACATTAAAAGAATTTGATAGACAATTTAGACAGTTCACATTGAATGAAGATAAAACAATCGTTATTGATGATCTACAATACAAAAAAATTTCTAATAATAACGTAAATTTAGCTGATACTAATTATACTGATAACGATATTTATAAAGAGCTTGATGTGCCAAGGGAAGTAATTTACTACTAATAAAATGAAAGGGCAATAAATGAAGATTATATATAAAATTTTGTCCGTTCTAATATTGATTATTCCACTCTTTTTTTCTAATGCTTCCGCAGAAAATTTACCGCATAGTTCCCCAGGTTGGTTTGGTGGCCCCACTAGCTCTCCTTTTGGTTATCGTGTAGATCCTGTAACTGGCGCAGTAGGTGCTTTTCATGAAGGTATTGATATAGAAGTTCCTCTTAATACAAAAGCACCTGCTGTAGCTGATGGTACTGTTACTTTTGCTGGATGGGCTGGTGGCTATGGTAATTATGTAGAAGTAACAATGCCAAATGGCTCTATGTATGCTTATGGCCACTTAAATGCTATTTTTGTAAATGTAGGTGATACTGTAAAAAAAGGTGATGTAATTGCATTATCTGGATCAACAGGTAAATCTACTGGCCCACATATGCATATTGAATATAAAGTAAATGGTCAAGCTATTGATCCATATCACTTTTATACAAGTGCAGGATGGACATTAGAAGGCGCTGTACCATATGAAGAAGGGAATCCAGAAAATGGAAAAAACTATCAAGATGAAGTGATAGATTTTCAATCCTATTTTGAGTTATCCTTTGAAGCTGCCGATACATTTGCTAAAATTTTAGTTGCCATTACAAAAGCAATCAATTTAATTCAAAGTCATATTATAGCTTTACTATTATCCCTAATTACACTCGATTTAATTATTAGATATACCTATTCTATCTTTACAAATAATAAGGAAGGTTTTCTTCAAAGTCTAACTGAACGATTATTTAAATACTCAATTATATTAGCTTTTATTGTTTCATGGGCTATTATTGCAGAATTAATAAAAAACTTTGCATTTGAAGTAGCTGATACAGCCTATGTAGGTAGCTATAATAATGAATATCTTATTGCAGATCCATCTATTTTATTTAAACAAGTTGGTCATTTATACAAAAACTATATTAACAATAGTGTCATGGGAATAGTAACATTTGCTTCTCCAACGATCCAATCCGTGTTGATGAACATACCAGGCATAAGTTTTGTATTTGAACTATACTATTTATTAATTTTATGTCTTTTAACATTAACATTATTATTCGCTGCCTATATTGTTTGTTACATTTCATGGACTATAGTGTTCTTTTACTTAACTATATTCTGTTGTTTAATTGGTTTACCATTTTCAGCCTTTAAGATTACAGAAAAAAAACCTGCCATGATGTATAAATCACTTGGTTTACAATGCTTACATTTAGCTATAATTTCTATCGTTTTTAATATGATGTATACGTATTTTACAAGTTTAGATCAAAATGATATAGGTATTGGTGCCTTAATACTTTGTATGGTCAATATGGGTTGTCTAGCGTTTGTATTCCCATCTATTACAAGTAAAATTAACGGTGCATTTGCTGGAGAGTAAAGTATATGATGAAATTAACATACAAACAACTTTTAAAACTATCACTCTGTACTACTCTTGCTGTAAGTATCATAACTATACCTACTAATTCAGAAGCTCGTTTTAGAGGTGGTAGCGTAGAAGATCATAGTGTAATTAGAACACTAGAAAACGAACTTGAATACATTAAAAATCTTGTGAATATCAAAGCAGATATTACAGCTATGCAGCGTGAATTATCACAAGCATTAGATATAAGATCTTTTATTGATGGTTTAAAGCAAGATTTTGTATCTAAAATCAACGCTACATATCGCCAAGGTATATTTGCTTATGATAACCCTGTAGAGGCCATAGAGGAGCAAATAGGGAATTATAAAGCTGTATTTACACGTGAAGCACTAGCTAAAAGTGAAGAATACAATCAAAAATTAGCAGAAAAAACAGACTTATCTGTATTAGATCGTATTACACAGCTACTGAACCATAGTACAACGATTGTAAATAATGCAATCAAAATAACAGGTACAGTTAATGATACAGGTACTATGGGCGCTTCACAAAAAGAAACAATTTTAGAAGCTACAGAAGCAGAACAAAAAATTGATAGTACATCTATCAAGATTAATAAAACTACGTCTGATTTAGTCAATGAAAATACTAAAAGCGAAAGTCAACGTGGAATACAAAAAGCCGTACCGTATTTTTCTGATCCAGAAGATTCAGATGTTAAGAAAAAACGAAATGAAGAGTTAGAAAAAATGGGTATTCATAACCATAAATTACCGTCCTTTAGTAATGACTAAAACCTTATTTTATGGTATAATGATACAGTATCAAAGGTGATGTTCCTTTCTGGGCGGCATTGGGCTTCGGGCAGGAAACGCAAAACGGAAAACAGGGCTAACGGCTCCACCCCTTAACCCTGTTTTGGTTTACTTGCGTGTTAACAACAAGATAAGCATTAACAAGACAATTAATTCTGTTGTAGTCATTATCATCACCACCTTTACATTAAATAGCTCACTCCAATGCAACAAAAAATAGGTACCTTGTCAGTCCTTTACGGATTGTACAGGGTACCTATTTTTTGTTACTATTTTTGCCTTATAAAAGGTGGTGATGATAATGACGGAATACGTACGCAAGAAAACGAAAACAAAGAATAATCTTAGTATGATATAGCCCTGTTTTGTGTTTTGCGTTGGGGGCAAGCACAGAAAGGAACATCTTATCATATAATAATGTGGCCACCTGGCGTGGCCTTTGCCATCCTTTTTCCATAGAAAAAGAGAAGCATTATAGCTTCTCTTCTTCTGCAGTGTTAAGTTATATTTTATTTCTCATATGGTGCATAAATTATGTTATATAATTCTGTCAAATCCTCTAATAATGGATTATTAGGTATGTTTCCAAGTCCTTGAAATATAAATACCCCTTTCATATATTCAATAAATTGTAATTTATCGTATTCTTCTTTATAAGATCTATATCTAGCTGCAAAACTATGGGCTTCTAATAACATTCCATCAAATCGTAACTTAAAATAATCCTGCTGAATTGGTGAAATAGTTCTTATAAAATCTTCATGTACAAAAATAGTTAGCATAATTTTTACCTCTTTCTCTAAATTCATAAGGCCCTTTGCCTTATCTCTATACTTATTATACCACTCATTGAGTGGTAACGCAATATATTTTTATGTTTTTATATATATTTTTATATAAAATTATATAAGAATATATAAAAAAAGAAGCCTTGCGGCTTCTCTTTTTATTGTTCTATTAAAACACCCTTTTCTGTTTCTGTACAACAACCAGCGCTTAAAGTATCGCCATATCCTTCCCAATCTATATATGGTTCTAATTCTTCTGGGATAGTATAACAATCTCTTATTAATGTTTCTGCATATTCGGCCATTGTATAACCTTGCATTAATGTATATCTTTCATTTTCTACAGCTTCTTTGGCTTCTTCAAAATCACTAGCTACTGAATTATATACCGCTGTAAATAAATCTTCTTTATACTCATCATCTTGTAAATATTCTATATATTCGGCTATCTCTTGAATATCGCTATAGCTACTATATTGATTAATTGGTAAAGATTCTAAATCTGTATAATTTTCTGTATCTGTGATAATGATTTCTTCTGGGTTTCCGATCTTAGCTAGCACTTCTTTCCACTCATCATAATCACAAGGAAACTCAACCCAACAACCTACCATGTTACCTTCGTTTAATTCGCTTAAATTTTCAACGAATACAGAGAAAATAGTGTTTGTTTGCATAATTTTTACCTCTTTCTTTAAATCCATAAGGCCCTTTGCCTTATCTCTATACTTATTATACCACTCAATGAGTGGTAATGCAACATATTTTTATGTTTTTTCGCATATTTTTATATAATTTTATTTACGCAGATCATACTTTTCCCTGTCAATAAAAAATTTATACTCACAGTAATATATCTATGAAAATCAGAGGATTCAACGTAACAAAAAGAAGGAAAATATTAATACGCCACATCTTCAAAACACACGTACCCTGGCTATCTATGAAATTCTATATTCATCGATTCCGATACAAGCGCAGCGGTATTGTCAATCGATGAATATAGAATTTGACTAACGCCCCCAAGACTGGGGGCTGGCGGTAGAGGGTTGAAAAAAAGGGCTAGACATGATGTATCATGTTTAGCCCTTTTTTCTTATTTACTTACTATCATTAATCGTTTTTTTCAGTTCATTAATCGTATCTCTATTAATAGGAAAAGAAAGAATAGGCCTAAATGATAAATCCTTAAACGTAAAGGCTTTTTCTTTCATTTGTACTTTGACATGTTCCTCAGTAAAACCTTTAAAAATAATTACATCTGAATGATTATCTAGTAATTGTTTTACCTCTTTTTCAAATTCTTCACGTTCTTTTGGATCTTGAATTGTATAGTACCAATGATCTTTTATTGCCTGTACTTCTGCTTCCTTAGCTTTTATTTTAGCTTCCTCTTTCACTCTTGCAGCTTCTACATCTTCAATAGTTGAAAAAGTAGCTTTACAATCTGATGTTAAATAGTTTTTATGGCCCCAGAAAATACTACCATCTTTTGCAGTCCGTTTAAACAGTTCTCGACCACACTTAGGACAAACAATTTGATCCTTATTTTCTTCAATCAAATTACTTTGAGTTGCTTCTACATCAATGGTATCAATAATTTCATTTTGATCATCTTTATTATATTGCGGCTTAAAAGTAAATTCTAATACCTTAATAGATCTACCCTCTTTAATTTTATTAATATTTAAATCACGAAAATAAGGAGATAATTCTTTTAAAATCAAAGATAATATCTTAGCTCCTATTTTTTTCATTGTATATGATTCTGGAATATCTAATAATCGTCTAAATTCATCAACACTAACAGTATAAAAACCTGTACTTTTATATTGTTTTAGTAAGCGAAACATATTTTTAGAATACGATGAAGCTAAAGAATTAAATTCTTGTAATTCAAAAATAGTAAAATTCT
>NZ_JBPUGE010000010.1:0-35227 GCF_051549505.1 Veillonella sp. ZSJB6 | reverse complement strand
TCCCCACTGGATAGTGAAACCATTCGCAAATTTAACAAAGCCCGCATTAGCATCGAGTTTAGATGCCACGATAGCGCCTTGGCCTAGTAAGTTTTTAATTGTAACAAGCGTACTTGCCGGAGAGTCTTTCCAGTTAGCACTACCGAGGATTGCTTTAATTTGGTCTGTGATAGGAGCGTGCGCACTTGTATCACGGCTATGGGCCTCTAATGCCCCTCTAGTCAGATACGCCGCATCAATCTTCTTAACGGTTACATTGGTAGAATTGCCAATTACAACATCTAAAGAGAACACTTTAGAATTGATTGGCGTCTCTTTGGACGGGATATAGGATGCGTAGTTACCGCCATTACTATATGCAATTAATCTAGCAGCGGAATCAGATTCACCTTCTAAATTAGCATATACGCCTAATTCCCTAGCAAAGAATCCATTAGTTACCGTACTATTGCCTACTGCAAATTCAATTCTAAATTGACCATCTCCTACGAATTCACCATTAGAGGTAAACGGGCACTCCAATTTTGGAGCTATTACAGAGGTCATAGTATCGATATTTTGGTTATCGAGCTGGCCGTCCCCAGTAACTAATTTAATATACTGCAACTTCTTACCTGTTGCTTGTGATCTTGCGATTAACTCACGGCCATAATTGGTTAATCGTGTATTTGGATAAATAGAAGCCATGTGTTCTCCTTATACTTTAATTGTTTCTAATACGTCGAAGCTCATGCCTATATTAATGTCAGAGCCTACTTTGAAGTCAAACTTATCTAATGCCGCCCCGACATGGAAGGATTCATATACATCGGAGATAGCACCGATGTATATTTCGCCGTTAAGGTTTGTAGTACTTTTAGTTTTGATGATTAAGTTCTTAGGAATTAAAGGCTCGACATAATCAATAATATTGTTTAATTGAGTCTCAAAGCCTTCTACTACGTCTAGCCAGTACTCATACCTATCAGATACAACAGAGTGCTCTACTACGTGATTACCGAATTTAAAATTGAGCATTTCTTGCACTTTAGGCATAGTAAAAGGACGCTGACCGATTAATACCGATAGTATTTCGCTTCTGCGCCCTTCTGTGTCTGTCAAATCCGGAGGATTGATGCCTAATATTTGTTCCCATGCTTCAAGCCCGTAATCTGCGGCGGTATAGATGTATTCTTCCTTAAAGATATCTAGCATGATATCCCATAGTAGTTGTAATTCAGCCGATTCCACTCGATACACTTCTTGGATATCCCGAGAATCTCGAGTTAACGGAACGGCGAATTGTGAGATATCAATATCTCGCTTAAAAATGTCGAAATCTGTAATCATACTGCCACCAAAGTAATCGTCCCTAATACTGGGATTTGATTATCCTTTAATTCTAGTTTTGATATAGTGGCACCGTTTACGGTAATTCTACCTACATCAAGAACGTTTGGAAGTTCAACCATCAAAGCTGTTACCAGGCTAGACCGAAGAATAACATGATCCTTCTCGTCTTGATTACACCATTCTTTAGCACGAATAAGTAATCGTTGCTTGATAGCGTTTTCAGCAAGAGTTTGAATTTCGTTAACGTTATGACCACTCATCATAGTTACTTCAATTCGGTAGTTGACAGTTACAGGTTCAGCCTTTTCGATTGTTACAGTATGACCTATAGGAGCGAGCCCATAGCCTTTGCCTTTCGGTGCAGGGTCTATAACGTTCTCTACTTCCTTAATCAGTTCATCTGCTGCCGGCTTGTAGTCACTATTTAAGACGACTAATTTAACTGTGCCGCCGCCATTCCAACAGCGGTATACTTTAACACCACCTACACCAGGGATAGCTAATACCTTTTCCTTGTAATCGGCACCATTACCCCCATAAGCTTTTGATTTTAAAGCATCAAAGTATCGTTTTCTAAATACTTCCGTGTCTTCTTCATCTTCGCCCGGCGTGATATTTTTCAATATCTTAGCGGAGGTAAGGCCATTAATACCTTGGATTGGCGTAATATCACCTGTAGTCGCATTAGGGGTGCGTCCGTACTGTTCACATTTGAGCTTGTACTTATGTTCCGCGTCGTCGATTAACTCTGTCACAACAAAATTGTATTCGTTGTAATTAAACCTGGAGCCAATCGGTACTTCCATATTGAACTGTGCTTCAAATTCGCCTTGCGTTGCAGGTTCTGGGTAAATATTAAACTCCGCTGCCCGAAGTATTAAGAAGTCTCGGTCTGCCGTAGTGGCAAACGCTTGTTTCAAAATAACATCTGCTAGGATGTAGAGCTCTGCGAACTCTACACTTGCTGGAGCTGTAGCATCGTATATAACACTACCTTCGCGCCGATCGAATTCATCTTTAACTCTATCGAGCATTCGTTTTTCAATTCGATTGGCCGTCATATGCTCATACAATACCTTTCACCCCTTTCTTGATTTTTTGTAACGTACCATAGATGGTATCTACATCAAATTCAACCATGACGTCACCACCTTCGTGGCTAAAATCAAAGTTGTACACTTTAGTTATTCTATCGTCATTCAGTAAAGCCTCTTCTATGCGTCGCTGTAACTCAGCGTACACATACGGAATTGGCTGGCCGAATAAGTCTTGTAGTTCGATGCCGTAATTCCAACTGTAAATAATATATTGGTATCGCTCCGTATTGATGATTTTATAAATCGCTTGCTCCATAGCTCGCAACTTGTCCGCATAGCCCCTAATTTGGCTATCCGTTCTAAAATCAACATCATACGTATGCGACGGATCAATATAATTCACTGTGTCAGGAATAAGCGCATCGTTATTCTGTTTTGGTAATAGTAAATTATCTGCCATTACTTAGTCGTGCACCCCCTATTCGGGTTATACCAACGGTCTAATGCTATGTAACGCTGTCCGCCTGTTTCCTTCAGCATAATGACTTTGTCGCCCATGACTAATTGGTTATGAACGAGATACTTCTTACGACCTACGTAGTCGTGGTTATGGCTAGCAAATTCAGCCATACCGCCGCCACCTGCTCGGTTTTCTGTAACATGATCAACGCTCATCTCCATAGTCCATTCACAGGTGTTTTTGGTAAGAATAATATTCTCTTCAGGTACGGTTAGTTTAGGGTCAATCTTAATGGCAAGCGGTGATACACTGACAACTTCGCCGACGACTACTTCCATAGGTTCGCCATTCGATATAACGGTGCTCGCTATTTCTTTAATTGTGTTAACGATTTTCATGTACTCGCTATCCATTATTTGGCCCCCATTCGAATAATCTTAGTTGGCGCTTCGTTATTATGCCACGCATAATTTGCGTTGCCATACTTCATAGCATATCCACGGCTAGAGGAGTTACCAAAGCACCCGCCTGCACCATCAGCGATTACGACATGATCATCGTCGCCGTAAATCAATAAATCGCCTTTATTAGCATAGCCGTTGAATTGTTCCGTTGTATAACCTTTCGCTTCTAGGTTTTGGCGAAGTGTATCAACTCTTGCCGTCCCTTTGTCATATTCTGCTTTTAAATCAGAATTGTACCAAGACCCAGTAGCGCATACTGTGTCCGCGCACCCTACGCTACCATATTGAGATACTCGACCGTCATTGGCGCTGAATGCTGTATCGACTTGCCCTGCCGTACCACCTGCCCCAGTAGCGACTGCAGTACCTTTGGTTTTCTTAGCAGCTTCAATCTTCTTAACCGCTTCGGCATCTTCGTCTTTCGCAACTTCATAAGCTGCGTCATTATCAACGTATCGTAAATCTAAATCCATTCCATGAAATCCTGTTTTAAATGTATGAGTAACAGATGTTACCATCATATAATTGTTAACAACCATATCGCCAAAGTTTCGATTGATGTACACCAAGGATCCACCGCGTACACGCACATCGCCAATGACATTTTTGAGTTTGATTTCACGGCTTTTCTTGTTTTTGTGAGCCATGATTGCCTTGGCTTGCGCTACTGCGTTGACGTCCTTTTCTTTAGGAATGAGCAGATACTGTAATCTGCCCCATTTCTCGATGTTCTTATCGTCTTTAGCTATAAAAGTGTTCTCCAACTTACTTGATGCGCCGTTTGGAACTGTGCGGACGATTTTAACATAGTTGTATGTTTCCTTGTCTATGGAAGTTGTGTATTGCACATCTTCCATGCACTCATCATCAATGTAAATATCTGTCTTCATAGTCTCAAACGATGCTAGCCGTAACTCGCCCGCATCATCGTATAAATGATAGAACGCATGATTAGGCGTGTATATGGCCGTTTTATCGAGTAGTTGGCATATCATTTCTTGCAATGACTTATCTTTGAATATGGTTTGCGGTTTCTCAGGAGTTTTCCACACGGTATCGTCCATATAACCACATTTCAAACCGAAGTCATCGGCTACCATTTTGATGAACTCTGTCGCAGTCATAGCTCCGATAACATAGCAGTCTTTATTCTTGAGATAGCGTATCTGATCATAGCAAGTAAC
This sequence comes from Veillonella sp. ZSJB6, assembly GCF_051549505.1. Lineage (NCBI taxonomy): Bacteria > Bacillati > Bacillota > Negativicutes > Veillonellales > Veillonellaceae > Veillonella > Veillonella sp. ZSJB6. The sequence continues at coordinate 30,750 of NZ_JBPUGE010000010.1, read as the reverse complement.
TGATATCGAATTCTTGCCGTCACGCTGTTTCTCAAAGACGTACCCAAAGAACACCGCTCCTCCGTTTAAAGTGAACTTGGCGGTATCACCTTCTTCAAAATTGAGGTTAGGGTCTTTAGGCACTTTGAAAGTCATCTTACTTGGAACACAGTCAACTGCTCTCGTAATTTGTACGCCGTCTTCGGGTTCTATAAGCCATAAATCACCAGTGCTTTTATTTCTGATGGTTAACTCATAGTGAAGTTGAGTAGGCATGGGTAACGGAATGATAGTGCCATTGATTTGAGATTTTTCGACTGCTTTCTTTTCATCTATAGCCATTCGTTATTACCCTCACGTTTAAGCTGGACGACTTGGCCAACTCCCAAGATAGCGGGCACAGCGATTTTGTTAAGGGCAGCAATTTGGAACAGGTTATCCGTATTGCCTAATTGCTTCTTAACGATTTGTTGTAAAGTCTGTCCTTTGGATACCTTAGCAGTAGATGCTGCCACCTTGCCATCCGTCGGTCTATCCGACTTAACGCTACCTTTTGCAGTACCATCCTTATCGGTCTTCACTTCAATCCGTTTAGCACCCCAAGGCTTCCACTGCTTCAAGGTAACGCTAGCATAGGAGTCAAAGCCGTTATCTGCATCTTCCTCTATGACGTAGTTTTCAAGCGTACACTTCATGTTAGTCATGGCAAGCATCTGTCCGCCTGGTTTCATTCGAACTACGATAAATTGGAAGATCGTCTTTGTAGTTTTAAGCTTTTCGAGTTCATCGATATAGTACTTAGCCTTCTTAGACTTAAAGACCAAGGACTCATTAAATGGATAATCAGAGTTAGGCAACAAGAATTTAAAAGCAATGTCAGTAAGCCCTGCGGGTTTAATAACGTTAACTTCGCCTTTCCCCAATAGCTCCATTGTTTCGTTCTTGCCATTGATAGTAGTGGTTAATTCTTTAGGGGGAATCGGTATCTGCATCGTCCCCATATAGAAGTAATACATTTAGATTCCCTCCCTTTGAATTGCGAATGCATCTTTCAAGCCCTTCGAGATTTGACTTGTAAAGCCATCTAGGTCAGTGCCGTTATTGATTTCCACATCGTTATTCATTTGGATGTGAATTACATTGGCATCTTGCCATCTCTTCAAGGACTTATCGATAGCGCTTTCACGGAGTGCCTTGATTTCCTCATTTGTCATGTCGATAGACTTGGCAATCTTGCCTGTGTTTTTGGCAGTCTTACCTGTGTTTTTCTTAGTCTTATCGGCTGCATCATGATTAGCACCTGGAGTAATTTTGCTAGCGTCAAACTCTTGAGGAGTTTTAACACCAGGCATGCTAGGCATTAAATCACCTAGGCTAAGGTTAGCCCCAATGTTATAGCCCTCGCCGAAAGCTCCAGTAACACTAGAATAATCCATCTTACCCATGACAGTGGTTTCACCGCCGGCAATCTCGAACCGTTCCAGTACACCAGTAGACCCGCCTACTTTATCGATATTTACACCAGGGATTTTGTTAATCGCATCGATAATATCGTTAATCCGGGCTTTTACGAATTGCCAAATACCATTCCATATATCGATAAACAAGTTAGCGACTGCATGTAATGGGTCTTTAAATACGTTGGCCAAGAAATTAACAAATGCTGCGATAATGTTCCACCCCAATGCGAACACATTGAAAATAGCGGAACCGAACGCCCAAAAAGCACCAACTACGATTCCTAGTACGCTAATATTCGCATCACAGAAATAGTTAATAGCTTCTACAACTAAGTAGATTACGACTATAACTGCAACAATCAAACCGATTACCCATGTTAACGGACACGCGTATAATGCGGCGTTCAATCCTTCTTGAGCTACAATCATTGCTAACAGAGCAGCAGTTTCCGCCCAATCTGCTACGGCCTTAATCGCCATAGCACCTGCAGCGAGAATCGTTCTTCCGGCTGCTATACCTGCTTGGATTGCATAAAACGCCATAACGCCGCCCAATATTATCATCGCCGTATACATGATAGACGAGTGTTGTCTAACAAAGTTAGATAACGTGTTAAACGCCCATACTGCAGTGTTAATCGTTTCGCCTATAACGCCTACGAGCCAATAGAATACAGGTGCTACTGTTTGGATAGCTCCCGTTACGTTGTCCACTAACTCACGGACACCCTCGCTATTAGCAAGGTCAGATATTCGTTGGAACACAGGCTCGAACGCTCGAATAGCTTTATTCTTAATCGACTGCATATGATCACCCCAAGTTTTAGGAAGCGATTCAAACTGCTTTTCAATCTCAGGCATATTAGTCATGATAGCGTTCTTGATTACATCAGCGGTAATCTTGCCCTCCGATGCTAACTTTTTAAGTTCGCCACGAGATACGCCCATAGTTTTAGCAATGATGTTTTCAATCATAGGCGCGTTTTCAGCAATAGACCGGAACTCGTCGCCCTGTAATTGTCCACTGGCCAAACCTTGCGTTAACTGAAGCATGGCGTTCTTTTGTGCTTCTTTCGATGCACCGCCTATAGCGAATACCTTTTGTACCCCTTCCATGAATTCTACGGCTTGTCTTGGGTCCGGGAACGCATCATGCGCGGATTGAGATACCTGGATTACAGCGTCAGCCATTTCCAAATATCCACCCCTTGCACGCTGTGCGGATTCAAATATCTGCTTATTTAGGTAAATAGCATTTTCCTGGCTACCAGCTACCAATTTAAGGCGAGCTTGCACCTGTGCCCATTCTGTAGCAGTATCTTGAATCGATTCGATAGCGCCTTTTATAGCACCAACGCCATTCATTACTGTACTAGCCAACAGGTTACCTGCAAAGCTATTCATGATACCGCCCATGCTAGCTTTCAGAGTTTCACTAGCACTCGATACACCGTTCATCTTATTGTGTAGCGTGTTCATGGATTGATAGGCTTTAGTTGTTGCGTTTGCGGCTGCGTTCATAGCATTAGGAATATTAGTAGAGAGGCTTATATAGTTAGAAAGTGTAGCCATTCATTACCCCCTTTTTGCCTTATTCATTTCATCTTGCTCATCTTTGGCATGTTGCTGAATAAAGGCAATCACTACAGCCTTTTCATTCATGTCCATATCCGCAAAAACAGAAGGTCGCATATGGTATTTAACAAATGCCAAATATGCGAACATCGTTTCTGTTTCATTGGATTCTAGGAGTTTTTTACTTCTTTTACCTTATCTTCCATGCCCACATCATAGCCTTGGGCTTCCGTTACTGCTGCCAAAAGGTCAGCGTATTCACCAGGTGTAAGCATTGCTTTTACAAGCTCAACCGGTTCAGTAACGCCCCAGCTATCTTGAAGTTCCGCATCATAAAGATTAGGGTAAGTGATTGCCTTAGATAGCACATCTTCGTTGTATGCAGTCGCGTCAAAGCGTTCTTCAGATTGACGAGAGATGCGGTCAGTAATGCGTTTAGTGTATTTCTTACGCATTTTTTCTGTTTCTTCTGTTGCCAATGTTTTGATTTTCCACGCAACAGGCTCGCCATTCACTTTAATACGTTTAGATGCTACATATTCTGTTTCATTGACTACATCAACGTTTTGTTTAAGGAATGCGCTTAAATTTTCAGCCATTATAAAAACCTCCTAAAAAAAGGATGCAAGCACTAGGCTTGCATCCCGTCTAATTCATTAAAGTGTTGAACGTATTTAACACCTTCATACGTGAAGTTGTGTTCTTGTTCAATGTATTTGCCTTCAGCGTCGAATTCAGCTGCTGTTAATTCATCAAGGTTCACACCTTTTAGAATTACAGAACGGCGACCAGCTTTAGAAGTTGGATCGTTGTTAACTACTTGCATATCAAAGTATGTATCCACGCCCGTTTTCAAGTATTTTTCAACCATCTTATCGAATAAAGCTGTGTTATGGTAAATCGTTAAGCTACCGCTGTATTCTACGGAGGTAGACTTATTGCCTGCACCGATACGGCCCAAGATTGCCACTTTTTCTTTATTCTTTTTAATTTTTGCGCTAAGTTTCTTAGCTTGAAACAGTAAGTATCGGTTACCGTTCTCTACGATATAGCAAGACGCTAATTTAGAAGAAACAACGTCAGCTGCATCCATCGTTTTCAATGCATCTAAAATTTCATTTTCCATACGTTATCCTCCTAGGCTACTACAACAGTCATGTACAATTTTTCCATAGCCACAGTTGGCTGTAATTGTACGTTAACCAATACATCTTCCTTGTTATCACCTTGCGTAGGTACTGGGATGTCTTTATCATCGAAGTTTTGGATAGCACGTACTTTTTGGTACTGCTCAGCAAGATATACAAGGTCGCCCCATAAGGACTCACGACCAGCTTGGTCATTAGGGGATTTATCAAGATGTGTTTTATTAAACAATCTAGCGCCGTCAACTGCCCAGTTATCCAATACACGAATGACTTGGTTAAGAGAGAAGTCGCGGTTTTTAGCTTTACTGAATTCAGTAAATGTGTTGATGTCTTTCAATACACGAACGTCGCCTTGGATATTACCACCAACGGAGTCAGTAACATTATGGAACATAAACATACCATCTTTGATAGCTTGTTCAAGTTCGAACTGTTTGTACTTAACATTTACAGTGTATTCGCCATCATAAATCATGTTGCCTACTGTAGCATTGATATTGCAAGATGCTTCTTGACCTAATGTCCAGTACACCAAAGAGCCTTTTTCAGCGCCTTCGTCGGTTACGTCATTAAGGATGGAGATAACACCTTCATAGTTGACCCCAGTCTTACCATGAATCACTAATTGGAATTTAGCACCACTTTGTTCACGGCAACGTTTAGTAAATGCAATAAGCAAGTTCTTAATTGTGTCGTCCGCACCAGCGTAACCCAACGTATTGAAGTAGTAAGGTTCAAGCATATCAATGCCGTCTTGGTAGTTCTTAACGGCGATTGTGGAGCCGTTAGTACCACCGGATAGTGCAGTATAAGCTGTAGTAGTTAATGCGCCAGTTTTAGTGAATACGATGTAATCGTTATCTTGCAGTTCTGTCGCATTCTTCAAGTTCTTTTGAATATCTACTGCTTTACGAACATCACCTGTAGTGAGGTAAGTAGTTACGATAAATTTACCTGTGTTATCTGGATCAGATTGAACAGATACACCCAAATCGTTACCACGAATACCCTTATACTTAGCTTTACCGATTGTGCTTGTAGCTTGTGCGCCGTCGGAGTTCAAGCGGTAGAAGTAACCAGTTTTAAGACCACGGAACAAATCACGTAAGCCCTTCATTTTGTCATGGCCGTAGTCATAACCAAAGTATTTTTGGCAATCCTTTTGGAATGTGTCGTTATCTACACGGAACACTTCACCACTTGGGCCCCAATCAAAGGAGAGCATCATCGCCCCAAAGCCACGGTCAGATACTTCTGCATATGCTCGGTCTTTGGATACGAAGTTAATATAAGTACCTGGCAATACTTTATTGTGGAATAAGAATGTGCCACCACCTAATGCCATATTTCACTAACCTTTCACAGGCGTTGTTAATGCCTGATTTAAAATCTTATCAATGTCGCTTTCCGTATACATTTCATCTTCATTAAGAAGGCAAGTGAGTAAATCACGATACCGTCTGTATTTGTCAGATGCAATGATAGCGTAAGCATCAAATTGTTGTTCAGTCGTTACCTCGACTGTTTCTTTTTCATCTGCCATCTTTTACCCTTTCTGTTAATTCCATGTGCTTCATTCGTTCGATAGGTTTGGCCACTTTCCGTAGTATGTTTTCATACGTTACGAAGAAGTGCAGCACGCCATCTGAAATCTTGTACTTCATACCCGTGCCCATAATTGTCCGTTCCCCAACTTGTACAAATTCAAGCAGTAGGTACAGCACACTAGGAATATCAATGAGTTTTCGCGTATCAGTAACCACATCAAGATTATTGGCGTAATACATGATGTCTAAATCCAAAGAAGTGTTATAAAGATCACCGACATGTCTGCCCATACTTGGCTCAATCACCTTGATATATGCGCAAGGGAATGTCATATTGTTTTCTTTGAATTCTAGGTATATCGGCACCTTAAGTGCCGTATGTACGGCTTTAGATACAGCTGTTAATACATCAGAATCCACCATGCTTTTCAATCCATTTCTTTAATGTAATTTCCATAATACGTTTAGCGTTTTTACTGAGTGCCTTTTCAGCTTTTTCGTGCATGTACGCACCATCTACCCAAGGCTTTTTCAGTCTACCACCTTGCATAACTCCGCCTTTAGATTGGCCTATCCACGGAAGAAATCTCCCAACTTCTTGCCGATGACCATCATTAAGGAACGAGGCGTAAGAGGACGTGTTAAACACCCTAACCCGTCCGGTTTTTTCGTTCAGTTGATATCTACCAACACTCCACGATTGGCGGGTATGCTCACTATCAAAATACTTTGTTTGTACTTTGCCGTTTTGCATGAATTTAACCGATCGTTTTCCGACCGGTGTGTTCAATTTAGCTTCACGCACATACACACCAGCCATTTCCTTCACGACTTCCTTGTTGAATTTCTGAAGACTGCCCGATTGACTCAGTTTAACTAAGCTACGATTAAATTCAGCAAATTCGTCCATATCAAATTCAACACCCATGTCAATGCACCTCTAAATTTTCGAGTTGCACCTCTTGGTGGGTGTCATATCGTGCCGGAATCGAGGCACTGCGAAAAAGTTGCTTCGTATTTCGCCCTATAAGCTCAATTCGAGCCCCATTTGGTATGATTACATCCGGAGCGGTGAAAAGTACCGTGGTGGTACTAAATTTTGCAATCTCAGCGATTTGACCTGTAGAGAGAGTTTTATAGCTAATTCTACAAGCAAAAGGACCCTCTCTACTGGCAGTTTTACTCATAATTCCAGTATCGGGGTCCATTGCATCCACTTCGGAGATAACATAACACGTACAATCGTATAATCGTTCTAACTGCTTTCTAGCAGCGTCTACCATCTTAGCCGTCGGAAGCATGCTAGGTCACCCCTTCCATATCCACTCAAAGCGGTGGCCAATTCTTGGAGACGGGATGCCTTGTCGGTTCCTTTAAATTGAACTTCAGTATCGCCCATTTTAATGGAACTCGCCATTTCTCCGTCAGCTTCAATCAATTTGTTTTTGTTTGTGGTGATATAGCTGCCAATTACACGATATACGAGAACGTGCTGTAATTCGCTAGGTAGTTCTTTCTGATTGATATCATTGAGGATATGTTGTGTTTCCGCATCAATCATATACTCAATGATATTTACATCAGAAATTGCATCATACCCAAGCCACGATTCAAGAATTTGTAAAACTGTCTCTTTCGTGGTCATACTATTCACCTACTATTTTTTGAATGTAGCTTTTACAACTTTGGATTGGTTAGTCAATGCAACAGTGTAGTGTTCGTTGGCAACGATTTTGTCCAAACCTTTTTCAGGAACACGATCAGCTTCAATCATAACGTCGCGTTTAATGTAGATTGTTACAGCTGGTAATACAGGAGTACCGTCCTCCACTTCTGCAGTTACACCAACGATGAAGTTATCAACAGTTGCGCCTGTGTCATTGATGCGGCGAGATGTTACAACACGACAGCCTGCAATCATACCGATTTCACCTGTCATCATAACGTCGTTGCCGTATTTTGTTTTATCAATGAAGTTAGCGTCTTTACGAAGAGCAGTAATTTGAGAAGGTGCTACAAACAAATATTTTTCAACGTAGTCTTCTTCGTTCAATTTATCTACTGCGTTGACCACACCTTCATAAGAAATAACTTTAGTATCAGTTACAGTAAGAGTAGCACCGCCAAGAGCTGTTACTACGTCTTGGTCGATTTTAGATGCCAAGGACAAACGTAATTGATGAGTAGCTTCGCCTACTGGGTCGCCATAACCGGATAATTTAGCTTCGTCTGTGATATCAACGCGTTTCATTGCTTTTTTAATCTTAGCTTTAGCGACGGACGTGGACATTTGAGTTGCAAGTACTTCTACGCCTTCGGCGATGTCTTCCGCATCACCAATGTAGCCCCATGCTGGGATAGTGATTTCGTTACCAGGTACGCCTGCCAATGTGTTATCGATTTTAGCGATTGGAGTAAATTTAATAGCTTTAGGTAAGCCCGCGGACACCATATCCGCCATTACTTGAGGGTTAACTACATTAGCAACTTGCGTAGGACCTGCTGCGAATGTTTGTAAATTAAAAGAGAATTGTTTATTCATTAGCGTTTCCTCCTGTTAATGAATGGTAAAGTTCAACATCGTTTGCGAATAACTCCGCCCGTTGAGAGTACGTCATTTTAGCGAAGTCTTCTTTAGTTACTGCGCCACTCGGTGCTTTACCGCCAGGGTTACCAGGCGCTACACCTTTAGGAGCGGACGCTTCCCCAAATAAATAAGGATTAGCTTTAGCAACTTCAGCAAGTTGTTCATCTAACCCCTTGATTTTGCCGTCCTTCACTTTTGCATCGGTTAAATCCAATAGCGCACGGACCGCAACGTTGTTTTTAGCTTTTGCATTAGACAATGCTACGTTCACAATATTGTCGATTTCAAGTTGTGCGATTTTACCCTCGTATTCAGCCTTACGAGTTTCTGCATCAGCTTTCATCGTTTCAATTTGTTTCGCAAGCTCCGCATTATCTGCATTAGATTTTTTGAGGTTATCAATCTCGCTGTTAAGGGTCGTGAGTTCCCCTTTTACGGATTTGAGTTCCTCATTCTTAGCATTGAATTGATCCTTAGACACATAATTCTTGCCATAGTCTTCAACGACCTTAGCAGTCTGTTCTTCAGTTAATCCTAGTGCTAACAATTCTTCCTTAGTCATAGTGACCTCCTTAAAAAATACCCATTTCGCTTTATTTTCGTGAGCCACACCTCACGGCTACGGTCTTGTTAGTTATCGCCCAACAATACTAAAATGGCAATAAAAAAGCAGCGTTTCCGCTGCTAATTGATATATTCTTTTTCCCATTCCTCGTAGGTAATCGCTCCGTCAAAATCAGTACTCTTATCGTTCTGATTTCTACCTGTTCGAGTTCCTTCGAGCCCAGGAATATATGGAATTGTAGTTGACCGGCAATAGCAATGAAACGGCGGAACGGTTACGCCTGGTTTAGCATCTACGACTCTGACACGTTTACGATCCATGTGTCTGCAGATAGAAGAAGTATGACTATCTAGTGTAGCCAGTATCTCTAACTCCTCGATATCTAGGTCTTTCATACTATCAAGAAACCCTTGCTCGTGAACCCGTGCCGTCTCTGTTTCGATTAATCGCTTAGCGTTACTGTATGATGTCTTCATCCGCTTATGCAGATTATCTGCCATCGTGTCCGCCCCTTGCCCAATAATGAGAGCTTGGGTGAAATCATTCTGCAAGTTAGCTACTAGCTTACTTGTATCGCCCCAAATCCTACTACTGAAGTCCTTGCCATCGCTAGCCCATTGACTGTGAACCACGCTATCAACACGCTTGCTATCAATCGTATTAATAGGTGAGTATTCTCCGCGTTGCGTCTGCACTGTATATGCGGACTTATACGCGGAGGACTGATACACATCTTTCAATAGGTCGTTAAGTGAAATACTCTGCTTTTGAGCCAGTATTTCAAGCTCATGAACCACATTGATATACAGCATCTGTTCACGGCTTAACCGCTCACGAATGGATGCATTTGATAGCATTTGTTGATGTTCTTCAGATACGCCAAGTTTCTTAGCTTCCGCCTTAAACTCAGCCAAATCCATTTTAAAGGCTTTCATTTCATAGGCGTTTAGTAGCTTCCTTGCTTCGGCTAGTTGAAGTCCGTTTTCTGTGGCGAACCTGCGATACCAATCGTTGATAGCCTTTTCTATCCTGCGTAACGCCCTGGCGTAGTTAGCTTTGATTTCCGCATCAGTGAGATTCGCTTTTTGAAACGATTCATCTAGTAACCGCTCATACCGTTTCTCCCAGTAATCATTCGCCATCTGCCTCACCGCCGTTCGGTACAACAAAATCTGCTGTTACTTCGGACTGTTCCTTTTTTACTTTTGCAAGTTCTTCCGCAGCATCTGTTGTCCACGGATGATTTGCAATGATGGTTTCATTGGATATGATACCAACGGAATTTTTACAGTTGTTAATCGTATCGCCTTCATTGATAGGCAAGTCACGATTGAAGATGAAGTCCACTTCTTCAACTGTATTTTGATTAGTTAAGCCACGATACGTGTTAACGAACCACATCAAATCGTGCAAGCTAGATTTAAACTCTAGCTCCATTTCATTGGCATCTAAATCAATATCAGAGTACATGGACATAATGTTCATCTGATTAGGATTGTTAGCCATACGATCGTCCTTAGCATCAAAGCCTCGGCCGTTCTCGATAATCGCTTTACGCAAAATGTTAATTAGTAATTGGTAATTGTCGCTATTCACCTCTATTTTTAAGGCTTTCACATCACCATTGACGCCATCTACTGTACGAACCTTGATTGCCCCATACGAAGCAAGATTTTGGCGGAACTCAGCGAGATTTTCACCGTCATAGTTCTGTAGTATCAAAATTGTGCTGCGGATATCCTCTTCCATATTATCTTGGAAGTTGGATAGTAACCGGTTAAGTGCGTCCTGTAGAGATTTAACCTTAACGATAAGAGGTTGCTCAAATTCATTAGCACGGAACATGATTAACGGAACGCGTTCCCAGTTGTATGGTTTATCGGCAATAGCAAAATTAGCGGTATTTTCTTTATCTGGATCAGGAAGTAAACGTTCCATATCCCATGTGTAATACTGAATACCATTCGGTGTGTAGTATTCCACTTTGTGAATGGTCTTAGTTTCTAGCCCTGTATAGTACTCGATGTCGTACAAGTATAAGAACGCATCTAGTTGTGTGTGCTCCTCATCTGCCCAAAATGGTAAAACCTGATGCGGTTTCATCATCTTAAACTTTAGAGCGCCATCGATGCCAATGTAAGGATGTATATACGCCTTACCCGCCATCGTTGCAAACTTGCCTACAGACTTTAGCAGTTTTTGGAACTGAATACCGAACATCTTATCGAGCTCGTCATCATCGGTGTTAATATCCAATGGCTTAGACAATAAGTAGTTAACCTTTTGGTCTACTAAATCATCAAATCGGTTATCCACAATCTGATTATTAGGAACGCCCTGTAACGCTATTTGCTTATTACCCTCACCAATAACGTACCGTTGCTTATTCAAAATGTCATGTTTACCGTCATAATAATCGATAGCAGTACACATCGTTTTCCGCTGTTCGCTACCTAGAAAATTACGCAGTTGTGCTTGTAGGAACTCGCGTTCCGACATAGTCGCTGAACCTTTTATGATGCGGTCCCACAGCTGAGATAATATCAATCAAACGACCACCTTTCTACATTAATATCTTCCAAACCATACCGCATAGCATCCATAGCATGGTTATTTTCGTCTTCAGGTTTCCCTGTGTATTTCTCAAAGCGATCCTTCGCCCATTGGTACGTGGATAACTCACGCAGCACATTAACGCATCTTGGATGAACGATTAGTTCGTAGTCTTGTATCCGCTGAATACCATTTAATATGCTGTCCTTACCTTTGCGTGCCCCGGTTATCCCTTTTAGCCCTTCCTGGTACAATTCCTCAATAGATTTAGGCTCGGCACTATCGGCTCGAATCTTCTCTTTCGCATACCCCATATCCTTGATACGAGATGCTAATTGTTGATTCGTAAGCCCTGTTTCGTACAGCTCATCGAATATGTAGATTTTCTTATTCGCCATATCAACTAGCATGCACACTAACGCTGTAGGGTCTACCGTATAACCAAAATCAAGGCCAAACGCGGACTTGATACCGGTTTGACCTCTAATATAATCAACATTGAATTCTTGTTCTTTCCAGTTTTCGTAAACCAGTCCTTCGACAACGCCCCAGTTGCCGAGCCCTGCTACTTGGTACCGCTTAGGGTTCTTCTTCATTTCTTCGAATAACACTAAGTCAGATTCACTCAGGAACTCGTTACACAGGTAATTCGTAGTCATGGCCAGCACGTTTTCACTAGGCTCATCAAAAAATCGTTTCTTTAACCAGTGCCTATCGGACCACGGGTTAAAAGTTAAGACTACCTGGTGATACAACCCGTCAGGCAACTGACCACGAATAGATTCATCCAGTCTGTTGAAGGCATCTTCACTCATAATCTCGTAAGCTTCTTCAATCCATAGCCTACACAACGCGCCAACTTCAACAGTAATGGACGTTACCTTTAAAGGATCATCGAGACCACGAAATAGGATTTTCTGACCGGTCGGGATGTACGTTATTTCAAGTGGCGATACAGAACATTTGAAGTACCGCTCCACCTTCAACTGGCGCATAGCCCATTTAAGCTGCGCGAAACAACTGTCACGCAAAGTCCGTTCTGTCTTACGAACGACTAGCCAGTTTATACAAGGGTTCTCCATTATCTCCATAATAACTTTTAGAGACTGGGTAGAAGACTTCTTACTGGCACGACTGCCCTTGACTACTTTATAACGCCCTTTGAACCGCCAAAAAGCACCGTATCCCTTGCCTACGATATCCGGCAAGTACACTCTGTTAGTCTGCAATATCGTCACCACCTACGATGAGTACAGGCTTAATATCGATAGTCGTATCACCGCTGAGTATTCTATGGCGTTTAGCCATAAGCTCTAGGGCTTTTAGTCTTGACTTCTCGTCCGGTGGCTTATCGATAATTCGAGCTTCGGAACATCCTTCCCCTGTGCCCTCGATAACCACTTGCTTTTCATTTGAGAGCCCCAGGGCAATTCGTGTTAACTCATACTCGACCTGTTGAGCTGTCATGATGTTTTCATTGAAATAGGCTTCCCGTAATTCAGAAACCCTTGTTTTGATGTCATCATTAGTCATCAAGCGACTACCTTGCATTTTAGCTGTTTTTTCTGAGTAACCAGTGCGAATAGCAGCCTGTGTAGCGTTCATATCCTTGATGTACTCATGACAAAATTTTTCGTGTCGTTTATTTGCTAATGCAGCCACTATCTCACCTCCTGGCTATCTTAATACATCACGGCTGTTTCTCTTAAATCGGCCGTGCGAACGAGTGCATAATCCACAATTACTTTTGTGTGCGTGGTCATGTGTGATATACGTTTGACACAGGCCGTCGTATTCAATTAGTTTCGCAGCGCAAACGCCGTTTTTGTTATTCAGGCATTTACGTTTAATACATTTGACTTCTGTGCTCATTCCTTATCACCTTTAATCCGTTTGTACGCTCAAATCCGATGACTAGTTGGTTGTTGTTAGGCTATATAGATATTGGAGGACTACTAGTTCTAGTCATCAGATGTCAGCGTACAACGATACAGGGCAAGCTCATAATGTATAAGCTTTGAAATGTATGTGGACATATTCGGCTCGCCCTGGTTTCATTGTGCGGTAAATTTCATTTTTACATATTCCCTCTCCTTAGCTTACGCGATCGCCTACACCATAAATACGGGCCCCTGTATTTACAATGCTACATACAACAAAAAGCACGGTCGTTATCACCGTGCTTTTTGCCGAGTTGTGTATAAGAGAGGATTTGTGTTAGATGACTAATGACACCTTTCACAACTACATTATACTATGTCAAGTCGGTTCATTTAAGTCCAAAATACTCCAAAGTACTCCAAAGTACTCCACTATGAAAGGAGTTCCCCTAATTCGTTCAATGCTTTATTTTTTAAATTGAAGTAACTACTTTTTTCGTAATATATCATCGCTTGTACTTTCTTAGGGAAAGCCCCGTTTATGTATTCTTGCGATAATATAATACGCCCTGGTATACATTCTATCTTTTCAATCAAAGCCCTTGCTTCTTCCCTTTTAGCTATAAGCTTCGCTATCTCACGTTTTTTGGTATCGACTGTATCAACAAGTCTAGCCACATCACCTTCAAGCCCTACCGGAGTGCCACCCCCTGATACTCGGTCTTTGGAATAATCAATCGCCGATAGGGTGATGATATCATACTGCAGTTTGCGAATATCTTGCCGTAGCGATTGAATACGTATGGCTATCATCTTTATATCTTGCAGATACGCAGTCGCCTTTTCTTTATAGTCACTCATGCTGCATTACCTCATTGATGTACCGGTCTAAATACCACCGTGCTTTTTTTAGGTCTTCGAGTTTATCGCCCTTATGCCCTGCTCGTGCGATGTACTTGATAACATTACCAAGATGATATGGGAGTTGTTGATCCTCGATAAAATCGATAACCTCAATCTTGCCTCGTGTGTAGTGTGAAGGATGATTGATAACATCTTCTTGCTTAGGCAATTCGATGGTCTTAACTTCAGGCTCCTCTAGTGTCTTCGCTACCATGTTCGCAAGAGTAAAAACTATTTCTTTTTCTTTCTGCTTCTTAGGTACCTTCGAATACTTAGGTAGACACTCCGGACAATATTTAGGCCAACGTCCTTGTGCTTTTTCCTTTGTATGAATAAAGGTTGTGCCACATCCCTCACAGGTTAACTCTTTACTCACACCTGCGCCAGGTGGCGTCATCACTTTTTCACACTCAGGGCAGTAGTCCTCGTGTATTTTTACTGTAAATGTGTCTCCGCATCGTCTACATTTCTTTTGCATAATCTCACTCCTTATACAATTCTTTACGATATTTAATAGCTTCTAGGAGGGCATCTTGCCCTGCTTCTTTACGTTCTAAGGCTTTCATGACTTGCTCGTCCATCGTGCCTTTTGTTACTAGGTGGTGGATAATCACAGGTTGTGTTTGTCCTTGTCTATGAAGTCGTGCATTCGCTTGTTGATACTGCTCTAGGCTCCAAGTTAACCCATACCATACGATGATATTGCCACCAGCTTGAAGGTTTAAGCCGTACCCCGCTGATGCGGGATGTGCCAGTAACATTTGAATGTTGCCTTTGTTCCACTCAGCTACATCATCATCGGTCTTTAACTCAACGGCTTTCGGGAACGCTTCTTTAATCGATTGAAGGTCATGCTTGAAGTTGTAGAACACTAACATCGGTTTTCCTTCGTTCGTCTCTACCAATTCTTTCAAGCGTTCAATCTTCTCGTTATGGACGACTACGATTTCACCCTCATCGTTATAAATGGATCCATTCGCCAGTTGTAACAATTTACCGGCGAGTGCTGCTGCATTGAGTGCACTTACATCGTCATCACTGGCTAAACTAAGCACGTGCTCACGTTCCATCTGTTTATAGAGTTCCCATTCTTTCGGGCTCATCTCTACTGTGATAACGTTCTCGATGCGTTCAGGTAATGTAAGATAGTCCTTAGCTTTTAGGCTCATACAGATATCTTGCATCTTACTGAATATCGCCTTATCACCACCAGGCAGTAATCGGTAACTGTACACGACATGCCCGTTTGTTTTGTCCGGCGTAAAATACCGCGTACGATATTCGGTAATCGTCTTACCTAATCGTTCGCCACCATCTAAGAGATACATTTGCGCCCAAATATCAAGTAAGGTATTCGGTGCCGGTGTACCTGTTAAAATGACGATACGCTTAAACAGTGGACGGAGTTTTCGTATCGCCTTAAACCGTTTAGCCTGTGGGTTCTTAAACGAAGAACTCTCATCGATAACTAACATATCGAAAGGGAACGATTTTTTCTTATGGTAGTACTCATATAACCATTGCACGTTTTCACGATTTATCACATAAATGTCAGATTCGCTCTCTAAGGCGTGTATGCGTTCCTTCTCGGAACCTAACACCTTAGCCACGGTTAAACGTCTTGTAGCACTCCATTTTTGCGTTTCTTGGGCCCATGTAGACTCTGCTACCTTCTTAGGTGCAATGAGTAATACTTTTTTAATGTCAAAGTAATCATACATAAGCCGGTCAATCGCAATAAGGGTAGATATGGTTTTACCTAACCCCATATCCAGTAACAATCCGTAATGGGTATTGTCAATGATTCGTTGTATTGCAATGCTTTGATACTCGTGTGGATGAAAGTCCATGTATCGCCCTTTCCATATCTTCAACAAATAACTTGGCGTCAGACATCCCGGTTACCACAAACACCAAAGCGCCTTGTTTACGTAATCGTGAAATCTGTACTCGTTGGTTAGCCATTAACTTCCCTGTTGTACCCTTTAACTCGACGAATAGGACACCACCTCCAGGAAGTACAATAATCCGATCAGGCACCCCGTCGTTTCCAGGTGACACGAATTTCATATATATGCACCCCATTTTTTTGAGTTGATTTCCTAGCCATCGCTCGATGTCTTTTTCCACGTTCTCACCTCGTTCTCATTTAATGATTGGACACACCTTCGGACACGCCTATGAACCCGCACCGATACTGGATTTATAGGGGGGGGTGTGTCCAAAGTGCCCAATTTTTTTTCAACATATATATATACGCGTATACGGGTTTTTTACGCTTATATATATACACCCATTTATTCATATATTTATTTTTTTATTTTTATATAAATAATTGGACACACTAGATACATATTACTATTTAGATTAGCAGTTATCTACTTTTTAGCCGTGTCCGATTAGTGTGTCCAAGCGTGTTTAGTGTGTCCAATTATTAGTATATATTAAGATTTATCGATGTATAGGCTTGAATAATTATTTTTACGAACATTCATACCTATAAAATAATTGGACACACCTACTTACCGTGATTTCGTTTATACATTGATAGGAGGTCTGTGCCTTCCTTTATAAACGCCCTCTGAGGTCCGTAAAGCCTGCCAAAACGTGCTTTTCCTGTCCCTTTTGTGTAAGGGTTCCATCCTGGCGTTGACTGCAAGATGTCAATAATCTCTCTTGCCTTTGCGTTCTGCAGGTTCTTTCTGTCCCCGCCAAGCACTTCACACCATATCTCAAGCGCACACACTCGCTCCCGCTGCACTGAACCACAATGATCGTCGTCGCCATAATTAGCGACATAATCTCGTCTATCGTAGATATCCATTGTCTCCCAATCTTCAGGAAGTAGCATTTCGAGGTACTCTTCAATGAGTCCTACGAGTTCACCGCCTTCTGTATGGGATAATTGGATTCTAAGGGCTTCCTCTTCAAGTGCACCCTCTAATACGAGAGGTTCACCTTCGGACCAATATCTAAACGCTTCCGCCCATAATTGGTCAATTTCATCCTTTGACAAGTCCCAGGAGTTTTTAGTCTTCCGGTCTTTGTCTCCAGTAATTGGCCAAAATCGTCGGTTACCGGTGCGGTCTTTAAGGAACATAAGATTGTTAGTGGAACCAGCGAATACACACTGGCGAGGATACTCTTCGGTGCGTCTACCATACGGAGAACGGAACCGGTCAGAGGTACGGCTGATAAAAGCCTTAACGATTTCATTATCGTTCTTGTAGGTCGGTGCCAGTTCGGCAAGTTCGACTATCCAAGAACCTTGAATTTGTTCTAAGGCATCTTTGGTTTTGATATCAACGAGTGAGTTGTTAAACCATTTACGACCTAACCGCTCTAGAATTAACGATTTACCAAGACCTTGAGAACCATATAACACAATCGCCGTATCAAACTTAACGCCTGGATCCATTACACGAGCTACCGCACCGCACATCCATTTACGGGTAACCGCTCTAATGTATTCGGTGTCCTCAGCTCCGATGTAATCGATGAATAGAGTATCAAGTCTACATTCGCCGTCCCAAGTTATCCCCTTTAGATACTCACGCACAGGATGGAACTTATTATCTTGCGTTACTTCCTGAAGTGCATCATCGATGATGCCTTTGCCCTTGATAAGGTATTTCGTAGCGAAGTAGTTACGCAGACACGCATCGTCGGTATCTGTCCAGTAAGGGGTTTCGTCCTTACCACGCCAAGGTAAATCGTCAATCACGACTAACCGGTGCGCAAATTCATCAAGACGAATTTTACCTTTTAAAGAAGGGTCCTGTTTAAGAACCACGAGGCAGTTGAATACATCAGATTCAGGCGTACCGTTTTTATCACGTTTTAGCTTTGATAAAAAGTCTTCGTCATCGTCCGTGATATCCTCGAACTCCATATCCGCCATACGTTCCTTATCGAGCAGAACAGGTGCTGCGCCGTCTTCGTTCACAAAGTCTATCATGTCTTTGTAACTTGGTAATTTGGTGACGCTGGTCTCATCTGCTGGGTCTTTATCTCCGAATAGGTGGATCCGGACGAGGTCAAAGGCATTTACGAGCTTACCGCTGATAGGGTCGGTCGCATGGTTGGAGTAAGCAAAGGTGTCGTTATCGTAAATCACTAAGCCACCTACTGAGCTACCGGCTACATATGTGTATCGGTCTTCGACTGCTGTAGGTTCATAGACTTCAGGGAGAAACTTATGTATCGCTTCCGTGATACTGTAGCACCGGCAAAAAGCACCGATAAGGCCTTTTTTCTCTAATGGGTTACCTTGCTTTTTAGCCGCATCAAGGCGGATTTGTGATTCTTTTTCCGATGTTGGCCAAAGGCTCGTATCACGCCAGTCTCTGTAAGTACCTAAATACGCATCGACGGAAACGAGTGAGCCTTCGCTATGCTGGTAAACATACTCAACGTCCTTAGGATGGCTTGGCCAATACATAAGCCGTTCAGCCTGGTGCGTTGACGGGTCGAAAAACTCAATACCGATGTTATCTGCAATTCGTCTCGAGACTGCTTGATACTCATCCGGAGTCATAGGTCTATCCACAGGGATGATTACGCGGTATCGTGGATTGTCAGCAGTGTGGCTGTGCGTACTATACAGTACGTACTCCATACCGCCTAATTCCATATCTAGGTCTACGATGAAATCCTCACCAGGGTTATCCGCATCAAGAGTAATAAGATATCTCTCTTTAACAGCACCTCTAATCCGTCTGCCATTTTTAGGAATATAGCCACCAACAAAACCGCCAACGTCTTTCTTCTGGCCTTGATCAGCTTTAGACATCTTGGCGTATTCAGCGGCCGTTTCATTCGTTACAGTAGGCTCGGCTAATTTGTTGGCCAAAGCACTCCAAGTCATTTTCTGAGACTTCCAGCTACGGGCGGAGCGACTTCTGCCCGTAGCTATGATGATATTAGTATCCATATTACATCGCTCCTCCCTTCGCAAACTGGATATCTCGTACATACGCCGGAACGCATAAGCCGTGAGATGTTACCCACTGTGTTACAGCTCCGTTGATATCGTGGTCTTCATATACGCCACGATTGTTTTTAAGTTTAGCCTGGTGTATCTCTACGAAGTCATCCGCATCATTAACGGGGTTAACCTCGATACACGCTACAGGCTTGTTACATTTATAGACACCTACGATAGCACACGTTTCAGCTTTTACTTTTTTGATATAGGAGCTTACACAGTTATTAAGCTGTATACCCATATCAACGATGCCGTGAGTAGAACCTATCGCCATGAAGCGATAACCATCAACCATATCAGCTAGTGCCATATGTGTTTTACGCTGCTGTACGATTTCGTCTTCCACCTTGTCAAACTTTTGCATTCTCGCGATGGTGTCATGTAGGTTACGCACCTGGATGCGACTACCCCATACCTCTTTACGGCGACTTCTCGATAACTCAAAATACATACTAGCTGTATCTCTGATATCGTGATAGGAAGGCGCATTTCTAATGAATAAGAACGCCTGGCGCTCACCGTATTGATGACTAAGGATGTTAACAAATTTACGAATGACAGATAAATCACGGTCATCACGCCATAATGGCCAAGACTGGATATAACTTGTATTATCGGCGTTATTCTTGATAACATCGACCATAGCCTTTTGATAGTCCTTGTTCTTAAATAACGTAGCCATAACTTTGATGATCTTTGTGTAGAAGAACGGTCTATCGTGTAGTAACCGTCGAACCCATCTAGCATCAGGTAAGTTATGAGCCTTGATTAATGCCTTTACAAAGGAGTCACCTTTTATCGTTAACTCTAATACGTTACCCATACCAAGTGTCTCGTTGGGGAATTTCCGATTATAGTAATCGTCATAGTCTCGTTTAAGACTATCATTGATAGCTGGTGCATCAGGAGCTTGTAATCTCCATACTAAGTTATGGAGTAGGTTATCGAAGGCTCCGTAATTGTTAGACACCTGTACGCCTTGTCTAATGCGTTTGACTTTATAACCTACGACCTTTGATAGCTTGTTAAAGAACACTTCTTTTAACACCTTAGCGAAACGTTTTAGCTCATCTTGATGGTTATGCAGTCTGCAGTCAGGTGTGGCTACAAACCACTCTAATGATAAAGGGCTGTTGCTTAAACGCGTAGGGGAAACCGTCGATTCTTCGACGACGTCGCTGCGTGAGCGTTTCTTAAGTATGATAAAGGTTTTTCTTTGTTTAAAGTCGAACCGTACCACATCGATGACATGAGATTTATAACCTTTGTATATCATCCCTGTATCGCCGTCGGCATACACTGTGTCGTACTCAAATTGCACGTCCAGTTTGTCGCCCCTATCTATAATTGATAGGTCCAGGGATAAAGGAACGGTGGCACTATATCCAACTTCCGCAGTAAACCCTTTAGCGTGGATCCGCTCGCCACATCTCGGGCAATAGAACTCATCTGATTCCCTGCAAGGCACTATTCCAAACCCGTTTGACTCCATTGGCCATAGGTTAGCGAAGGAGTGCCCGCAATCCACATGGTAATGGCTTGCAGGGTTAAAAGGTGATACTTGTTTGCGCCGCACTAGGTCGTACAGCTGTTGTACTTGTAGATTGAATAAGACCCTCATAAGGCGCTATCCTTTCTCTTATAACAAATCGTCTAAATCGTCTTCTTCAGGAGTTTCCTCAACTACCGGAGCTTCTTTCTTTTTAGTAGTGCGTTTACGTTTAGGCTTTTCTTCGGGTTTCTCTTCTACTGCTGGAGTAGCTTCAGGTTCTTCCACCTTAGGAGCTTCTGTTTTCTTACCGTTTAATACTTTAAGACCTAAATCGCAAGCAGCAATACAGCCCTCGCAGTAAGCCATAGCGGAGTCTTTACGTTCACTAGCTGGTGCGTCTTTTACGAGTTCATATAAACCATCAATAGCTTCGCGTTGTTGTTGAATTTGTTGTTTTGAGAGTTTCATAAGAATTGTCCTCCTAATCCTTCATGTAGTAAGGGTTCTCAAACCCTGCTGCGTTTAATATGAGCCCTTCATTCCAGGGCTCAGGTTCACACATAATATCTATTACTTCTTCTAAACTACCTTCGCCTATTGGCGCTTCGATAACCACTTCGTCGTGGATATGGGCTACAATTTTGTAACCAGCTTTGGCCAGTCTGAGCATTGATGCGGCTAGGCAATCTCTTGCCACTGCCTGTACAATGTTTTCGACTAGCTTTCCGCCATAGGTTTCAACTCTGCCCCATGTATTCTTAACCTGATCCATGCCGTCATACTCAATCGATTCACTACCGAACCGGTTAGTCCCAATTCTAGGTCTTGCATAGGCAAGTCTACGACCGGATGGTAATTCGATGAACAGGAAGCCTTTCGATTTAAAGAATTTAATATTGCCCTGTCTAATTCGTACGGGTTCTCCTGTTTTCACTACTTGCTTTGCTGCGCTGTCTGCATCTTTCCAAAATCTCGTAATTCGTGGGCTAGCTTGTCGCCAAGCTTCGATGATACCAGGTAGCTCCTTCTCAGGAATTTCCCCTTTTGTGTCCATCGCTTTCATGGCTCCTACACCGCCACCATACCCTAGCGCTAATTCAGCTACCTTGCCTTTTTGGCGAAGGTGTCCATTGACGCCGTGCTTCTCGACTGGTACGTGGAACATGCTTGATGCAGAAGCGCAATAGATATCTCCGCCTTGAGCGAATACATCCTGGCGCCACTGCTCGTGAGCAAGCCAGGCGATAACACGTGCTTCAATAGCACTAAAGTCAGCTACAATAAATCGGTGCCCGTCCTCTGCTACAAGAGCAGTACGGATAAGTTGCTTAATCACATCACCAGGGTTTCCGTAAAGTAGGTCTAGCATTTCTACATCTCTACTTTTAAGTACTTCCCGAGCTGTGTCTAAGTCTTCTAAATAGTTACGTGGTAGGTTTTGTAGTTGTACTACACGACCCGCCCAGCGACCACTTCGCATAGCTCCATAAAACTGAAGCATGCCGTGGATGCGACCATCTGAACATACAGCGTTTTTCATGGCCAAGTATTTTTTGATGGAGGAATTACCGAGCACCTGTCTATTTTGTAGTACCTTGCGCACATCAGAGGGGATATCCTGTTCCAAGAGGCTTGATACATCGTCTTTTCTCATTGTTTCTAGATCATATCCTAGTCTTGCAGTTAGCCACTCTTTAAGTTGCATAGTACTATTCGGATTCTCTAATCCTGTTAATATCTTGGATGACTCGGTAGCTTCTTCTACAATTTCGTCGTTACAAGCAAGCGCTGCATCGACGAGCTCCATATCTACTTTCACGCCTCGCCAGTTGATATCTTGGTCGAGTAACCAGTACTCGTGCTCGATAGCAGGTGGCTTTAGCGAAAGTAAGCGTTTACGAATTGCCTTTTCAACCACTACGTCCTGGCGGTTGTACTCAATGTATTCCGCCCATTTCTCAGGTGCATCCTCCGGCATATTTCGTGTCTTAGGATTCGTCTTAGTAGGCTTACGTGGTACAGAGAAGAACTGAATTAAACGTTTACCTCTTGCGTCTTTGGCTTCACCTAATCGTAAAGCCTTAGACACATTGTCGAGGCTTGCAGGTAAACTGCAGTATAGCGCTAGTACAGAGGTACATTCCCAGTTCGTGTAATCCGCATCAGGGTAATACTTTTTAAGACAAAGCATTTCGAATGCTGCGTTGAATGCGGTCTTTGTAATTTCCTTGTTATACAAAGCGTCCACCACCCTTTCGGGCAGTGGATCCTTTGTCATATCAATTACTTCGACCGGTTCATCATCGAAGCTGTAGGCAAAGAGCAGTATTTCAAATGTTGTATCATCAACGTATCGCTGGGCCCCATATTTAATAGGGCAGTCAGAATACGTTTCCACATCAATACTGAGCTCCATATATGCCTCCTTAGATTAAATCGTCATCGTCTAGGTCGCCTAAATCGTCGTCACCAAAGTCGCTAGCAGATACATGAACACCACCTAGACGGTCACCATCTTTAACTTTGCGAACACCATTTAAGCCAAAACCTACGCCTTTCTTACCATTGAAGTTATAAGCGAATACGGATAATGCGACCTGCGCGTATACACCAGAGTAGATTTCTTCTTCGATATCGAATTGGTCCATCTTGATTTTGTCGCGAGTGAATACGATAGGTTGTTTATCGCTGTTAGCGTTGATGAAGAACTTGCCTGCGTATGTTTCAGGTTGGTCAGCTACAGCTTCATCTGTATCGCCATCACGTAAATTCAATTTAAGGTATGCTGCTTTACCTTCTACCTTAGCTACTGCTTTTGGATCAGCCTTAAGTTCTTCAATCGCACGTTCAAATGCTTTGATTGTTTTCTTATCTGTTTTATCGATGATTATTTGAGAGCTATATTTTGCTTTGCCGTCGTCGTTTTTACGAGGTTGAGCGATGTTAGCATAAGAAAGTCTTACAATTCCAGTTGTTAATTTAGCCATTGTTACGGTCTCCTTCTTTAAATGAATTATTTGTTAGCTTCTACTTCAGTCATTAATTTGTTTACGAGTGCTTCAAGTTTAGAAATACGGCTTTGTGCATCTTTAGCTTCAGCAATGTAGTCACTGCCTTTGCCTGTTTTGAATGCTACGTTTACGGTGTATTGGTTCTCACCGCCTAACGTAGCACCAAAGCCAAGCATGATACGTTCATTAGGTCTAGCGAATACGCCGAGCGCTACTGCATTACTGTTACGGTAGTGGCCGTAACTTACAGCGTAGCTGACTTTGTCATTTCTGTTAAAGTCTAATGGATGCAAGCCTGCGAGTGCTGCGGAACTTGCCCCTAGCTTATTAACACGTTGGCCAAGATTGTTGACTTTGTTGTTAATGTCATTAGCCATGCTGGTAGAACGATGTTCCAAATCAGTAATGCGCCCTTCGTGATTGTCTGCCACATGTTCAAGGCTTCTAATATCCGCTGTATTAGCTGTTACCTTTTGGCCAAGGGAAGTAATAGCAGATGTATTACCATTGATGCGGTTAGAATTGTTAGCGATTGCAGTAGTATTACCTGCGATAGCTTGTTCATGATCATTCACCACATCGCCTAGCATGTTCAAACCGATTGCTACATCTTTAATGTTTTGTTTGTTTTTAGCAATTTGTTTAGCGTTTGTTTCGATTTCATCAATAGCCGCATAAAGCTGGCTACCATTGATAGCGTCTAATGAATCAGCGGAGATTTGACCAGCGCTAACATTCGTGAGTTGGCGGTTGTACTGAGTTACCCCGCCTGCACCTGCACGGGCTTTAGAACCAAAACTTACTACGCTTGCCGGTTGCTCGCCCGCAAATACGTGGCGAGTACCATTTATAGTGATGCCGTCAACACCAACGGCGCTGTCTGTAACGCTGTTAGTACCGATTGCTACAGAATTTGCTTTATCAGCAATCGTATTGTTACCGAATGCAACGGCGTCAGTGGCTAAGGATTTGGCATGAGTACCAAATGTAAGAGCACCTTGACCATTAGATTCGGAGTTAGATCCGAACACTAATTGCTCTTTGTCAGCACCGATTTTATTGTTGTAGCCGATTACTGCACTTTGTCCACCGGCTACTGTGCCATTGTTAGCGCCGACAACCACAGTGTCAGCGCCTGTGACATTATTAGTTCTGCCTAATACTACAGAAGACTCGCCGGATACGAAGGCACCGTTGCCGATAGCCACGCTGTCATAACTAGAAACACGG
Organism: Veillonella sp. ZSJB6; assembly: GCF_051549505.1. Taxonomy (NCBI): domain Bacteria; kingdom Bacillati; phylum Bacillota; class Negativicutes; order Veillonellales; family Veillonellaceae; genus Veillonella; species Veillonella sp. ZSJB6. The sequence continues at coordinate 5,833 of NZ_JBPUGE010000010.1, read as the reverse complement.
GCTTGATTGCCGATGGCTACAGTGTACTCCACCAAACTTTCGGCATGGGAGCCAAAGGCGAAGGAGTTACGACCTGCTGCAGTAGCATTATTACCGCCTGCGAAACCATTTTCACCAGTTACAGTATTGTTAGTGCCGAACGCTAACGCATTATTAGCGTCGATGTTGTTTTGGAAGCCCCATACTGCGGAGCTTGTAGACGTTGCGGAGATAGTATTATCTGTACCGCCTACTGTGTTATTACTAGTTGCGCCAACTACGTTTACTGCTAACGCGGAAATTGCTAGTGCTGTTGTTAAAGTTTTCATCTCTTATACCTCATCTTCAAATTCATTCATCATTGTTTCAACTGTATTAATTGCTGGGCGTTTATCGCTTTCCGGTACAAGTGTAGGCTTGCCCTCCGGTTTATCGATATAGGCTTCTAAGTATTCGGCAACGCCCTTTTTACCGAGTACCTTTTGTAGATTAGTGATACCTTCGAGTTCTCGAGGCTTGAAGATTTCCTCTTCCTTGTAGCCATTGTCGAGCAATGTTTTAGCTGCAGCTTCCGGATCCGTAATTGTACGTCTTGATGTACCTTCCACTAATTTATATCCAGGCCAATGCTTTTCACCCGATAAGGCTTTCTCGTACGCGAAATCGTAAACACCTTTAATCCACTTTGTGATTAAATCCTTCATCGCTAGGATGTCAGATACTTCACTGTCAGTGAGTAATTGATTGAGCTTGCCACCATTCTTATAGAATGTATCAAGGCAAGTATCCGCTAATGCTCGGCAGGTGTGCCGTGCTTTACAGAAGTTACAGTAATCGCAAGGTGTACATTCGCCGATACCTTCCCAGGCACGTTGTGCGATTGGTTTGATGTCTTCGCCCCAATCAAGAAGTTCTTCAAGCGCCATTTCGTCGGTAGACACACTATCAAGTCTTGGCTGAACGATCGTCATGCGAACTGTTTTAACGTCATACAAGAACTCGTTCACGTCGTAAGCACCTAATGCGTATAGCCGCATTTGTGTGTTTTCAACGGCGCTAACAGGGACGCCCTTGCCATACTTTAGGTCAATCACTTCCAGGATGCCATCGGCTACGATTACCATATCGCCGGTACCAAATCCCTCCGGTACCCATCTAGAGAAGTCGAGCCGTGCTTCAATCATGGCTTCCGCATCAGAGGAACGAGCACGCGCTTCGTTTACCTTCTCTTCGCAAATGTCGACATACCGATTAACCGCTTCTATCATTTCAGCGGAGTAGTCGTCTAGCTTAGGGGCCTTTTTGCCCTCTAGCTTATGCCGGAGAATTGCTTCTGCCAGGTCATGTGCTACAGTACCTTCCGCAGCATACGGAGATTGTTCATCAGGGAACATCGCTTCTAGTCTTGCTGAAGGAGTACATACTAACCACCTGGCGCTACTGGATGCACCTAGTAAGGCGTGTTTCTTAGCCACGGCTATTCACCCATTCCATAATTCGAATACGTTGTTCATCGGTAGCAGATGTTACCTTTTCAGCGCCGATGCTATCTAAGAAGGCTTTGAATTCGCCTTTAGCTTTCGTTTTATCAGTAGCTTTTGCCATTACGTCTTTTACTGCTTCACGAGTTGCTTCAAGGCTCGGTACTTCTACTTTAGGTTCTTCAGGTTCCACTGTAGGCGCTGGTTCTTCTTTAACAGGTTCAGGAGCTTCTTCTTTAACAGGTTCAGGAGCTTCTTCTTTAACTGGTTCAGGAGCTTCCTTCTTAGCAGTAGCTTCTTCTTTAACTGGAGCGCCTACGATAGATTGGTATAGGTCTTTCACTTCTTGTTCTAATTCAACTGCTTTATCAACTGTGATTTTTAACTCGATCATTGTTCTATTCCCTTTCGGCTTAATGATGTGATATACTTTAAATGGATATTTTTCTATGCGCCCTTTAGCATTGCCGTGCTTTGGGGTGCTTTTTTTTGTGCCCAGGTGCTCGCACTCATCAGGAACGCAGTAATCTCTATTAGGGCACGTTGTACAGTCTCGCAATGTCCTCACCTCCTTTCACTAGGCACGTTTGGATAATCGTGTTATTCTATTTACACACGGGTGTATGTCTTTACAGTTATCGCACACTATACGAGGCTTGCCGGTTAGGTACGACCAATTTGTGTAAGGACTTTTAATCCTTTTATTACAGAAGGAGCATCGCTTATCGTTCATACTCTTTTAGCTCCTCAATCCAGTAACCAGTGAGTAACCAAAGAGTGATACCTAGTAACCCCTGACACATACCAGTCCACAAATCAATGCGGTCTATTTCGATAGAACCGACAGTTCCTACTACTAATATGGCTGCAATAATGCGAAGCACATAAACTACTTTCATCATGTCTACTCTCCTATTCGTGCCTGGCATCGTTTAGCAAGCCAAGCATTAAACGAATCAACGTGGATAAGGCGTTTACCTCCACGCTTACCGATTTTCATGGACGGGAAGTCAAAATCTTGCGCCCATTCTCGGATAACGGCTTGCGGTACGCTAGCAATTTCTGCAGCTTCCGCTACTGTGATACACATCTTATTCATAAGTACCTCCTAGCAACCACATGCTAGCCGGAACATCCATACTAGAATGAATATGCTTATGCTTGAAGATATGCCTATTGCTAAAACCCATAAGCACAGCGAACATAATTCATATAGTGACTCTTTATTCATAGCTACCTCCTATCTAATTTAGGGTTGTAGTAATCGGTTTCCCAAAAGTCGTGGCTTTCGGTATCATCGACACACAACGCATAGCAGATACCAACGACTGTTGACATTTGCACTGACCGTCCTTTGATAGCTCGGTTCAATGTATCCATCGAGATTTCAGCTTGTTTGATCAGCGCCGTCTTAGTCATGCCTAACTCGTTCATGCGTTCCGTAATGGATTCGCCGAACATTCTGATTACGAATTCTTTCATAACCTATCCTCCTATTTAACACTCGCTATATTTCGAGTAAACTCGAAAGCCTTGCCAAAAAAAATTACACCTTCATCAACTCCGTAGAGCTGTTCTGCAAGTTTTACTTTTGCAAAAGGCATTTTAGAGTTATCGGCTTCCCACTTAGCAAGTGTTTGCGGATGAACCTTTAATAGGTTTGCAGCGTCTTTTTGAGTGAGCCCCGCATTAACTCTTGCAGCCTTAAGGGTTAACTTCATTTTTACACCTCCTCGCTTCCTGTGATTTCAGTATAACTCGAATTCACTCGAATTTCAATAGACACAAAATTTAAGTTTGTTTATATTTTCGATAAAAAGTTGATAAAAATTTGAAAAAAGTCGAATTTTCTATTGATTTTATCGAAAATAGTATATAAAATATAGTTAAAGAGTTAGATATACATGAGAGGATTTATATTATGGCACGTTCTAAAAGAAGTTCATTTGATGAAGATATGCGCAGAATCGTAGCGCTTAATTTGGGTACAGCACTTAAGCGAAGAGGCTGGACAAAGACCATGCTCGCAGAAAAAACCGGGATTAGCTCGTCCACATTGTCAGGGTACTTTACAGCAAAGTATAATATTAGTGAAGAGAATTTAGAGAAGTTAGCAAAGGTATTGGAGATGGAACCCTCAGAGATTGATCCGCGAGCAGATGCTTCTAGATACACTTTAACTAGATCCTACGAAGGCCCTTTTCCTAACCTTATGCAAGGCGCGGGGGCTGTTACTCTCAGCTCAGGCGTACTAAACTCCAGCGCGCTCGGCGCGGCGGCAGGGGTTGTCGCGGCAATGGGCGCCCCAATCACTGCTACTGTGGCAGCGGGCGCAGCAATAGGAACAGGAGCGTACGCTTGGTGGAAAGCACACAGGACTGAACAAAACCGAAAAGAATTAGACAAAGCTATAAAATTGTTAAATGATGAACTTAGTACACCTGAAGAAATATTTAGGGCCCGTAAAGTCGAGGCTGAAGCAGAATATATGACAAAAGTTATTCCGGCATATATCGAAGCGTGTGACAAGATATTTTATTTAGAAAAAGAAAATGGAGGGGTAAGCGAAGATTTAGCATTGTGGCTTCGTGTATTAAGGGATTCTGTAAAGATGGCAACGGACTTAAATGAGGAGTATAAGGACGCACTTACTACACTAAAAGACGAATAAAGGGGGGGGATGTTAACATGAAGAAGACTTTATTAATTACTACTATGCTTGCATTAGTTACAGTTACGGGGTTCGCTAGAACTGAGGTATCTCACGATGAATTCAAGGCGTTAGATGGTCCTAAGGTACTAGTACATTACGATGACGGGAGCACGGAATTACTAGACGAACAGGAATATCTCGAGCGTACTATCAGTATGACACAAAAAGAAATGGACGACTTACGCAAAGTCGATGAAGGCACTAAAAATGCACTAGCAAAATGGCAAGCCGATCATGAGATACACCAGGCACCATCTGAGGAAGTGCAACAGACTAAAAAGAAAAAGCACTGGTATGACAACGTACTAGATTCTGTATTTTAGATAAAAAAATAAGCCCTCACCGCAGTGAGGGCTTTTAAAAACTACGTACCTTAGAGGTATTTCATTTTTACTCCAATATGATTATATCATAAATCCTCTAAGGCTGATTATTATTTTATGCCTAGGAGGTTATTTTTATGGCCAAAAAACGAGCCGATGGGCGCTACCAAGTATCGAAGATGATAAACGGTAAGCGTAGATACTTTTATGGCACTACCAAGAAAGCTGCTATTGCTGAACGCGATGCTTACGTTGAATCACTAGCGCAATGTGCTAACTACGATAACACGATTACAATCGAGCGATGGTGTGGGTATTGGATCCGACTTAAAAAGGATACGATTTCACAAAATACCCTATCCTCTTACCAATATATTATTAAAACCTATATTGTGCCTTTCATAGGCTCGATACGATTAGTTGAGCTGTCAGCATTAAACGTACGAGCTTTAATAGATAACATGAGTCATTTATCAGCGCGGACTATCAGCTACACACTAACCGTTCTTAGGGCAATCCTTAAACAGGCGGTCATGGATGAGATAATATCGAAGAACGTGGCCACGTTAGTAAAGAAACCAAAACAAGAACGTAAGCGTGAAATGGTAACGCTATCCAAGGAAGAAGTAGAAACTTTCCTTGAGCAAATCGATGATGTCGAATGGCACGCACTGTTTAAGCTGGCATTTACTACAGGTTTACGCCGTAGTGAGATACTCGGCCTAACCTGGGATGATGTCAACTTAAAACAAAAAACACTAACCGTCAATCAGACAGTTTTACGTATCAATGAAGTAACCACTATCTCAAAAACGACTAAAAACAGCTCGTCTAGGCGTTCTATATCACTCGACGATAAAACTATCGCAGAGCTCCTAAAACTTCGCACATGCGTCGATAAACGACGCCTAAAAGCAACGAACTGGAGAAATAATAATCTCGTGTTCCCAGGTAAGTTTGGAAATCCTCGTGATCCGGCTAAGGTTTCTCTAAAATGTAAAAAGTTAGCCACCGCAATCGGTAGACCTGACTTTACGATGCACGATACTCGTCATACCCATGCTACCTTATTATTAGAAGCAGGCGTAAACTTTAAAGTCGTACAGATGAGGCTTGGCCACTCCTCGTACCAACAAACGATGGACACCTACTCTCACGTTACTCCGATTATGGAAGCCGATGTAGTAGAAAAGATTTCAAACATATTCTAATTGATGTCAAAATGATGTCAAAAGGTACCCTGATAAAAATGATGTCAAAAGAAAAACCAGCACTACTGTGCGGGTTATTTTGGTGGACCACCAGGGGTTCGAACCCTGGACACCCTGATTAAGAGT
>NZ_JBPUGE010000009.1:0-87546 GCF_051549505.1 Veillonella sp. ZSJB6 | reverse complement strand
AGAAAAACCAGCACTACTGTGCGGGTTATTTTGGTGGACCACCAGGGGTTCGAACCCTGGACACCCTGATTAAGAGTCAGGTGCTCTGCCAGCTGAGCTAGTGGTCCATGACACGACTAATTATATGCCTATTTTATAGGAATGTAAAGAATATTTATTACATTCCTATAAAACATATACATCAATATTGCCTTAGCCAATCCTTCATCGTATTACAAGCCTCTGTAGGGAGTATATCACTAGTTCCTACGCAGTCAGCACCACTATACAGCTGAAGAACACTATGCGTACGGCTTACCTCTTTGACGATAATGTCTGTCACATCTGCCTTTGGCACATTAAATTGCAATCCATAACGTCCCTTGTAGATAATGACAGCAGATTTTGTATCGTATTCGATATGGACTTGAAGCATCTTGCCACCAGGCCAACATTCTTCAATATATTCCTTTGATCTTGGTTTTAGAAAATCAAAAAATCCCATATTATCCTCCAATGCGCCACATAGGACGTTCTGGTTGTTCCATTCCTACGCCATCATGACGTTCTTGCTTTCGTTGCAACGCACGTTCAATATGCAAAGCTAACTCTTCCTCGGTTGCACCATTGCGCACAAGAGATACGAGATCAGCCTCATCATCACGCAACAAGCATAAACGCATTTGCCCATCTGATGTAAGACGTACACGATTACATGTATCACAGTAGCTATGAGACATAGAAAAGATGAAGCCTACAGCCTTTCCACTTGGCAACGCTAAATACGTGGCAGGACCAAAACCATACACAGAGTGAACCTCTGTAAGAGGCCCCCCACTTACACGTTCCAATTGAGCTCGCCACTCATCAAAGGTCGGTCCATGGAATGCATCACCTTGGAATGGCATGTATTCTATAAATCGCCATACAACAGGCCATTTTTCTACATATTGTAACAAAGATTTGACTTCTTCATCAGACCAATGACGAGATAATACAGTATTAATCTTCACGGATTTAAAGTTTGCACTAATAGCGCTGCGAATACCATCTAGCACAGAATCTAGCTGACCTTCTTTGCCTACACAAGTAGCAAAGGCGTCGCTTTCAAGAGAATCTAGACTAATATTCACTCGGTTCAATCCAAGTTTTTTCAATCGTTGTGCTCGAGATGCAAGTAAGCTGCCATTTGTAGTCATGGAAATATCTTCAAACCAACCAGTATCCTTAATACGGGTTAACAGCTCTTCAATATGAGGATACAACAATGGCTCGCCACCAGTTAAGCGCACTGCTTTCACGCCGATACGATGGAAAGCACCTAAAATAGTCATCCATTCATCAACTGATAATAATTGTGTTTGACTTTGAGGTGTAATTTCAGCAGGTCGGCAATAGGGACAACAAAAATTACACGCATCTGTCAATGACAGACGTACATATTCAATTGTACGGCCCCATGCGTCTTTCATAACACACCTCGTTTATAATACAAAGTTATTTAATAATAGATACTTCATCACCTACGTGAATCGTACCATTTTTAAGGACTTTACCAAATATACCTTGTGTAGGCATAATACAAGATCCTACTTGTTTCATGATTTCACAACCATGATGACATTCCTTACCAATTTGAGTAATTTCAAGAATTACATCACTACCAATTTGTAATTGTGTACCTACGGCTAATTCGTAAAGTACCATACCTTCAACAGTGATATTTTCTGCAAAATCACCAGGTTTAACATCCGCCCCTTGAGCGCGCATATGGTCTATACTTGCAATGCCAAGCAAGCTGATTTGACGATGCCAGTTACCTGCGTGCGCATCACCTTCCATACCGTGATCTACAATAAGATTAGCGGATTCAATATTATGTTTCTTTTGCCCTTTTTTCTCACTAATAGAGATAGCAATAATTTTTCCGTCTGCCATGTAACCCTTCCCTTCTTATGGGAACATACCATATATACATAACTTTATTTCAACATGTAATTGCAACTAATTTTATAATTCTCATCTTACTGAAAGCACCACAAAATTATTCTACAATTATCTATCTATTATAGCATAGTATTCATTCAAATTTCCTATGAATTTAATCACTAAAAAAGAACTCTGCTCCAAGGAACAGAGTTCTCATATAATACGTCTTATCGGCGACCCATTTCTTTAATTTCGTCACCATGATTAACACCATTAAGTAGTAAGTTAAGCAAAATCGCCATAATACTACCAAAGGTAATACCAGATTTTAAAATAATTTGTGCCCAAGCAGGGAAATTAGCATAAAAGTTTGGCGCTGCAATAGGGATCATAGCTACACCAATACTGATTGCTACGAGCATTAAATTATGATTGCCTTCAAAGCTAACCTTACCCAAGGAACGAATACCACTAGCAACAATCATACCAAACATAGCAATACCAGCGCCACCTAATACAGCATTTGGAATACTAGCTACGATAGCCGCTAATTTAGGGAATAATCCCAACAAAATCAAAATCACACCAGATGCAGCAACTACAAAGCGGCTCTTAACACCAGTTACAGCAATAAGGCCCACGTTTTGAGCAAATGCTGTATATGGGAAGCTATTAAGAATACCACCGATAACAGTAGATACCCCATCAGCACGAATGATTGATGCCAATTCTTTACGACCAATTGGCTTATCTACGATTTCACCAATAGCAATACTATCACCAGTTGTTTCAACCATAACAACAAGCATTACGATAATCATGGAAAGCACAGAAGCCCAATCAAAGGTTGGTAAACCGAAATAGAAAGGTTCAATAACTGCAATCCAGCTGGAACGACCAACTTCGTCAAAGTTGGTAACACCCATTGCAAAAGCTATAGCTGTACCTGCAATTAAACCAATTAATACAGAAAGATTACTGAAGAAACCTTTTGCAAATTTGTAAACGAATACAACGATTAAGAATGTAAGGAACCCTAGCCCAATATTGGTAAAACTACCAAAATTCGGATTACCTACACCGCCACCCATCCAGTTAATGGCAACTGGCATCAAGTTAATACCGATAATGGTAATAATTGTACCTGTAACTACAGGAGGGAAGAGTCGAATAAGGCGACTAAAGAATGGGGCTATCAAAAATGTAAATAACCCGGCTATGATAATAGCACCATAAATAGCAGTCATACCATGCTGAGCCCCAATCATCGCCATAGGACCTACAGATGCAAAGGTAACGCCTTGGATCATTGGAATACGTCCACCAATGTTACCAAAACCTAATGTCTGGATTAATGTGGCAACACCGCAAGTAAATAAGTCCGCTGTAATTAAGCGAATCAAATCTTCCACAGGCAAGTGCATGGCCTGTGCCACGATAATAGGTACGGCAACGGCGCCTGCATACATGGCCAATACATGCTGTAAACCAAAGGCAAAGAGCTGTGGTATTGGCAACATACTATCGACCGTATTCATTTGTTTTTGATCTGTCATAATGTCTCCTACATCAAACCTCGAAATAACACCCATTTATTTTACACTATCGTTCGGATTTTAACAATAGAAAAAAGAGAACCTATTATTTTCAAAAGCAATAATAAGTTCTCTTTTTTATTTTTCCGAACATTATACTCTTAAAATTATAAATTATTCGAAATCGTTCAGGTTTTATTAATTAATATATCCAGATATCTATCAAGTTATTTCAAGCTATTATTTTAAATTGCTATTTTGAGCTAGTTATACATATAAACCTATAATGGCCGCCTCTTTCTCATCGAGATCTTTTTCAATAGCATTCATTTTTGTAGTTATATCAGTTACAAAGGCTTCGTCTTTAATACCAGATAAATTGATACGCACATTTAAGAATGCCGCCTTTACGGCAGCACGGGCATTAATAGCAGCAATAATACCATCTGTTATGAGGTTTTGATTGCCCTTGCGAGATGCCAAATCCGCCAAATCAAAGATTTGATACGCTAATTCACCGATTTCAAAGGGCACCATAGCCGCATCTTTATAAGCTTGCTGAATGGCTACACTGCGCGTAGCCTTTTCTTCATCAGTATTCTTTGGCAAACCTAATGCGTTCATAAAGATGTTAAATACATCCGCATCAGCTTGGGATAATTCAAGCATGCGATTACGAATAGCTTCTGCTTTACTTTGAAGGTCTTTCATTTCAGATTGAACCTCTTCGTATCCTTTTTTCCCAAAGGTTAAGTTTGCCACCATTTCAGCTAATGCAGCACCCGTTGCAGCTGTTAAAGCCGCAATGGCACCACCTCCAGGTGTTGGTTCTTTAGATGCAGTAGCGGCTACAAAGTCACTCACTTTTTGTTCTACTAATTTCATATCTATACCTCATGTAAAGGAGATAACAAGAGGAACCTTGTTATCTCCTTATAATTACTATAAAACTGTAACGGTTAAAACAATAAACGCTATAACTCTAATTAAAATTAGGCGTAAAGGTTAATCCGTTTTAGAAAGGCTAACTATAAGTATTTACTATTAGAATAAGCCTTTAATCGTACCATCTGCTTCTATATCCATATTGAGAGCTGCTGGGCGTTTAGGAAGACCTGGCATAACCATTACATCTCCTGTACGGCATACGATAAAGCCGGCCCCATTGGCAACGCGAATATCGGATACAGTGATAGTAAAGCCCTTTGGTGCACCGAGCAACGCCGGATTATCAGACAAGGAGTATTGTGTTTTCGCCATACATACAGGCAAACGATCGAGACCCCAATCCGTTAATTGTTTAATTTGCTTTTTAGCTTTATCCGTAAAGATAACACCATCACCACCATAAATCGTAGTAACGATCTTATTTACCTTTTCTTCTAAGCTATCTTCTACATCATATACGAATTTAGGTGTTGGTTTTGGACCTTCTAGCAATTCAACGACCTTTTTAGCCATATCGATGCCGCCTTCGCCGCCCTTTTCCCAACATTCATTAAGCTCAACAGGCACGCCGAATTCATTACACAAGCGAGTTAACTCAGCGATTTCCGCATCTGTATCGGTAGCAAATTTATTTATGGCTACTAGTACAGGTACGTTAAAGTAACGCATGTTTTCAATGGCTTTTTGCAAGTTGCTAAAGCCTTTTGTAACAGCCTCAACATTTTCTGTATTAAGCTCTTGTTTTGGTACACCACCATGCATTTTAAGAGCTCGTAATGTAGCTACGATAACGATTGTATCTGGGAAAATATCACCGTAGCGACATTTAATGTCGAGGAACTTTTCAGCACCTAAATCAGCACCGAAGCCAGCTTCTGTAACTACAATATCACCTAATTTAAGGCCTAATTTTGTAGCTACGATGGAGTTACAACCATGAGCAATGTTTGCAAATGGACCACCGTGAACGATGGCTGGCGTATGCTCTAATGTTTGTACGAGATTTGGTTTAATAGCATCTTTCATAAGAAGAGCCATGGCACCTTGGCAACCAAGTTGATGTACATACACAGGCTCACCTGCTAAATTACAACCGATTACAATGCGACCAAAACGTTCTTTCAAATCTTCTAAATCTTTAGCTAAGCAAAGAATAGCCATAATTTCAGAAGCAACAGTAATCATGAAATGATCTTCGCGAGGGAAACCACATACTTTGCCTCCAAGAGCAACTGTTACATTACGAAGCGCTCGGTCATTCATATCTAGAACACGTGTCCAAGATAATTGACGTAAATCGATTTGCAATTCATTACCTTGATGGATATGATTATCGATCATAGCGGACAACAAGTTATTGGCTGCTGTAATAGCATGCATATCACCTGTGAAGTGAAGGTTGATATCATCCATTGGTACTACTTGAGCATAACCGCCCCCTGCAGCACCACCTTTGATACCAAATACAGGGCCCAAGGATGGTTCACGCAAGGTTGCAATGGCATTTTTACCGATTTTTTGTAGACCTTGTACGAGACCAATGCTCGTTGTAGACTTACCTTCCCCTGCTGGTGTCGGTGTAATAGCCGTAACAAGCACCAATTTACCATCTGGCTTAGCTTCTAAGCGACGAATGGCATCAAAAGAAATCTTCGCTTTATAATGACCATATTGTTCAATATCATCAGGTGTTAAACCACATTTATCGGCAATAACCTGAATTTTTTCCATTTTATTCTGTTGGGCAATCTCAATATCGCTTAACATAAAGCCTCCTCGGCGCTATGGCCACATAAACCTATATAACAACTATTAGATAGACATATACGTTTTATGAGATATGTCTACTGTGAATGTATATTTGTACACTTACATTACTCTATTATATGTGAAAGTTCCTCTAATGTCTAATACTTATGTCTAACAATTTTAGTAATCCATCTAATATATAGCAAAATAAATACAATATACAGGTAATCAAAAAAGGCCCTGACGTAAATGTACATCAGGGCTTTCAATATATACCGAATACTTATCTTATTAGAATGGGAATAAGATTGGAAGTAAAATAAGTGCTACGATACTTGATACAACGATAAGTGGTAAACCAGCTTTCACATAATCCATGAAGCTATAACCAGCTATGTTGTATACCATAGTATTGGCAGGCATACCAATTGGTGTAGCATATGCCAAGGAGCCAAGAGTTATCATTACACTCGTATCCATATATACCTCCTAATACGTATAATATACCTAAAAAAGGGTACAAAAAAGGAGGATTGTACAAAATCCGTATAATCCTCCTATTTAGTTACATTTCACAATGCAATTATTTAATGAAGCCTACGTGTTTATAGAGCTCTTCTAACACCTCTTCTTTTTTCGCATTGTATTCTACTTTTTTATTTTCAAAATAGTTATTGCCATCTGCATCAATAGATACGATAAGCGGACCGAATTCTTTAACCTTAAAAGTCCACAACGTCTCACACATACCTAATTCACGCCAATTAGCAGATTCTACTTTTTCTACTTCTGTAGCAGCAAGAACTGCATTGCCTGCAGGGAATACACAGTGTAGTGCGCCAAAGTCTTTACATGCACGGGCTGTTTCAGGACCCATGCCACCTTTACCTACAATGAGACGTACACCAGTCTTTTTAACAAAGTCATATTCGAATTTTTCCATTCGCATAGATGTAGTAGGACCTACAGATACTACTTCAAATTCATTATCGCTTATAGTTCGAATAATTGGACCTGCATGAAGTATAGCCCCATCTTTAACATCAACCGGTAAAGTTTTACCTTCTTCTACCACACGACGATGCCCCATATCACGACTAGTTGTAATATGCCCAGTCAAATAAATTACATCGCCTGGCTTAATGCCTTCTAAATCAGATTTTTGAATTGGTGTAGTTAATATTTTCTTAGCCATTATAATGTCACTCCTTTATGAGATTTAACTGTGCAATTACCATCCTTATCAAATACGAGATCGCCGCGACGATGATTCCAACAACCTACACTAACAGCACAAGAAATAACAGATGGATGACGTGTACCATGTTCAATGTTAACACCTAATACAGTTTTATCCCCACCCATACCTTGAGGTCCAATACCAATCTTATTAATGCCATCTTCTAACAATTGTTCCATATAAGCCGCTTTTTCATTAGGTGCTTTTGAAGATACAGGGCGCATTAATGCCTTTTTAGATAATCCAGCAGCTGTATCAATAGTTGTAGCAATCCCTACACCTACCAATAGTGGAGGACACGCATTCAAACCATAGCTTGTCATCAAATCAAGAACAAATTTAGCAACACCTTCATAACCTTCACCTGGCATCAATGTTTTACCGGACCCTGGCAAGGAGCACCCGCCGCCAGCCATGTAAGGGAAGATTTCTACATCATCGCGATCAGGAATGATATCCCAGTGAATATAAGGTGCAGTGAGGCCAATATTTTTACCAGTATTAAACTCATCAAAAGTTTCTACACAGTTCAATCGCAATGGAGCTTCTTGTGTAGCCTTATAGGTTGCTTCTCTTAGGATATCTTCTAATTCTCCTAGTAATGGATAATTAGATCCAACCTTTACCCAGAATTGTAATACACCAGTATCTTGACAAGAAGGACGATTAAGCTGAGCTGCTAAATCCATATTATGTTGCATTGTCTCATAAATAGATTTGGCCATGGGATTTTTTTCATCCTGCGCCAATTCATGAATTTTTTCTTGTACATCATCAGGCAATACCTTTGCCATATAAGAAATGAAATTAGCTATCTTATTAGTCATTTCTTGTACTTGTTGTTCCTTCGTACTCATCGCAAACCTCCAAAAAGACTTCATTATTTAAGACGTGATTATTTATGTTTCGGAACCTTAGCTCCTTTCGATGATTTCATTGTACTCTTTTTACAGGATATAACTATCCAATTTATAAGTTGATTTTTGCTTGTGAAAGCACGCTAAATTCATACAAAATCACCTATATAATTATATTTTTACCTATGTAAAATATACAATTACACCTATTCAGAAATATCAAAAAGAGCACTACTTATCAAAAGGTAGTGCTCTTTCATCATTTATTTTTATATGCTTATCAAATATACAAAATCACCTATACCTAATGATTGTATATCCCCCTAATTTTAATTTTAAAAATCATAAAATTATAAGCAATTACAAGGAATTATAACAATGAAAATTATGATTGTAATTTTTTTACAACCAGCTCAAGTTCTTCTCTAACATCCTGTAACTTTTGATTAGCCTCTTCCAATCTATCCTTATTGATAGAGGCATCTTGATATGGTAAATAGGTTTGCAATATATCTATAATATCCTTTTCCTGAGTAGAGATAATTTCCTTCCAATCATGTAACTTTGTTTTACGCCCCATCTCTTTTGCTTGTTTTCTATATTCAGATGGTGTTGTATGGAAGTGCTTCTTGAAGGCCACATTAAAGGCTTTAATATCTGCGAAGCCACAGCTACTCGCAATATGAGCCACCCCATCCTCAGAGTTAGCTAAACGAACGGTAGCCTCTCGTAATCTCAACCGCAACAAATACTCTAAAAAGGAAACTCCTAATTGGCGTTTAAAGAACTGAGATGTATAGTTCACATTATAACCGCCAATTTTGGCAATATCTTCTAACTCTATCTTCTGCTTATAATTTTCATCAATATAGGCAATCATTTTATCAAAGGTAGCTACAGTCATATCAGCAGGCTTTGTATGTACAGGGATAGTCTTAACCGCATCAATTTCCCGATATATATCACTCATCATGGCTAAATAATGATTCTCCAAGCATAATTGACGATCAGTACTTTCACTATTTACCATTAACAACATCATTTGTGCAGCACGATGACGTAGTGATGTAAAGAATTCATTATACCGATTAGTTTTATCTGATCGCAATACAAATTGGTACATACCAAAGTTCGGATCAAAGTATTGGAAAAACTCCTTGCCTACATGAATAACAAGAGCCGTTGTATCCTCTTCTAATGCCAACGTAGCATGACCAACTTGAGGGGAAATGATAATTGTATCAAGAGGTTCCATCGTGAAAACCTCACTATTACAACTCATGTCAATTCTGCCCTTTAACAAGATCAACACCTCTACGCCACTATGCCAGTTGTAATGATATGTACTAACCTTATATATATCACTATTGAAATCTATATGATTGTGTTTGTATGTATAGTGAAAGTAATCCATAACAACGTAACCCCCCTCATAAAATCAAACAAATACCTCTCAATTATTTACATAAAAAATGCACCTCTTATAAATCTAAGAGATGCATTCATTATGATATATATAATTAACAACGGTCAACAGTAATTTTATATGTCATTAAAGTTATAGTTTTATATATCATTAACGTTATAGTTTTATGTTTCTATTCTTTAAATTACATAACCGCTGTAATAGCTGCTGCTAAGCCAAAAAAGATTCCTGGTGCATTAGCTAATGCTACTGGAATATCTCTATGTTCTTTGAATAAACCATACGCTACCCATAATGTACAGTTGATTGCAGCTACAAGTGGTTGGATCCAATCGCCAGTACCTGGATGAGCTAGGTTATGCATGATTTGTGGGAAGTAAGATACATACATAGCTACAGCAGTAACAGTTGCAACTTTACCTACGTTTTCCATAAATTTTACTTGATTCATATATCCTCCAAAATTATAACTTACTAATTTTTTACTCCTGATAAAGTATATTCTACTCAGTTTGGAGAATATAACTATCCAAATTAAAAGGTAGTTTTTATAGTAAAATCCACAGAAAAATATAGATTTCTCTCGATATATTGTATTTTTAGAGTGTATTGATATATAAATTCACCCAGAAAACACATGTAAAAAAGCACTACTTATCACCAGTAGTGCTTTATTTATAACTTTATAGGTTTTCTTAATATAGAAATTTACCCAATTCTATTCTTTCTATATATGTCATAAATTCAGCAAAAATAATTTGCCACAAAACGTTTATCCTAAGATTAGCTACTATAAGAATTAGTTACTATAATAATCTAGTTACCATAGAGATATAATAAAACATCTTTATAAATCCTTTACTACATCGGCTAACTTTTCTTTCAAAGCTTCCAATTTTTGGCTCATAAATTCCAATTCGCTCTTGGCTCGTGAATCATCTTCATAGGACAAGAATGAATGCAATACATCAAGTACATCTTGGTTGTCTACAGAAATAATTTCTTTCCAATCTTGCAAAACAGTTTTACGGCCAATCCCTTTTACTTGCTTACGATATTCTGTGGGAGTCATATTAAAATGCTTTTTAAAAGCCACATTAAAGGCTTTCACATCGGCAAAGCCACAATCGCTTGCAATTCTTGCGACAGCCTCATCCGTACTAGCTAATCGAACAGTAGCATCACGAATTCTCAACCGCAATACATACTCAACAAATGAAATCCCCATTTGTCGTTTAAAAAACTGCGATGTATAGGCAACATTATAGCCCCCTATTTTCGCAATATCTTCTAGCTCTATTTTCTGATCATAATGCTCATCAATATAGGCGATCATATTATCAAAAGATGCCGGTTTTATATCGCCAGGTCTAGCATTTTCGTGAACCTTTTTTATAGGATCAAATTCTCTAAATACATCACCGGCCAAAGCTAAGTAATGGTGTTCTATCCACATTCGATGTACTGGGCTTTCACCTTTAATCATCAATAACATCGTCATAGCAGCATGATGGCGTAAGGTTGTAAAGATTTCATTATGACGCGTACTATCATCTGAACGTAAAATAAATTGATACGTCCCAAAATCCGAATCATACTGTTGGTAAAATTCGTTACCTACATGAGTAACAAAGGCTATAGTATCCTCTTCAAGGGCTAATGTTGCATGCCCTACTTGAGGAGAAATAATTACAACATCAAGAGGTTTCAGCGTAAAAACCTCACCATTGCAACTCATCTCAACGCTACCTTTTAACAATATAAAAATCTCAGTTTCTGCATGCCAGTTATAATGATATGTACTAACCCTATATATGTTACTACTAAACTCTATGTAGTTATGTTTATATGAATAGTCAAAATAGTCCATTACACTTTTGCTCCCTAAGGTAATTTCGCTCTTAACTCCAGTTCTTGTGCTTTACCTGCATTTAACAAATCAGTTTCATCCTGTGTCCAAGTACCAAATAACACGTTCTCTACAATGGTGCCAACTGGTTCGGTACATTGTTTGGAATTATACACTTGTATTAAATTCCGTTTATATACTTGAATACTCTCAAATAATCCACTTTGTTCTAATTCATTAATATTAGATACCAAAGATTTCACAATTCCATCGTGATGCTCTTTAGGTGTAGCTCTGGCTTGTAAAGGATCCACTACTAGCATTTCTAAATATCGTAATTGTGTTGTCAAATAAGATAATTCCGGTTTAGTAGCAATCAAACAAAAGTCGACTGTATATCCTTTAGATTT
Organism: Veillonella sp. ZSJB6; assembly: GCF_051549505.1. Taxonomy (NCBI): domain Bacteria; kingdom Bacillati; phylum Bacillota; class Negativicutes; order Veillonellales; family Veillonellaceae; genus Veillonella; species Veillonella sp. ZSJB6. Next base: position 75,624 of record NZ_JBPUGE010000009.1, on the reverse strand, counting down.
TAATAATGTAGCTGTTTTAATTGGCACAGTTGCCGAGCGCAATGTCCCTTCAATAATTAAATTGTATTTCAAGGCGCTTAATTTATCAATCACAGCCTCTACCATCTTACCAGCAAACATTTTTGTGTACTCTACACTATCAACACCATATTTTTCTTGAAGCGCTCTAAAATGTGGGTGCTGCGCACGATAAGTGTCGCCATCTATAACAATATAGTCGCCTTTTGACTCCATCATTTTGACACGATGAATAGTTGTTTTCCCTGCCCCACTTTGGCCACCTAAAATAACAGCGTGAGGCATATTAGATATATTTTTATTTAACGTTAACAAATCAATAGTGAGTTCTAAAGCCTTGTCGAAATCTTCAGAGCTATAGGACTCAATACCTTGTAAATCACTAATTTCTTTAATATCACTAACAATATGAGAAGCTTGAATCATTGAATCCTTAATTTGGATTTCAATCTCTGTCATACGTTTTTTTAAAGATTCTAATTCATCAATAGATGTAACCAAATATAGTTCTGTATTAACAATATGAGAAAAGGCTTTTAAAAACTCTATACAATGATTAGTCCCACTTTCATCAACTAACTTGCATAGACGAGCTAATGTCTCTGCACTTTGTTCTTTTACAACCTCTATCTGTAAAGTTAAATTATATTGTTCAACGATGTTCATACATTCGCCCTCTCTCAAAGCAAAAAATGCATCCCCTAGAAATCCAAGGGATGCATTCATTATGATATATTTATTTAACTACGGTCAACAGCATCTTGAAGTTTTCGCGAGCATCAAGGCTATGTGGCACTTCAGATGGCATAATCAATGTTTCTCCAGCTTTCACATTATGTTCAACATCGCCAACGACGATGTGCGCCTCCCCATCGAGGATTTGCACAATCGCGTCACCTACAGTTACATGTGTAGAGATTTCTTCTCCCTTTGGCAACGCAAATAAGGTAATACTGAGGCGTTCATTTTGGGCAATCGTAATACTAATCACTTGCCCTTCTTTATACTCTAAACGATCTCCTAGATGTAAAATTTCGTTAACAGGGATATTTTTTGTGAAGGTCTTACTCATAAAAATCACTCCTTATATAACTATATAATGGCAAAGATAATTAAAAAGTAGATTAAAATAAATTTTGTCAAACCTCAATTGATGTAACTAAAAGGATTATCCTTTCGTTGACTTTATTATAATTTGACTGAGATTAAATTTCAGTAACTGCAGCAACAGAATTGAATGTATTTTATATAAACAAACAGACGAGGCCTCTACAGAGACCTCGTCTTGTTATGTATCAATATCGGTAAATATGACAGATATTAAATATGCTTAATTATTAAGATGTTGATTATCTAAAGCTGTTAATCTTATATATTTTAAATGGCTGGTAATAGGCCTAACAAATACACATTAAAGGTATCACCAGGGCGCACCTCATGTATACCACGAGGAATACATGCCAATGCGTTAACAGTATATAGACCTAACATACTGCTACTATTGAAGTGGCGGTTAGCTACAAAGCGTGGAACACCACCACCGAAGATGACTTTACCTTGTACGTACCGATCAAAGGCATTACGCTTAAAGATTTCTGAATCCATTACACAAGCTACTACCGGTGTAGTCCAGTTTGCCAAACCTTTATAGCGTTTCAATGTTGGTGCTACGATTAGATGCCAACCATTGAATGCAGCCCCTGGGTTACCAGAAAGGCCAAAAATAATTTGACCTTTAGGGGTTACAGCACCATAAGATGCTGCACCAGGACGCATTTGAATGCGCGCATAAATAGATTTAGCGCCTAACTTTTCATAAATAAGAGGCATTGTATCAAATAGCCCTACGGATACGCCGCCAGAGCTAATGATAATATCAGCATCTTCACTGAGCTGTAACACATGATTAATTTCAGACTCTAGTTCCTCTGGAGCATCACTGACGTGATAGTGTGTAATCTTATGAAAGCCTAAATCCTCCAACAAGCCGCATATCATAGCTCGATTAGAGTTGTAAATCTTGCCAGGTGTTAAACTTTCACCAGGTTCGATTACCTCATGTCCTGACGTAAGGACTAATACTCGAGGCATTGCATTTACATTTATTTCAGTAAACCCTAGACCAGTCAAAATAGTTTGTACTGTAGAGGTTACCTCTGTACCACGTGGAATCACAGTAGTTCCAGCACTACATTCCTCGCCTTGCGGGATGATATGATCACCACATTTATAGTTACCTTGAATAGTAATTGTTGTGCCTGGTTCTCCGGAACCAACCACCTGTTCTTGCATAATAACGGTATCACATGTATCTGGTACGGGCGCACCAGTCATAATACGTACTGCATGTCCAGATTCAACAGGATGTTCCCATACAACACCAGCACCTATAATACCGTCAACAATATACTCATTACAATCATCTTTGAAAGTAATGGCATACCCATCCATAGCAGATTTAGGGAAGGCTGGTACATCTGTAGGGGCAATAATATCATCTGCTAACACATATCCTTTAGCAGTCTTAACATCAATGGTTTCTACTTTATGAACTTGTGTTTGTAAGGCCTCATCCCATAATCGAAGGGCCTCCTCAACAGTAACGACGGCCATGTAAACTCCTCATCATTTCCTGTATGTGACATACCAATTGAGGTATGTCTTGGTCTAACTTGCTAATTTCAATTGTAGCTACTCGGTCCGTTGCATCCGAGATAAGCTCTTCCGTATGTCCCTCTTGGGTAACCTCTATAATAGGGGCAATTCCTTGGGACCTTGTTTCTAGTATAACTATATCGACAGGCATAAACTGTGATATTTCATACAGATTTGACTGTTCCTTCGTGCGAATTCGAATCGCTGTTTCATTAGGTCCTGCAATAGCTACTGCATCAGCTCCAGCTTTATAGGAAAGGTCTGTATCAGTTCCTTCATGATCCATTTGAAAGCCATGTTTGTCACTCTTTACAACGCCAACAGAAAATCCTGCTTGTTGTAATTCAGATACAAGACGAGTTACTACCGTAGTCTTACCAGTCTTACGTTTTGAAGCTACCACACTGATAAGTGGAACTCGGCGAAACTCATTTTCTGCTAAAGCACGAGCCCATTGATAATCATCATAATGATTTACATTACTTAGCTCCCAATCATAATCACTAGCATCAATAGATTCAACATGACCAATCGTATCAAGGGCATGCTGCAACGATACGTCTTTACCGGCTAGAATAGATGGAAGTAATGATACAATATGAGGTCTATAAATTCCTGCCATAGGTTCTGGCTTACCTCTAGAACCAGTAGGAACTATGACATTCCAATTGTTATGATTAACTTGATATAACCAATCATAATATAAATCCATAGGCATAAATGGCATATCTACAGCCATCACCGCATAGGCAGGACTCATTCCAACAGCTAGAGCACTATAAAGTCCCCCTAGAGGACCACATCGCTCAATAGAATCCCGAACAATAGAAACTTTATTCTTCTCATCGTTCGATAACGTATCAATAATATGAGTCTGAATGGCATGTCCTAACTGATCATCATCACCAATGGAGATGATGATATCATCCACATCCGCTTCTAATCCCTTACGAAGTGCATGAGATATGAGGCTTTCACCATTAACCCAAGGCAATAATGCCTTAGGTTGCCCCATTCGAGAACTCAAACCACCAGCCAAAATAATTAAACCTAATTTATCCACGACGTCCTAAACCTCGTTTAACACCTTGGTAGATGAATAGTAAAACAACAATATTTAAAATCCCATCTGGCACCATATAAGAGGCATTATAAATCATGGAGTAAATCCATGGATTTTGACCTTGAGGTGCATAGCTAGCGAACACAACGGCACCGCTCACAACAGTGGCGATCCAGCGCAATGCAATACCAACAATAGAACCTGTAATGAGTCCAGAAATAGAATCTTTGAAGTACCCACATACACCTATGGCACCATAAGCAACTAGATAATCCAATATAATACTTAAATAGTGTACAGATGATTTAAAGCCTAAAATAAAATGTAAAATACCATATACGACGCCAGCAAAAATTCCCCGTGCACCACCCCAACGATAGGCATAAATCATGAGCGGCACCAAAGCTGCAGCCTTAATAGAGCCTCCTTGAGGCATATGAAAAATCGTAATAAAGGATAATACTTGAGCAATTGCAATCGCCACACCTGCTTCTGCAAGCATGCGAGTTTTGGACTGATCCATGTCAATCAACCTCCTTTTACCATATATATTAATGTATATAACTTGCATAATCTACTTGTATTGTACTACAGTTCGTTTCTGAGTCCAAACAAAATATTCGGAACGTATTGAAAATTTTACGCGTCTCTTGTATAATGGTACAGGTTCAATTTGTAATACTCGAAGGAGATATAGAAAATATGATTAATACAACGAACATCTTTGATTATGAAGACGTGCAATTAATTCCTAATAAATGTATCGTAACTAGCCGTAGCGAATGTGATACACATGTAAAATTAGGTAATCGCACATTCCGCTTGCCAGTAGTTCCTGCAAATATGCAAACTATTATCGACGAAGAATTGGCAGAAAAATTAGCTCGTGAAGGTTATTTCTATATCATGCATCGTTTTCAACCAGAACGTCGTATGGACTTTGTAAAACGCATGCACGACCTTAATTTATATTCTTCTATTTCCATTGGTGTAAAACCAGAAGAATTTGCTTTAGTTGATGAATTCAAAAAAGCAAACTTAACACCTGAATACATTACGATCGATATTGCACATGGTCACTCCAACGCAGTAATCGATATGATTCAATACATCAAAAAGAACTTGCCTGGAACTTTCGTTATCGCTGGTAACGTAGGTACACCAGAAGCAGTTCGTGAACTTGAAAATGCTGGTGCAGATGCAACTAAAGTTGGTATCGGTCCTGGTAAAGTTTGTATCACTAAATTAAAAACTGGCTTCGGTACTGGTGGTTGGCAATTGGCTGCTGTTCGCTGGTGCGCAAAAGCAGCTACTAAACCTATCATCGCTGATGGCGGTATTCGCGATCATGGCGACATTGCTAAATCTATTCGCTTTGGTGCAACTATGGTTATGATTGGTTCCCTATTCGCTGGTCATGAAGAATCTCCAGGGGAAGAAAAAATCGTTGACGGCAAAGCAGTAAAAGAATACTTTGGTTCTGCTTCTGAGTTCCAAAAAGGTGAACGCAAAAACGTAGAAGGTAAAAAAATCTTCATCGATTCCAAAGGTTCTATCTTTGATACATTAGTTGAAATGGAACAAGATTTGCAATCTGCTATTTCTTACGCTGGTGGTACTACTCTACAAGCAATTCGCAAAGTAGACTATGTACTTGTTAAAAACTCCATCTTCAACGGTGACCGTTAATACAATATTACATGTAAAAGCCACAGGTCCTATCCTGTGGCTTTTTTGTATGTAATCAATGTGATTTACAACATATTCGTAATAATATTGTCATATTTCATAAAATTAGCCCCAAAGACATACCGTCTTTGGGGCTATTATTTAAGCTTCAGCTTCTTTTGATTTGTCCATTAACATATAAGCGTATTTACCAGTACCTGCACTTACTACAAGTAATATAGTCAATACGATAAATGCTACTGTAAGACTTGTGCCATGAGCAATGAAACCAATCAATGCTGGTCCCATCAAAATCCCCATATAGCCAAGCATGGTAGATGTTGCCACAGCTTGTGTCATAGGAATTACATTTTGTTCCCCCATGGCAGAGAACAAGTTTGGTACTACCATAGCTAAGGAAATACCAAGTAATAAATACGTATACATAGAGCCATAACCTGGTAAGAATACGATAAGACCCATTGCAATGGCGCCTAACAAATAACCACCAACGACAACTTGCTTAGATGTTAAGTGTTTACCAATTGTATTCCCCAGCAAACGACCTATACACATAGTACCATTAAAGAGCATAACACCCATAACGGCCTCTTCAATAACGATACCTTTATCTTCGAATAAGTATAATGCACTCCAGTCCCCTACGGCACCTTCAACTAAGTAGGATACAAAGGACAAGAGACCAAAGATAATAGCAATGGGATGGAAAGATAATGGGCTTTTGGATTTTTTAACAACCTTTGCATTTGGATCACTACCAAAGGTCAACATAAATTGGCTAATCACAACCATGGCAATAAATAATACGATGAGAAGTCCCCAAATACTTTCATTAACAGGTAAGGATAATATTTTTAAGAGCACTAGCAAAACACCAGCGCCGGCAAAACCGCCTAAACTCCATCCACCGTGATAGGCACCCATTAAGTGTTTCTTACTCACCTTTTCTGTCAAGATAGCTTGTAAATTGGCAGACGCACCACTAAGACCTACACCTATACCAAAGAAGAACAAAGCAGCTGTGGTCGTAGCAATTGTAGAGCACATGGTAACAATAGCAAGAGATAACATGCCAATAAAGCTAGCTAATAAAACGACTTTCTTGCATCCAAAGTTCTCTACTAGCTTACCAGCTATGGCCATGGACAAACAAGAACCTACACCGAGCACTAAAATCATGGAACCCAGTACATCTTCACCAATGCTAAGCTTTGCCTTTAAATATGGTACAAAACCAGCCCATAAGGCTGTATACATACCTGGGATAAAGAACCCTCCAAAGGCACCACGAATATTTGCTGTTGAAATAGAAACTTGATCGCTCATTACATCCTTTCTGGCTTCTAGAACCGTCCGGCGAAGAAAGGCCCTTTTTATCCGCAACGCACTAAAACTTGTACCTTAGCAGGAAACCATTTTAATTACATATGATTTATTATTGGAATATAATAACCCTCTTTACGAAACATGTAAAGAGGGTTTTGTAAATTTAAATTAAAATTAAAAAAGTATCCATATTCCTACGCAACTCGTAAGTAACGCCACAAGAACCGGCACGGCGGTACGTTTAAGTAGATCTACGGATTTAATATGCGCCACGCCTGCTACACCGACCATTACTGGGCTGATTGGGCTGAGAAATAAACCAAGGCTAGCGCCATTTTGCATGACTAGCATAGTGGTAATCGGATCAAGGCTAAGATTAGATACAATATTAGGTACTAGTGGAACTAACGTAAATAATGGAGCTACATTGCTACCTGTTACCATACTTAATCCTAACATACCGCCTCCAAGAACAGAGGTAAGCCCAATAGAGTTAAGAGATAATGTTTGTAGCGCACCAACTAATGAATCAATAATGCCGAGGCTAACTAAACCTTGTGCAAAGATTTGTCCCCCTATAATAAGGGTTACTGCATAGGAGAACTGGTTCCCCATACCTTCAAAGAAAATCGTCGTACTCTTAAGTACTGTTCTCAGATTTTGATGACGAATTAATTCAGCTAATAGAGCAATGCCAAAGGCAAGCATCATGGCAAGGGTGACATTCATCTTCACACCAGGAAAACCATATTGACTAAAGCCTAAGATAAAACACAATGGTAATAATGGGAATATCATATATAGCTTGGGTCCAATAGGAGCTTCAGGAATACTTTCAAGATCATTTATATCCATAGGGCCATCAATTCGATCTCGATATCTCTGCCACCAAAAGTGTGCTATGGCAGTCACGATAGCAACCAAGAAATAAATTCGTAATTGGTACCCCACAAAGTAGTTTGGTACAGGCATATTTAACACCTTTGCAATCAATAAGGTAGATACAGCCCCAGGTCCTACATCCATAAGATGCCCTGTAGCTATAACTGCTGCCGCCCCTACAGGGCTTACACCTAATCGAAGTAACACGGGATACATGGTGACCATCATAAGAAGCGCAAGGCTCAACGGATTAGGTACACAAATGGATAGGCCCATATTAAGTAGAAACATAAGAGCTAACACAATATACGGACGGTTTAGACGATATAAAGGTCGGATAAGTGTATGGGCGAGTCTCGTTCCTGCTCCAATATATTCCATATATTTTGCATACCCTGCACAGGTCATAATCATAAGCCCCAAATTAACTATGTTATTTGATGTCGTTATTCTTACAATATCCATAGCATCAAATATGAGAACTCCGGTAGATTGGTCCCTAGCTAATATGGCATCAATCCAGTTCCCCTCATAAGCGATGAACATCATGAGAATTCCCAAGCCAATCAAAATAGGCTGTGGTTGATAGCGCTTCATCAATAATATGCCGGTTACAGCAATAATGATGAGACATATAACTATATTCATAAACACCTCTCATAGAGAATATATTAGACTGACAGCGGATTTATATCACAAGTACTATTCTTGAATTATACTTGTATCACATCTAGCATATATCTATATTATACCTATACTATACGCAAAATATAAATAAAAATACAATGAAACAGCACCGTTACTTTTAAAATAACGGTGCTGTTTATTACTTATCTTCTTTTATTTATGTTCTTTCAACCATGTAATAGCATATTCAGCATACACCGCTGATGCGGCAGATAGTATGGTATCATCCATATTAAATCTATTATTATGATGATCGTAGGTAGCCTCTACTTCAGGGTTTTGAATACCTATAAAGGCAAAGCATCCTGGTTTATCTTGTAAATACCATGCAAAATCTTCCCCTGGCATTACTTTACGCATTTTAGAAAGCTTGTCTTTACCTAATGTATCAATAACGACACGTTCAGCCAATTCGCTAGATTCAGGATCATTAATAGTAGGTGGTACTTTATTTACATATTCTAATGTAGCAGTTGCCCCATAGGCTTCAGCCGTATGTTCTACTACGCGGCGTATGGATTCAACATAATACTCTTCTTGGTCTGGATCAAAGAAACGAATGGTGCCCCCCATTTTAGCTTCACCAGGGATAACATTCCATTCAGAGCCAGAGTGAATATTACCAATAGTGAGTACAAGAGAATCTAAGGCACTCACATTACGAGACACTACAGTTTGCAAGTTCATAACGATAGCACTAGCTACTACAATGGCATCAATCGCTTGATGTGGCTGTGCCCCATGGCCTTGTTTGCCTTTTACATTAATGGTAATCTGGCTACTTGCAGCCATACGAGGACCTTCCTCTACAGAGATAAGTCCTGCTGGTAAATCAATCCATACATGGCCACCAAAGATAGCATCAATCTTATCATACCAATCACCAAATTTAACGAAATCTGGCGCCCCTGCACCCGTTTCTTCGGCAGGTTGGAATGCTAAATACACATCGCCTTCGATGCGGTCTTTCATAGACATTAACATCTTAGCAGCGCCTAACAAGATAGCCATATGACCATCATGACCACAAGCGTGCATTTTGCCTTCAGTTTCAGATTTGTAGTCTACTGTATTATGCTCATGAACTGGTAAAGCATCGATATCAGCGCGCAACGCTATAGCCTTACCTGGTTTATCACCATGGATGATACCAACTAAGCCGATGCCACGCTCTGTATCTACATGAACCTCTACGCCCATAGATTCTAATTCTTTAGCGAGAGTCTTTGTTGTTTCAAACTCTTCATTACTCAACTCTGGATGTTTATGGAAATATCTACGCCAATCTTGAACGTAGCCTTTATATTGTTCAATTAAATCGCGACTATGCATGGTATCGCCTCCTTGCAAACTCCCTTAATAAAGGGGAATAACGGGGTAAAAGTAAAAGAAAACGACAGGCCACGCCATGTCGTTTTCTTAATTGCTTATCGGTTGCGTAATACTGCTTGTACCGCTAAGGATACAACCGCTGTTGCAACTGCCACAGCAGCTGTAATTTTTGCTGTTGTGAAAAGTTCTTCTTTTGTAGGTTTTGCTTTTGTAGCAATATCTAATGTTTTTGCTACTGCAGGAACCAATACTTCGTTACGTAAGGATTCTGTATTCATATTTACTCCTCCAATATAGACTGTTTCTTCTAGGGTAACACGAATGAGAACTAAAGTCTATATATTCATCGATTTATTTCAATGGTTATACGGTTACGCAACTATTTTAAATAATCTTTATGAAAGTTAAGCGTAATATTATTTTGCAGCTAACTCTTCAATCGCTTCAGCTACAATGGTAATCGCTTTCTCCAATTGTTCTTGAGGGATATTAAGAGCTGGTAAAAGACGTACTTTATTTTTCGCAGATAAGCATACAACGCCCTTTTCAAGACATTTAGCGATAACTGCTTTTGGATCTACTGTAGTTTCAATACCAAGCATAAGGCCCATACCGCTTACACCAAGGATACCAGGTTTACCAGCTAAAGCAGCTTTTACATAGTCCCCTTTTGTTTTTACAGAATCTAAGAATTCTGGTGTTAAACGGCTAATAATGGTATTACCTGCTGCCGCACAAATAGGATTGCCACCAAAGGTTGTAGCATGTGCACCTGCATTTAACACATATTGCATCTTTTCATTGAATAAGGTAGCGCCCATAGGAAGACCACCGGCTAAACCTTTCGCCGTAGATACTACATCTGGTTCAATACCGAATTGTTGGTATGCATACAAACTACCAGTACGGCCATTACCAGTTTGTACTTCATCGATTAACACAAGTTGATCATGTTCATGAGCATATTTTGTTACCGCTTGTACAAACTCTTTATCTAGCGGCATAACACCACCTTCACCTTGAATAGGTTCCATCATAATGGCGCAAACAGCAGGGTTATCAAGCGCTTTTAATGCCGCATCAATATCATTAGCTGGTGTATGAATAAAGCCTTCTGTAAATGGGAAGAAATGCTGATGGAATACATCTTGACCTGTAGCAGACAAGGTAGTAATAGTACGACCGTGGAAACTGTTTACTAACGTAACGATGACATGACGACCGTCACCATATTTGTCATGACTATATTTACGAGCTGCCTTGATGGCACACTCATTAGACTCTGCACCAGAGTTGGAGAAGAATACCTTCTTCATACCTGTCTTAGCGCATAGTTGTTTTGCCAATTCAATTTGTGGTAAAGAATAGTACAAATTGGAGATATGGTTCAACGCATGAGATTGCTTTGTTACCGCCTCTGTCCATTCATCGTCATCTACACCAAATGCTGTTACACCAATACCGGATCCAAGATCGATGTATTCTTTGCCATCTACGTCCCATAAAAGAGAGCCGTTACCTTTTTCAAAACATACATTAAACCGGCCATACGTATTGGCTATATATTCTTTATCTTGTTGTTCAAAATCGATTGTATTACTCATTACATCCTCCAAACGTACGGTCGTGCCGTCGTCTATCTATATGAAAGGTAACGATGGTAATAAATGATTACCATCGCTATACCTACTATATTATTTTACAAACATTGTGCCAAGACCTTCATCGGTCAATAGCTCGATAAGAATAGCATGTGGAATCTCACCATTGATGATAAATACCTTTTGGGCACCTGATTTGATGGCCTCTAAGCAACAATCTACTTTTGGTATCATACCGCCAGCGATAATACCATCAGCTTTTAATTGATCTGCCTCTGCCATGGTGATTTTAGAGATTAGAGAATCAGGATCATGCACATCTCGTAATACACCATCAATATTGGTCATAGCCACCATTGTTTCTGCCTTTAAAGCACCTGCAATTTTTGCTGCCACCGTATCGGCATTAATATTGTATGTCTTGCCATCAGCCCCCATACCAATGGAGGAAATAACAGGAATATAGCCTCGGCTGATAACATCATCAATAATGCTTGTATCGATAGTATCGATAGAACCAACATAGCCTAGCTCATCATTTTGTTTATGAACTTGAATCATATTGCCATCTACACCGCAGAGGCCCACAGCTTTACCGCCGAGATCTGTTAAATCTGCTACGAGACCTTTATTAACCTTACCGGCTAATACCATTTGTACTACATCCATTGTCGCTTCATCAGTGACACGCAAGCCATTTGCAAAATGTGATTCAATCTGCATTGCATCTAATGTACTATTAATGGCTGGACCACCGCCATGAACGAGGACAACTTTCACCCCTACTAATTGGAGTAATAGTAAATCCTTCATAACGGATTTTTTTAATTCTTCATCAATCATGGCATTGCCGCCATATTTAACGACTACGTATTGATCGGTATATTGTTTAATATATGGAACGGCCGCAGTTAAGATATGCGCCCGCATTGCATTTGTTACGTCCTTCATAGTTCCCTCTCTAACCTAATACTAGGCCTGAATCCTCTGGTAAGCCTAACGCGATGTTCATGCATTGAACGGCAGCACCAGATGCACCTTTACCTAAATTATCAAATATGGCATTAACCATAATTCGTTCATTGTTACCAGTTACATAGATTTTCATGCTATCTGTATTGCTCATTTGATTGGCATTTAACATACCAGTATTGCTGTTCTCGGTAAATGGCACAACAGTAATGATTGTACTATCTTTGTAAAAGTCTTCTAATGCCTGTTGTACTTTATCGATGCTAACTGGCTTATTACATAAACGACTATGGATGCCCACAGTTACTTCCATGCCGGAATAATAATCGTCAACTATAGGAATAAAAATAGGTGCTTCACTAAGTCCACACACATGTTGAACTTCAGGCAAGTGCTTATGTTGTTGACTTAAACCATATTGACGCGGTGCATAAAGAAAATAATCCTTTGGTTCACTTTCATATTGGCCAATCATCTTTTTACCGCCACCACTATAGCCTGTTAAGGATGTAATAGTGAAAGGATAATCTGTTGGCACAAGACCGGCTTTTACAAGAGGCGCAATACAAGCAATCATGCCGCTCGCATGACAGCCTGGATTGGCAATATGTTTTTCTGTACTGATAGCTGTTTTGTAATCAGCGCCAAGTTCTGGGAAACCATAGGCCCAATCATCAGCAGTTCTAAATGCAGTGGATGTATCAATTACCTTACAAGGCAGATCACCGATAGCCGCCATGATTTCTTTAGATGCCGCATCAGGCAAGCATAGAAATACAATATCTGCCTCTTTAGCTACCGCTTTAATAGCCTCTACATTTTTACGATCCTCATCAGCAGTAGCCAATAATTCTATATCTTTTCTATCGGATAACCGTTCATGAATTCTTAAACCTGTTGTACCTTCATGACCGACAATAAATACTTTATAAGGTGCCATAGTAAACCTCAATTCTCACCTATCGGTGACTCACGCCTATTCATACAGCCTCTCAGCTATGATAAATAGGAAACAAACTATACCATACATCACCTTCTAGGGAGATGAAATTACTTCAATGGATAGTCACTAAATGTAGCAACCATAACCGCTTTAATGGTATGGAGACGATTTTCTGCTTCTTGGAAGGCTAAGGAATTTGGACCTTCAAATACCTCTTCCGTTACTTCAATACCATTCATGCCGAACCGTTCAAAGATATCCTTACCTACTTGAGTTTCTGTATTGTGGAATGCTGGCAAGCAATGACAGAATTTAGTATTTGGATTACCTGTTAATGCCATCATTTCAGCGTTAACTTGGAATGGTTTAAACGTATTGATACGTTCTTCCCACATATCATAGGTATCACCCATGGTTACCCATACACCTGTGTAAATAACATCTAAACCTTTAACACCTTCGGCTACATTATCTGTACATGTAATAGTAGCACCTGTTTCTTTTGCTACTTTCAAGCATTCTTCATAGAATGGACCTTCTGGCCAGTATTGTTTAGGACCGATAAGTCTGAAGTCCATACCCATTTTAACGGCGCCACTCATTAAAGCATTACACATATTAGATTGACCGTGACCCACATAAGCATAGGAAATTTCATTTAATGGTTTGTTGATATTTTCTTGAAGTGTCAAGAAATTAGCTAATGTTTGAGTAGGATGATCCATATCAGTAAGACCATTCCAAACAGGTACGCCAGAATAATCAGCTAGTGTATCTACATCGGCTTGATCAAAACCTCTGAACTCGATAGCATCGTACATAGAGCCTAAAACACGAGCGGTATCTTTTAAGGATTCTTTTTTATTCATTTGGGAACCTGTAGGGCCAAGATATGTTGTATGAGCACCTTGGTCCGCAGCGCCGACTTCAAAGGCACAACGTGTCCGTGTAGAATCCTTTTCAAAAATTAATGCAAAGTTTTTACCTACTAATGTTTTAATTTCTTTACCTGCTTTTTTATCAGCTTTCAATTTTGCTGCTAGCTCCAAGAAGTATTTAATTTCTTCTGGTGTATATTGAAGCATTGTTTTAAATGATGTATGTTGTAAACTTTTCATGATAACCTCTTATTTCAAACTACTTTTTTCTTGTAAAAATTCAGCGGCAATAGCTGCCATCATTGTTATACCAGGTTCTAGGATACTTTCATCAATGGTGAAAGCCTCATTATGTAACGCTGGGTTGCCATCAAATCCTGTACCTAACCAAAGGAAGGCACCTTTGATTTTATGAAGATACGCGGAGAAATCTTCTGCAGCCATAGACGGGAATTCAGGATGTACCACTGCTTCTTTCCCAAGATATTTCTCTACAATAGACGTAGCATAATCGATAGCGTCTGGATTGTTGATGGTAGCACCATGACCACGTTTATAATCTAAGGTACTCTTTGTTTTTAATAACATGTCGAGAGCTTGTAAACTTTCACCTAAACGTCGTTCAATATAGTCCCGTTTTTCAGGTGCATAGGTACGGCATGTACCCTCTAGATATACATCGCCACAGCCTACATTGTATCGGTCACCACCATTAATCACACCGATGGTGCACACAAGATTTTCCATTGGATTCGTTTCACGAGCCACAATAGATTCTACGTTTACAATCCAGTTTGCGGCTGCTACGATGGCATCTACCCCATTATGAGGCTCCGCTCCATGAGTTGATTTCCCTTTAATATGGACGAGGAAGTGATCCGATGCAGCCATCAAATTACCTTTTTTTAGACCTACCGTACCAACTGGTAATTGTGGCCATACATGAAGGCCATATATTTCATCTACATCATCAAGAATGCCGCTATCTACAATACCTTGTGCACCTGGGAATAATGCTTCCTCTTCGGAAGGCTGGAATACGAGCTTTACGGTGCCATGCAATTGGTCTTTAATAGACTGTAAAATGGCTGCGGCCCCAAGCAAAATTGCAATGTGGCTATCATGACCACAAGCATGCATAACGCCGTCATTTTCTGATGCAAATGGCAAGCCTGTCGTTTCATGAATTGGCAATGCGTCTATATCGGCACGCAATGCGATTACCGGTCCAGGTTGAGCTCCTTCGATTTTACCGATAACGGCATAATCAGAAACATCATTTACAAAAGGAATGCCTAATTCACCAAGAACCTTTTGAATAAATAAGGATGTATTTTTTTCTTCACCAGATAATTCTGGATGACTATGAATATGTCTACGCCATGCTACAACTTGTTCTTTATATTGTGCGGCATATTTCTTGATCAAATCTTGTAATGTATTCATTACTCTATCTCCTTTATACACTGTATGCATATTTTATACATATTTTGTGTATTTTTATAACTCATGTACGTATTATAATACTATTGCTCATATTATTCAAGGTTTATACACAATTATTGTATTTTTATTTGTCATGCTATGGATTAATTTTTATCATAGTCCTTAAAACTGTAATTTACATGAACTTAATCTAGCATGCAAAACGCCTAATAAATATATAATTACTATTTATATATTGACCTATTCAATCGATACATTTCAAAAAATAATTTGTATAAACACACAAAAAAGACACCTTTCAAAGAAGGTGTCTTTTGCTTATATATTCTTATAATCTTGTACTTCTATTTCTCTATAACCGACTCATCTAGCTGTGTACCGTCTGGTAAGAAAGCTTTTACTATCAATTTATTCGGTGTAACAGTCATCGCCATATAGTTATTCTTATCTCGATCTGGTGCCACATATACATCTAAAGGATGTTCTTTCCACTTAGGGCGACGAGTATCTCCGGCAATACCAGTCAGAATATATAATGGTCCCGAAGCATCTCTATCAAAGTTACGTACATGCCCTCTATTACGATAAGAATGTAAATGAGCTGACAACACTAAATCTACATTAAACTCATCAAAGATAGGCATAAATAACACTCCTTCGTCATCGAATCCTACAGCACGGCTTGCGCCAGGGCGGTCAAAAGCATATTGGAATGGATCGCAATGCATGAGAACGACAGTCCACTTTTTCGTATTAGCGGCCAAATCTTGGCGTAGCCATTGAACCTCTACATCGTATAGATCAGGATGATGTGTATCATGATTGTCCTCGTGATTACTTTCATATAGCATCGTATCTAATACAACGTAATGGACATCGCCAAAATCATAGGAGTAATAACGGCGATTAAAGGTTTCGTTCCCATTAGGTGGTACATCAAAATAATTGAGATACGCACGAGGCTCACGCATTTTCCAATCTAATGTATACATCTCATGATTGCCTAAGGTCGTTGCTAACGGCACATTAGCACTTAATGGTCTGATGGAATTTAACCAAGTGCGCCATTGATAATCTTGTTCCCCGTTATCTACAAGGTCCCCCATGCTAATATACAGGGCCGTCCTTGGATTGCGATGTGCGGAATCTTTAACCAGCTGTTCCCATCCAGAATAATCTCCAGACTGAGAATCTGGATAGATAAGAACATCATATACACTACTGCCAGCAGTTTCTAATGAGTACCAATCACTACGACGATCATTGCCATAACCAACGCGATACTCGTATTTAGTACTAGGTGTTAGGCCTGTCAAAGTGCCCTCATGAATATAGGTGGTACTGCCATCATCGGTAAAAGCTTTATCTGTAGCACCTATACTTTGAAAATTTTCTGCCCCCGCTAAACGATACTCTATGACCGCATCAGCTTCACTACTATCTGATTGCCACATAATAGTACGGCTTGTGCTATTATCTTTAGCGACAATTTGTCGAATATAACGGCCTTCAGAATCAAGGAGCGGTTTTATCTCTTGACCACTTACAACAGCCGCCGTTCGAGCTATACGACTCTGTATGGCATCCTTATATACATAGCCACCTACGACTAATATAGCCAAAGCTACAATAGCTACAATTGTTTTTAATAGTTTACTTTTATTCATATAGTTCCTTTATGTAAATATGTATTAAGTACTAATATGAACACATTATAAAACTTAAACTTAACTTTAAGTCAAATAAGATTTTTCTATACGCCTTGAACATCTACGTTTCTATATCTAGCTGAAATACATCCCAACATATTTAATTGCGGTATGTTCCATTCATTAGGTAAATAGATATCACAGGTAAGCTCATCGCCTATAGAGTTATTAGCTATAAATTGATAGCGCCCTAATTCTTCATTGCTGCATACTCTTTCAACCTGATTTAAAGTAGTAGCACCCCAAAATCGACTAAATTCAGTCCAAATAGTTTCTGCATCAGCTTGAGATAACTCAACTAGTAAACTATATTTTATTCCAACTTTGCAGCGTTTTTTTAAGCCCTTTTCATCAGCACTACAAACCTTAGTAGAACCTTTATCAAAAGACCATTCTAGCCCATCTAATGATTGAACTTGGGTGGAAATAAGATCTTTAAATTTTGAAAAGTCTCCGAGAAAATGTTTACACGCTACCTCAAATGTATCTAATCTATCTATATTGCTCAATTCACAATACCTCTATTAAAGAATTTACCTACTATTTTTCGTAGTATTGTTTCATTTGCGTATAGCCATTAACAATGACTTCGATTTCACCGGTTCTAGGATGGAAGATAAGTCCATGAACAGGCACATCTTTAGGAATTAACGGGTTCATGCGTAATTCGTCTACTGTTTCTTCTACATTTTCTGCAGGATGTGTAAAGCCATCTGCCCAGCGTTCCATTTCTTTTCGTACCATGTGGATTGCTTCAGGTGCAATGCCACGAGCTAACATTTTTTCTGTTAAATCTTTCGCTGTAGTTTTAGCCATACCACATTCATGGTGACCAATGATAAAGATTTCGTTAACGCCTAGCTCATAGATACAAACGAGTAAGCTACGTACAATGCCATCAAAAGGACCTGTAATACAGTTACCAGCAGTCTTTACAATTTTCGCTTCACCACGGCCAATATCCATAGAATCTTCTAAGAAGTTTACAAGGCGCGTATCCATACATGTCACAATGGCCATTTCACGACTTGGCATTTTACTACACTTTGTATCTGTTTCTACGTAACCTGTATTTTGATCTTCTACATATTCACGATTATGGGCTAAAATATCTTCTAATAAACTCATAGTACCTCCTATATAAAAAAGACCTTGGCATACAACCAAGGTCTCTATATTAATAATGGTCGATATAAATATTATATCATATCGAGTTGTACACTCTCTAAATTACTAGCAAGCTTAACGCTATTATTCTCTAAAATAGATTTATAATAGCCGTAGCTACGCGTTATCTATCTGGTGTAGATAACGCTTCAATAGCAACGCTACCACCGCGCACAACTTCAATGCGGTTGACGAACATATCTTTAAATAGTGCAATCATGTCGTTATTTTTAGATACTGTTTTAACACATTGTACGAGAACAGATTTACGATTATAATCCACAACTAATAGATCAAAGGTTTGGGCAATACGGAAGATTTCTTGTTTATCCGCTTCTTTACAGCTATTAACCTTGATGAACAGCAATTCTTTTTTCGTAATCGGCATATCTGTAAAGTCGATAACCTTAATAACCTCAACACTGCGATTTAATTGTTTAATAATTTGTTCGTATGTCAAATCATCGCATGTGAGCTCAATGGTCATACGAGACATAGTAGGATCTTCAGTTTCACCTACAGTCAATGTATCAAGATTATAGTTTTTACCTGCGAAGAGGCCTGAAATTTTAGCCAATACGCCAATTTGGTTTTCTACATACGCTGAAATACAGCGCTTTTCCATATGTAATTCCATAGCCCCTCCTATTTTTTATCCTTTAATAACATATCACTTAAGGACTTACCTGCTGGTACCATTGGCAATACATTAAGCTCTGTAGGAATGATGAATTCAAGTAAGGTTGGTCCATTTTTGAAAGTATCCGCCAATTGGAAACCTTTTTCGATGTCCTCTATTTTAGTAATGCGCATAGCCTTTGCACCATAGGCTTCTGCCAATTTTACAAAGTCAGGTACGTATTCAAATTCATCATTATCAATCATCTCACGTGTCACAATGGAGCTTTCATCCATCAATAAATTTGTACACGCATATCGTTTATCGTAGAACAATTGTTGCCATTGGCGTACGTTACCAAGGAAGCCATTATTCAAAATAATAAGTGTTATAGGCAAATGATAGTGCATAGCCGTAGCAAATTCTTGGATATTCATTTGTACGCCACCGTCACCACAGATAGCAAATACACGTTGATCAGGGTTGCCGATTTGAGCACCTAAGGCAGCTGGGAAACCATAACCCATCGTGCCAAGGCCACCAGAGGTCAACATTTGATGTTGTCCTTTAAGTTCAAGGAATTGTGTGGTCCATAATTGATTTTGTCCTACATCAGTAGCAACAATAGGACGTGCATAGTGGTTATTGATGTAGTCAATAACTATTTGAGGTGTTAAGCCTACCTCATCCGCTTGTGTAACAGGACGTTCCGCCTTAAGCTGTTGTAATTGCTCAGGCCACTCACCAAGATCATGAGGTTCAATATATTCCAATAGTTTTTCAATGGCCAATTTAGCATCTGCTACAATTGGAATATCTACCTTAATATTTTTAGAAATAGATGCTGCATCTACATCAATATGGATAATCTTACAATTTTGTGCAAAGGTACTTAGCTTGCCTGTAATGCGGTCGTTAAAGCGGGTACCGATGGAAATCATAACATCGCAATCCGTAAGGGCCACATTCGGAGCATAACCACCATGAATACCAATATTACCGAGGTATAAAGGATGACGACTATCAATGGCCCCTTTCCCCATCAACGTAGTTACAACAGGAATTCCTGTTTTTTCTACTAGCTCCATCATAAGATCGTTAGCACCACTAATACTAACGCCGCCACCTAATAGGAATAGAGGTCGTTTAGCCTTGCTGATAATGGAGCACGCCTTTTTAACTTGACCTACGTGAACTGTTGTATTTGGTTTATAACCACGAATATTAACATCTGTAGGATACTCATCGGAGCCCATAGCCTTTTGAATATTTTTAGGAATATCAACTAACACAGGACCAGGACGGCCTGTACGAGCAATGTAAAAGGCTTCTTTCAAAATACGGCCTAACTCTTTACGATCACGGACCGTAACAGCATACTTACAAACATTCCGAACGATACCAACAGTATCCACCTCTTGGAATGCATCGTTACCCATAAGCCCTAGGTCAACTTGGCCCGTAATACATACGAGAGGAACACTGTCAGAATAAGCTGTAGCAATACCTGTTACAAGATTGGTAGCACCCGGTCCAGAGGTTACCATACATACCCCTACTTTACCTGTACTACGAGCATAACCGTCTGCTGCATGAGCCAATGCTTGCTCATGACGTGGCAAAATTACTTTTACCTTGTCCTGCTTATATAATTTATCCATGATATCGATAGTGGCCGCCCCAGGATAGTTGAATAGGATATCTACCTGCTCCTCTTGAAGGGCTTTTACCACATATGCTGCGCCTGAAATCATAGGTGCCTCCTTATCTATGTTAAACATGCATATAGCGTTCTCAATATTCTCATTTTATATATCTAAAAAATTGAATATCTTATATAGATGTGTTATACTCAGTAGTGTACCACATGTTGTGGTACATGAGTATGTATTAAATCTCAAATTTATAGAAATATATGTTAATTATGTCTGGAAAGGACTGTAAAATCATGAAAGAAATCTTAGGTTTCCACTTAAACGGTTGCCCTTATTGTGCAAACGCATTCCGTGCTATCGATGAACTTGTTGCAGAAAATCCTGCCTATGCAGATATTCATATCAACTGGGTTGAAGATCAAGATGCTCATGAACTCTTCAAAACTCATCCTTATGAATACTATCCAAACTTGTGGTTCGACCTCGACAAACAATACGAGGCTCAACCTGGCGAAAGCTATGACCAAACAAAAGCTTTAATCAAAGCTGTATTGGACAAAGCGCTTGCATAAAATTATTACACAAAAATGTGATAACACTATTAAGAAAGAGGCTAGCAATGCTAGCCTCTTTTTTTATCTTTCCATTCTAGATACATATGTCTAATGACTTGAATTGGTGATACAAATAACATTCTAGGGCCCCCATAGCGCATGATTTCCCGAATCTTTTCACGATATGTAGGTGCATAGCAATGAGTTTTACAAACACTGCAGAAGGTTTTCGTTTCCATATGAGGGCACGCATCAATGCGATGCTCTGCATATTCCCAAACCTGCTCACAATCTTTGCAAAGTTGCCCCTTTGGCATATGGTGTTTATTATGACAATAGATGCCAATAATTTGGTACATAGTTTTTAATTCTAACTTACGTTTTTCATCAACTGTCATAGTACTCTCCTATTTTACAGACCAGGACACCCAGGCCACTTTATCAACCGTCTTATTATGAATCTCTCCATTAATAGCTAAAGGTTCAATGAGATTTCTGATTTCCTCTTTCATATCTTCCATATCACCCCATGTATTGTTGTGTAGTCGCATCGTAAAGTAATTCACAGCTTTATCAAGGCTCATAACCTCTGTTTCAGGAACCGTCTTATACGTCACTTTTACATTATGCCCTATTTCATGAATAGCATCTAAGCACTCTTTCATCTTGCCATCCCAAGGGAAGGAATCACGACCAAAGAAATGTTCAGACAACATATCTACGGTCTCATCGCTGCGTTCACTGAAAGCAATCCACACGCATTTGTCCTTACTTGCATTATGCATGGCCCGAATATTTTCTACATCAAACATGATAGGACAGAAAATACTATATGCCAAATCAAAGGTTTTATCCCATTTTAGTTCACGGCGAGTTTCATCGGACCAAGGAGCAATATATAAATCAAGATCTAAACCTTCAGACTCTGCTAGTTGTTTAGCCCCACGAATCATACCATCAGACAGATCTATGCCTGTCGCCTTAAATCCTTCACGAGCTAAGCCAAGTGCATAATCACAAACACCACAGCCTACATCTAGCGTACGACCGCCTTTAGGGGGCAAAAGATTTTCGTCTTTCAAGAAAGATAAAAACTCTATAACCTGAGCCTTACGGTCATCTCGATTATGCATTTCTACAAAGTAATTCGATCGGTTATTCCACGCATCTTGCTCATCGCGCCACGCTTCATTGACAGTGAGCTCTTGTATTGTATTTGTCATACTATCTCCTCTGTATCACTACAGCAAAACTATGCATTGATACAATTTAGTACTATATTAATCTTAATTAGATAATGTATATGTTATTCATCACGTCCTATATGCCTAGTGTTCCAGCTAGGATGTTCAGATTTTCATAAGGACAATCTTATTGTACATCATTCTCAAAATAAAATGTGTTACTCAAATCACATTTACACGTTATTTCAATACTATCAAATACAAAATCCTATGTGGAGCTTTTAGCTGTACCACATCCCCTATGTATCACCATATAAAAACCCTCCACTCATTGGAGTAGAGGTTTTCTAAATCATTTATATCAACAATATGCTCATTACTTCGTAGCTGTTCAGATCCAGTAATGAAAGCTTCACGTAGAACCTAATTTCTTCTCTAATAATTTTCTTGTTTCCCTCTTGAGTAAAGGCTTTTTAATGCCGAAAAATACGGCAATGGTGGGAATCAACATAACAGCCAAAAGAGGTAGAATAATTCGTGCATGTATTTCCATTCGTTTCTCTCCTATTACTAGAGTTAATATAGCTGTTTCATATATTATTTATTATAATAAAGAAAAGGAGGCTTTGAAAGTATGGGAAAATATATGATAATCCTTATGTTTCTATTGATCGCTATTGCTGTAGTTTTTGCTACTTATAACTTATCTATAATTAGATCTATGCCTCCTGAAGAGCGTTATAAACTTCTTTACTTTAAGGATGATCAAGTCTCTATAGGCATTGGCTTAGTAAGAAGAACATTTAAATTAAGCGATATTCGTGAGGTACGCTTCTCTAAAGTAAAACAATTCCGTAGCATGGGCAGTTGGGCCGGCAGAATGCAAATTTGCAAACTAAATGGTAAAACAAGCCGTTGGATAGAATTTGATGGTACTGTCTATTACAAAAAGATGGTATATATAACTAATGAAGAAGTCATTGATAAATCAATAGACTTACTGATGAATGAATTTCAAGCACGAGGAATTCGTTGTACTAAATATAGATGCTAACATATAATTTTCTGAACTATACATCAACCTAAAAAATAAAGACACATAAAAAGGCTTCTCGAAATTTCGAGAAGCCTTTTATTTGGTGCGCCTAGCAGGATTCGAACCTGCGCACCCGGTTCCGGAGACCGGCGCTCTATCCCCTGAGCTATAGGCGCATGAATACCTAAAAATTATACCATATTACGTTATGGTTCGATAGTATAAAGTATATACAAGCACTAGGTGCGTATCGAAAAGCCCCTAATATTAAGTTGTCCGTCAACTAATATTAGGGGTTACGTTTATTACATATTAGCTTTAATTAGTTCTAGTAAAGCATCACAGCTACGACTGACATCATCATAGGTTTCGTCAAAGTTTCCCGTATACCAAGGATCCTTTACGTCACGGCTTTCACTAACAAAGGACATAGCCTTGTACACCTTAGAGTCTACATCATCGCCAATGATACGTTTTAAATTACGTCCATTATTTTCATCCATGATAATGAGGTAATCAAAATTATGATAGTCATCAACGGTCACTTGACGAGCCTTGCGACGAGTGTAAGGAATACCCATTTCATCTAGCTTTTGCTTAGTCCCATAATGAGTATCGTTGCCTATCTCCTCACGAGATGTGGCGGCAGACTCAACGTAAATAGAATCGCTAAGTCCAGCTTTCGCAACGATATGCCTCATATAAAACTCAGCCATCGTTGAACGACAAATATTACCATGACAAATGAATAAAACCTTAATCATCACAACTCCTCTAGTAACTCAACAATCGATGGGGTATTAACGCACAAAGTTCGTAGATACTTTTTTCTCTTTTTCTGTATCTGGATATGGCACACCTTGCTCCTTAGCTACAGCAAAGCTACGCATCATCCAAATCATATTTCTCGCCAAGTTGCGCATTGTTTGCATACCTTCTTCATCTTGCTTAGCATCTTCAGCTACTAGACCATGGCTAATATTCCAATATGTAGAGCCTGCAATTGGCATTTGAGAAATACCAAAGTATTTATTGAGTACATCAAAGGAAGCCGTTGTACCACCGCGACGAGCTACGGCGATAGATCCACCTGGCTTAAAGGCAAATGGATTTGGCTTTACACTTTCTGCACTAAAGAATACACGATCTAAGAAGGATAAAATACGTCCGCTAGGATGAGCATAGTATACAGGTGTTGCAAAGATAAAGCCATCTGCATCCTTCGCTTTTTCTATGAAGGCATTTACATCATCATCTTTGAATACACATTCACCATGTTCAAAACAATAGCCACATTGAATACAATCACGAATAGGTTTATTGCCAAGCTGAATGACCTCTGTATCTACATTGGCTTCGCTGAATACCTTTTGCACCTCTAGTATAGCTTGCATTGTTGTACCATTGACATGGCTACTACCATTTACGATTAGAACTTTCATATTATATCCTCCTAACTCTTACTTAAGAAGTTACATATTAACTAGCCTTTATATACTATCACAGAAATACAAAATTGTTAAAGTATGACCATCATAGCAAGCCAGTTAATATTTATCTATGTGCCGATAAAGAATAATTCAAATAAACACTTTTACAAAAAACTCTGTAGCAGCTCGATTTAAAGCTACTACAGAGTTTTGATATGCCTAATTAAAAGTTATGTCTAACGCCAGCATCGATACGCCATGTATTGTCTATAGTAGCACCAAAGTTTTTAGTGAGTGTGCCATATAGATATGTGCTAGGACGAACACTCCAAGAACCGCCGATTTCCGCATCAAGCCATGTATCCTTTAAATCTACAGTTGTTTGTACTGTTGGATTACCTGGTGCAGAATATGTAGTATTTACCTTACCAGAGAATTCATGAGCTAGTGCTAATTTAGCAAAGATATTGGATTTTTCTGTTTCTTTACCAATACCAATGCCGATTCTACCTACAGCAGAGTTCACAGCATCAGATTTAACATGCATAGATCCGCTGCCTGCAATAGTTGCATCATAGGATACACCATTTAAATGACCTAGAATAAATTCTACACTAGGGTCGATATAGAAACCATTTTGTTTTTTAATGCGTTTACCATATTCAGCACTCAAGGATGTACCAAATATATGGTAGTTACCATTCAAACGTTGACCACTCATAGAGTTAAGGCTATAGTCGTTGGATAATCTATTACCACGAGCGATGATATCTATATACCGACCATCATCATGTTGCTTTGTACCATATAAGGCTATACCGCCAAGCTTACCGTCGCCACTGCCGTTGGCATAAGAGTTACTAGATGTACTGTAATCTAGGGCACCGCCGAAAATCCAGCCATTGGAGGCTTTATGATCATATCCAATTTGTACGCCATTGTACGTCATATGTGCATCAGCACCATCTGTAATCTTAGATTTACCACCTATATATTTAGCCCATACTCCTTTATCTGTATTAGCTAGACGAAGATCACCTAAACGACGTTGTAAATCATTAGTATTATTTTTCCACGCCATAACTGTTGAAGTAAGGGCAGATTTTGTGCCACCTACGAGCGACGATTCACTAGCACGAACAACTTTTGTTGTATCATCTACAACGAGATGACCTTGAGAATCAAAATGATCTGCCCCTAGGTCTGCAACAGCACCAGGTGTAGTAACGCCTTCATTGATTTGAACTGTTGTGCTAAGTTTCTTATCATTGCCTGTGTATTGTAATTTCTTAGCTAATGCTTGAATATCCTTTTTGTAGCTTGCATCGTCGATGGTATTACCGGAATGGTCGCCTAACATTGTAATATGGCTATTATCCGCCGCATGTTCAACGACGATTTGGCCTTTTTCAGCTTCGCTTGCTGGTACGCCAGATTTATAAATAGCATTCACATAACCGCTATAGTTCTGAATTGTTATAGGCCGCGCATCGATAGGATGAATGTTACCTGCTGCAGTTGGGTTAACACCACCTACAAGATTGCGAACCTTACTCCCCTTGTATAGGTATGCTGCATTATCCCCTGATGGACGTTCTTTTTTAGGTGTAGGACGCTCCATGCCAATCCATTCATTATTCCAAGTAGCTCCGTTTTGTAGGTAAATATCTGCACCAGAATTATGAGGGTTTTTATTGCTTTCAGCATATTCATTCAAAACAGCACCGGTAAGGCTAGAGTTAGGCGTTGTGAAAGCTAGTGCTATATTAGTTGGTTCTACATTGTGATTTGGATCGCGGCCATAATCCTTGTTGATAAGGCCTACATTACCAACAGCAACTAAGTCATGAGTGCCTGGATGTTTGCCATCAGCGCCTGCATTAACATATACATCCCCCTCTTCTGCTACTACAGAATAGGTATCAGATGTTTCTACAGGATGAGTGATAATCTTACCGCCTCCATCAACAAGGATATGACCTCGTTGATTGACTTGTAAACCAGAGCCGATAGCATCAATATCTACATTACCTTTAACGTGAATATTGGTATCCCCAAAATCTCGGTCCGGATTATCCTTGCTAAGACGTGGCACCTTCCCACCGTAACCAGCATAAACAGCACTCATATAATAATGACCTAATTCTCGCTTCGATGCTGGTGCATCATTCTTTAATCGTACAATAAGGTCTTTATCTACCGTTAGTTGTGAACCAAATCCATTATAAATACCTGTAACATTCTTACTTTTACCAGCCTCTGTTAAACTTCTACCATGTACATTAACTGTTAATGTATCCTCTATATGTTTAACCTCAGGTTGCGTTTGTACTGGTGACCCCATTGTTAAACCCAGCAACTCCTCTGCTTTATCGCTAGAAGCATTAATTTCTGTAGCCATAGCAGAATAAGATATACCTGTTAATACTAGTGCAGTCATCACGGCTGATACATGACGTCTAATCTTCATAATTCTCTCCTTCTTATATCATGCTTATAATACTCTCACTAAATCACATAAAATTTATAACACCTAAAAAGCACAAAAAGACCCCCTTAGTCCAACTAAGGAGGTCTTCTATTAACTCACACACTCGGTAAGTACTAAAATTACTAATTATTATTCTTCAGGAGAAATAAGGAAGGACAATGCACTAAAGTATTTATTTTGTTCCCCTTTATTTTGTGTAGGGAATGCAACTTCAACACCTACTACATTTAAGCCATCTGCTGTAACAGCTACAGTAGCTTTACCATTTTCATCGGCTTTAGCTTCACCAGTTAAATCATTTACTAAATCTTTGATAAGAGGTGCATTCGCATATGGTTTACCATCTTTAAACACTTGGATTTCATATGTATCACCTTTTCTTAATGTCAATGGATTAACAGAAGGTACAATTTGAATAAATGCATTCTTATCTACAAATGGTTTTGCTTGTGCATTCCAGTAATGAACATCATATTTGATAGCATGTGTACTCTTAACCGCACCAGGAACTTCGGTGATTGGTTTATGAATTGTTTTACCATCTTTAGTCTTAGTCCAGTAGCCATAATCAAAATTAGTTACAGTTACACCAAGGTCTGCTGGTGGAATAATAGCTACATTTTTTTCATGCTTCACAACTTGTACAGGAATTTGTTTGCCTTGTACATCATATCCAGTAATATTTTTTACCATATCTGCACTATAAGCATTATCTACAGGACCCTCACCTAATACAAGTACTTTTTCATCTGTACGGTTAGCGAAGAACACACCATGTGCATCAACAGAAGAGCATACATAGCCTGCAGCTAAACCTACAGCAAATAAAGAAGCTAGAATTTTCTTATTCATAAGAACCTCCATAATCAATAACTAGTTTCAACAAACTTGCTATTATTATACATCGTCATGGATATTCCGTATATACCGATACCCGTATCAGCAAGGTATTATGCAAACTCCATATATACAAGGTTCTATATTCCTATCAATCATAAATGATAAAATTATCACCTATTTTTATATGAATATAATAAATAGGAATATCTTCTTTGTTATATGTAATAAAAACGACGCCCCCATAGGAGCGTCGTTTTATATCACTAAGGATATTATTTTTTGTTTTTAGCAGCTTTCGCACGTGCGTTACGATCAAGGATTGTTTTACGCATACGAATGCTTTCAGGTGTTACTTCAACGAGTTCATCATCGTTAATCCACTCAAGAGCTTGTTCCAAGGAGAAGATACGAGGTGGAGTCAAGCGTACTGCTTCGTCAGAGGAGCTGGAACGCATGTTAGTAACGTGTTTTTTCTTACATGGGTTAACATCCATATCAAGTTCACGAGTATTTTCACCGATAACTTGGCCTGCGTACACGTCTTGGTTAGGACCAACGAACAATGTACCGCGATCTTGAACAGAGTTCAAGCCATATGGAGTAGTTTCGCCATTTTCAAATGCTACCAAGGCACCGCGTGTACGGGAAGGAATTTCGCCTTTGTATGGTGCATAACCATGGAATACATGGTTCATGATACCATTACCTTTTGTAGCTGTTAAGAACTGTGCACGGAAACCGATCAAACCACGTGCAGGAATTACGAATTCCATGCGAAGGTAACCAGCTAACTCAACCATGTTAGTCAATTCAGCTTTACGTTGACCAAGATTTTCCATTACAGTACCCATGAATTCTTGAGGTACGTCGATAGTCAATGCTTCTAATGGTTCGCACAATTTGTCGTTAATAGTTTTGAAAATTACGCGAGGTTTACCTACTTGTAATTCATAGCCTTCACGACGCATAGTTTCGATCAATACAGCCAAGTGCAATTCGCCACGACCAGATACTTTGAAAGCATCTGCAGAATCAGTTTCTTCAACTTTCATAGAAACGTTAGTTTCTACTTCGCGGAACAAACGATCACGTAAGTGACGGGATGTAACGAATTCACCTTCGCGACCTGCGAATGGAGAGTTGTTTACGGAGAATACCATGGACAATGTTGGTTCGTCGATGGAGATGGATGGTAATGCTTCAGGATTTTCAGCATCTGCTACAGTTTCGCCGATATTGATATCGTCGATACCAGCGAACGCAATGATATCACCCATTTCAGCTTCGTCAGTTTCAACACGGTTCAAGCCATTGTATGTATATACACGACCGATTTTCGCTTTACGAGTGCTTTCACCAGTCATGATAGCCACTTGTTGGTTAGGTTTCATTTTACCGCGAACGATACGGCCTACTGCGATTTTACCGATGAAGTTATCGTAATCAAGTGTAGTAACCATGAATTGAAGAGGACCTTCCAAATCACCTTGTGGTGCAGGAATTTCTTCGATCAATGTTTCAAACAATGGTTCCATATTTACAGCTTCGTCATCCCAGTTAGTTTTAGCCACACCAGCACGAGCAGATGCGTATACTACAGGGAAATCTAGTTGGTCATCATCAGCTTCAAGTTCCATGAACAATTCAAGAACTTCATCTTCAACCTCTTTAACGCGTTGGTCAGGACGGTCGATTTTGTTGATAACTACGATTGGTTTCAATTTTTGTTCTAAAGCTTTACGCAAAACGTATTTAGTTTGAGGCATTGGACCTTCGTAAGCATCTACGAGAAGCAATACGCCGTCAACCATGTTAAGTACACGTTCTACTTCGCCGCCGAAGTCAGCATGGCCTGGAGTATCAACGATGTTGATTTTAATGCCATCATGCATAACAGCAGTGTTTTTAGACAAAATAGTAATACCGCGTTCACGTTCCAAGTCGTTGGAGTCCATTACGCGTTCTGCTACTTTTTCATTTTCACGGAACACATGGCTTTGTTTTAATAACGCGTCCACCAAAGTAGTTTTACCATGGTCAACGTGGGCGATAATCGCTACATTACGAAGATTTTCGCGAATCATAAGATCCTCCCTTTAATTCTTTCAGTATATTCTATATCACATAGCGCTTGTGAAAGTAGCTATGTAGGTATATTCCCAAAATTGGCAACACTTAATTATAACGTAGTCTATAGAAAAAAGTCAAAGAAATGCAGGATTTCTAATCATGGTAATTTCTACATTTGATTATACTTTTGACTCATCTTATAGGCCAATCATTATTTTGGTCACCTATTTTTGTATTCTATAGCCCGCTTAGCAGATTGTCGCAACAATGGAATTTGTTCATTCGTTAAATGAAAACAGAAATTAGGAATCATTTGTTCTATAATCTCTTCATCAGAGGCTTTCAAAATAAATTCTGGCTGTAGTATAGGCTCCAATTCATCAAGTCCAGGATAGTCTTTTCCGATGCTCCAATCATGATTCTTATTAAATGGGCACGAGTCTTGGCAATTATCACAACCTATAATCCACTCTTCCAACATATCCTCTGTCACACCTTCTGGCAAATTACCATTACCAAAGGTATTGATAAAAGAAACACATGTTATTGGATTCATCGTAAATGGTGCAGATAAAGATTTTGTCTTACAACCTTGCTGACATAAGTTACAAGAATCTGGGCACGGAGGAATATCCGTATCATGAATATATTCACAAGACTTATCTATTAAATAGGCTACCAATTCATAATTAGAACCTTTAGGACCATAAAAGAAATTATTTTTTCTATAAATTCCAAGGCCCGCGGCTACAGAAGCAGGACGCAGAGGGACAACACCAGCTGGCTTTGCAGTTTCACCACCAATATATTGAATATTTTGACTCTGTAACCATGTCTCAAAAGATTGTCTCCGTTTAAATTCAACACCATCAGGAATATTACTTAAAGATAATAGTAATCCTTTTGCATATCGATTCTGTAGCGAAGCAGGAAACTTATAATTTCCAAAATACTCGGTACAAACTACTATGGATTGTGCCCAAGGATAATTATTTTTTAATGCTAGAAAGTCTTTACTATGAGCATATACATCTTCACTTTCAGGTACATCTTCTAAACGCTTCGTCAACCGGTCTTTATAAAAATCAAGTGCATCAAGAGGCACTATACCACAACTATCATAGCCACATGCTAGTGCTTTATCATGAATCTCTTGTGCCAATAAAGTATTCATATCATCGCCTCCTAAACATTGATTAACCATATAGTTATCATACTCTTTTACAGACTATAAAAAAAGATTTCTTATGAGTTCATTCTCCAAAAAAGTAATGATACATAAGAAATCTTGTATTAATATTTAGTTTGTATTAATCTTCACCAATCATACGTACTTCTGGCTCCAGATGTACACCATGTTGATCATATACGCGTTTTTGTACCTCTTTAATAAGATCAAGTACATCTTTAGCTTTAGCATTGCCAGTGTTGATAACAAAACCAGCATGCTTATGAGATACTTGTGCGTCACCAACAGATAACCCTTTAAGACCTGTTTGTTCAATCAATGTGCCTGCAAAGTACCCTGGTGGACGTTTAAAGGTAGAACCTGCACTGGCAAATTCTAAAGGTTGCTTGGATTCGCGTTTTTCTGTAAGCTCATCCATACGCGCTTTGATAGCATCCTTGTCGCCTGGTTTAAGGGTCATAACAACTTCACCAATAACCTCATGATTATCGTGGAATACGCTATGACGATATCCAAAATCTAAATGAGATGCATCATATTCCTTGATATTCCCCTCGAAATCTACAGCTAGTACTGATGTGACTACATGGCTCATTTCCCCGTCATAAGCACCTGCATTCATAAATACAGCACCGCCCAATGTTCCTGGAATACCAATGGCAAACTCAAGACCAGAGAGACCATTTTCCCAGGCAAATTCAGACGCATCTTTTAACATATACCCAGAACCAATGCATAATACATTATCATTGCAATCCATGATTTGGGTCATATGACGAACCGATACAACAGCGCCGCGGATGCCACCGTCTTTCACCAAAATATTGGACCCGCAACCGATAACAGTTACAGGCACTTTAAGTTCATGAATGGTGCGAAGTGTGAAGCTCAACTCAGCCATTGTAGTAGGTTCAATAAATAAATCAGCAGGACCACCGATTTTAAATGTCGTATGATTGCAAAGCAACTCCTGCTCTCGTACACGTGTACTTGGTAATTCTTTTAATAAGGCAGTTTTTAATGCCTCAATGTTGTGGTTGTTGTTCGCCATGATCTAACACTTTCATCCCCTCAGTGATTGGTTCGCTAATGATTTTATAAATATCATTAGAAATTTGGCTCCAACGCATTTGTGCTTGTAAATAAGCAGCCGCTGCAGCATTTTCTTGAATTTGAGGCATCATTTCCTCTTGTTTCTTTTGCAATTCATCAGCTTCTGGTGCACCAGACAACTTTGCGTATTCCCATTGCATTTGTTGTGCCATAAATGTGCGCACCAAAGCCGCTGCTACTGCATCAGCTTTCAAAGCGTCTTGAGCAGCCATTAACTCTTTGTACTCTTCGGATTCACGCATAGCGTGAGCTAAATCATGAGCTTTATCGTAGTTCATAATATCCTCCTCTAACAACACCTGTCGAAATACTACCTGTCATGTAGATTGGGTAGGATTTCTAACACATATTTATTGTATATCTCTCAATGGTGAAAGTATATTTATTTAGGTTGAATCCAATTGCCTTCGGCCTTGAGATCTGGATAATCAAGTTGGCGCATCGCTTCATAAGCTATGATAGCTACTGCATTAGATAGGTTTAAAGAACGCGCTTCATCTACCATTGGTATGCGAATGCATGTTTCTTCAACACCCTCTAATAAGCTTTCAGGCAAGCCTCTTGATTCAGGACCAAAGACGAGCATATCTCCGATTTCATAGTTTACCTCTGAGTGGGTATGCTTTGCCTTTGTAGTAGCGTAGAAATATCTGCGATCAGGATATTTTGCATACAACTCTTGAATATTTTCATGTACCTGTACATCTACCAAATGCCAATAATCGAGACCAGCTCGTTTTACGTGCTTATCGTCGATAGAAAAGCCCAGTGGTTTGATAAGATGTAGGGTCATGTGGTTAGCGGCGCACAAACGCGCTATATTTCCTGTATTGCCAGGGATTTCTGGCTCATAAAGTACTATTTCCATTTTCGTTCCCCTATTCTTTATATCTATATTATTCTACAAAGGAACGCACAAAATGTCCACTTTTACCGCCTTCTTTTTCTACGAGATAGGTAGGGCCCATGATCATGCCTTTATCGATAGCCTTACACATATCGTATACAGTGAGTAACCCTACTTGAACTGCTGTAAGAGCTTCCATTTCAACGCCAGTTTTTCCCGTCGTTTTAACGGTGGCCCGTACCTTAACAGCCTTATTATGATTTTCATCGGTGCAAGCAGGACTTTCACCATCTACTAAGGTGCAATGTACCTCAACCTTTGTGAGTGCCAATGGATGGCATAGAGGAATTAAATTACTCGTTTGCTTAGCCCCCATGATAGCGGCTAGTTGCGCTACACTAAGGACATCCCCCTTTTTCATAGTTCCTGCAGCAATGCGCTCATAAATGGCATCATTGATAGCTATGAACCCTTCTGCGACGGCTGTACGAGAGGTAATATCCTTATCGGATACGTCTACCATCCAAGCGTTGCCATCTTGGTCAAAATGTGTTAAATCCATAATATATCCTTACTAATTTTGCATAAATTATCATCAATAGTTTTATTTTCATTTATTATATTATACAATAGAATTAAGATTTATATGTATAAGGAAGGAAGTGTTCCTATGAAAACCAAACTAACTTATTTCGGTCACGCTTGCTTTATGCTCACACGCGGTGATGTATCCATGATTTTCGACCCATTCTTAACAGGTAATACATGGGACAAAGCTAAAAAAGAAGATATTAAATGCCAATATATCTTTGTTAGCCACGGTCACGATGACCATTATGGCGATACAGAATTCATCGCTAAAGCAAATGATGCACTTGTTATCTCTACAGCTGAGATAGCCGGTAAAGCAGCCGCTGCTGGTTGTCGCGCTCATGCTATGCATTTAGGCGGTAAATTTGACTTTGAATTCGGTTCTGTTCGCATAGTTCCAGCCTTCCATGGTGCTGGTATTCCTGGCGGCCATGCAGCCGGTTGTATCGTAGACTTCTACGGAGATATTGTATACTTCGCTGGTGATACAGCACTCTTTAGCGATATGAAATTATTAAATCGCTTTGGCGATATCGACTATGCTTTGCTCCCTATCGGTGATAACTTCACAATGGGCGTTGAAGATGCAGCGCTTGCCGCTTCTTATGTAAAAGCTCGTATCTCCATTCCAATTCACTACAAAACATGGCCTGTAATCGACCGTGAACCAGGCGTATTTACAAGCTTAGTAGAAGGTAAATACAACCAAACAGCGCTTATCATCGATCCAGGTTCCTCTATCGAACTTAATAGCTAATGTAATAGAATATCAATTACATAGAAATGACGCAATTCCAATGAATTGCGTCATTTTTTATATTCTTTTACAGACAAGATCTATTACAAATCCAAGATATATCCATATTCATATCGAAAATAAGGTCTATATCTCTTGGTTTGCCATGGAGAAGCCCCCACGATTGGACATGCGTACAAATTCGTCTATATCTTGTGTTTCATCCACACCTACATAGCCTAGCTCGCGAACCATACCGTATGGATTATGCAAGGATAATTGAGGGTTTTCACCGGTAAGGACCCACAAAACCTTATAGCCCCTAGGAGCTTCACGTAAACGTTCCTCTCCTTTGCCATCCGTGAAGTATACTAACAAATCTACACGATTCTGATTAGCTAACGAAAATACTGGAGAAAATGCTGTAGCACCGCGTACATCAAGGCGAGGTTTTACATCTTTTACAGATTCCATTGTATACGTACGGCGCACCTCATTATCACATTCTACAACAGTAATACGATGATTATAGGCGTGTACAATTTGCAGTACTTGTTCTAATGCGTTCGTAAATTCTGCATCTGTAATACTACCACTCATATCAAGAGCTACCCATACATTAGCCTTATGTTGGCGCAAGGTACCAGATAACTCTAAGCGTTCAGGCTGACGACGATTTCGACGCATCGTCGTTTTTTTGTACCCACTAGCGACCTTGCCCATGAGCTTTTTAAGGTAGAAATACCATGGCAGAGCACGACGTGTCTTTTGGAATGTATCGATAAGACTTTTAACATACCCTTCCATATCACCTTTTGAGGCCTCATTGATATAGCGCTCTGTAATTTGGTCCATCGTGTCGGTATCAATGGAATCAGATTCATCCCAAATATCATGACTCGTTTGAGGATCAAACTCCATAGCTACTGCCGTATCAGAGTTGTCTACAGGCACAAAAAGTTCAGGTTTTTCCTTCATCGCCTTATCGATGGCTTTCGCATAGTACTCAATGGTGCGGAATCGTTTAAGCATCAATCCAAAACGTTCATTCACATTGGCTACAGTAACCGCATCACGATCCACATGTTCTAAATAGTCGTTTACAACCATGTCCATCGCCATATGTACCGCAGTTTTATTGAAGCTTTGACTTAACGCTTTTACCCGCATCAAATGGGCAGAAATGATATGAAGAATTTCACGTTTAATACCATCCTTCATTACATCTGGCGGTTGGCGTAATAAGATGAACGGATTGACATATAATACATAGCCACCTTGCTTTAGGTTAATACCAAAGGCACTTGTCATATCAAAGCGAATGCGATGGGCCATTTGCAAATAGAAATAGCCAAAGAATTGGTCTTCTTCAAGTAACAAGCTATTCACATCATGTAGAATATTCCACAACCGTTGCTCATAAGCAGGTGTCATTACAGCTTGTTGCATAACAGCAAGGTTTGAGCCTTCTACCTGCAGCTCATCTAGGGCACGTCCTATGGTCCCTATATGACTATCTGACATATTGTGATTCATCATATCTGCTGCTATGCGTTGTGGTTCCATGCTATGATGTTGCGCTTCATAACTATCTACATAAGCTTCGTAAGCGGCATAGATTTGCGTATATAAGGCTTCTGCCTCACGATGAATGCGCTCTCGCTTTGCATGCCACCGATCAAGAGCCACGATGGCCTTTTCATCATAGGACCCTGTTTTCTCCCACCCGTCTATATGAGTGAGTAAGTCAGAGGCGTCGCGAATATCGTCTTTATCTAAATTTCGTTGCATCATTCCACCTCCTTTTTCTTTTTAAAACTATATGTTAATTACCTTATGTTATACATACATTATTAGGTAAAACTGTTATTACCTAGCTAAATAGACTTACTTTTGTGCTTCAAAGAAAGTATCTACGAATAAATCATCTTCAATGGCATAGGCGTAAACACGTTCGTAAGTGTTACGCAAGTCTTTCATAACTGCTACCCGTAAATCACCTGGATATAATGTAAGGAATTCAATGAAGTGATGAACTTCTTCGGCATTACTATTTCGATTTAAACGATGCAACATGTTTTTAGCTGCTACATATAAACGAGTTGGGCTTTCACCTTTAACCTGTTCAGCCATAGACATAATAGCACCTGGTTTTTGAACGGCCGCCAATACATCATCAAAGGTAATAAGTGGTTCTTGATCGGACTCAACAAAGTTTACGAAAGCCTCCGCAATGAGTTTACCAACGTTACCGCGGATAACATTCATGAATACTTCGCGACTATATGCTGAGCCTTCTTGATTTTTATAAATTGTATATAACCCAGATACGCGTTCAAAGGAACGTGGTGTAGCATCAATGTCATCTTCATGGCGTTGATTTAAGTATTCTGGATAGGAAGAAATAAATTCAATAACCTTTTCCTCAATGCCCGTGCCGATAGCCCAATCAATCCATTGCATGTAATCAGCATTCATATAAAGCCATACAAAACGGTTTTGTTGTGCTGGGTCCATATCGATAGTTTGATAATCAAAAGAATCTTCAGGGTTCATAGCGGCGATAATGCGCACTTGGTCGCTTAAAGAGAAGCCATTGATTTCACGATTCAAAATGAGGTTCATTAACTCTTGTTGCACAGCATGTTCTGCACGGTTAATTTCATCGATAAACAGCAATACTTGGCGCCCTTTATCTACTGCTTGAGCCACATGTTCCAACGTATGATGCACAGCATACACTGTAGTCTTTACGGAATGCGTATTACCGCGACCATCTGTATGTGTAACAGATTCTACAGTTGGCAAACCACCAATTTCACCTTCTTTTAAGAGGTTACCGTCAATTGTTACCAGTTCCCAATCATGCTCAGCGGCTACACGCGCCGCAAGAGATGTTTTACCAATCCCCGTTTCACCAACGAGCAAAGGTACTTGATTAGCAGCAAGCACTAACTCTACGCTTGCCATTGTATCTATAAAGTTCATTGTATCTCCGTTCTAATATTTCAAATATTCACTAACTGCAATCTTCTTAACAGCCCGAGTTCCATAAGCATCTATAAGTGACAATAGATCGATAGGCCATTTAGATTGACGTCCACCGATAGCTTTATTGTTGATCAATTCACGAATATAGTCTTCATCAACTGTTTCACTAGAGATGGCGCTAATAATGATAGATTTAATTTCGTCCACAGTGACGCCTAAATTATTGGGTATATATCCCAATGTGGCAGCACTTACACTAAATAGGTGCAATGCCAATTCCTTTGTAAGCTTTGTGATTTGTCGCATTGCCTGCGGATCTTGTTTTACCGCCGCTTCTAAAACCGCTACGCTAGGCTCGTCAATATAACGCAAGGCCAAGTAATTTTCTTTTACTGCTTGCAATTGTACGGATTCGCTTGGCTCCTTAATGTATTGCAACGCATCATAGTTAGCCTTTACAGCTTCCAACTGCAGTGCTTCTGAAGGACTTGCGATGTAGCGTATAGCCCATCCAGATTGAGCGAGTGCTTGCTGAACAATCGTATCAGATGGATTATCGATATATTCTAAAACAGCCCAGTCTTTTTCCACCAATGACTGTAATAAATCCTCTGTAGGATGTTCCACGAATTGTATGGCTCGTGGTGATTGTGAAAGCGCCGTTTCAATAACCTTTTTTGTAGGTTCTTTAATATATTGCAACAACATGCCATTTTGAGCTACGCAAGTAAGTTGCATTGCTTCTGTAGGATTAGGAATATTCCTAATTCCATGTGGATTATTGGTCAGCGCCGTTATATATTGTTCTTCTGTCATACTAACCTTCATTTCTATTTAAAAAGGCCATACGAACACGTATGACCTATACTGAATTCTATTTTTATTGTATCACATTTTTTCGATATAATTATATTTCTTTCGTATACTTACTACACCGTTAACGCATCTAAATCAGAATTATTCCCAATTACTAATAATTTATCCGATGCTGAAAGAATGGTAGTCGGATTTGGCGGAACTTCTAATTCCTCACCTCGTCTAATTCCTACTGCATTAAGATTGTATTTCTCACGCAAATTAGAGTCCTTTAAGCAAGATCCAACCATAAATTGAGGCATAACCACCTCAATGAGACTAATATTTTTAGAAAGCTGCAAATAATCCATCACATGCTCTCTAGTTAATGATTGCGCCAACCGTTCTGCCACATCATATTCTGGATAAATCACCATATCGACGCCCATCTTCTTTAGCATCTTACCTTGAAGACCATTCTCCGCTTTAGAAACTACATAAGGCATATTCATTTCTTTCAACAACATAGATGTCATGAGATTGGCCTGTATATTGTCACCAATAGCTACGATGACTATATCAAATTGACTCAAAGCCAATGCTTTGATCGCCTCTTCATCAGTCGTATCAGCCACAATTGCATGTGTTACATAAGGGGAAACCTTTTGTACGATTTCTGGATTAATATCTACACCTAATACTTCATGGTTCATAGAGGCTAACATCTTTGCGATGGTTGTCCCAAATTGGCCTAGGCCAATAACAGCAATTGTTTTATATTTCATAGTATATCTCCTGATATATTAATTATTATGCAATTATAACAATACATTCTCTTCTGCATAACCAATTGGCTTAGTCGGTGCAGTTCTGAGCGCCCATGTACCGATAACAGTCATAACACCTACACGTCCTGTAAACATGACGAGCATCAAAACCCATTTACTACTTTCAGATAGATTAGGCGTAATCCCTGTGGTAAGTCCTACGGTGCCAAAGGCAGATGTAACCTCGAATAATAAACGAATAAAATCGTAAGGCTCATCCCAAGCCAAATAACATGTGGCTAGTAATACGAGAAGAATGGATAAAAAGATGATCCCATTTGCTTTCAGTACAGTTACTAACGAAATGCGCCGTTCAAAAATTTCTGTATCTGGTCGGTTGTTAAACAATGTACAGGATGAAAGAATCGCTACTGCTACGGTGCTAATTTTTACGCCCCCACCAGTAGAGTTTGGGCCGGCACCTATAAACATAAGAATGATAGTGACAAATAAGGTAATTGGATGTAATGCATTATAATCAACCGTCGCAATACCTGCTGTACGAGGTGTAATGGCTTGGAACAAAGAAGCCATGATTTTATTCCATATTGGTAACGGTCCAAAGGTTTTTGGATTAGACCATTCAACACCTAGGAAAATGATGGCACCTAAGAAAATTAAGAATATGGTACCAACAAGCATGATTTTGGTATGTAATTTTAAATCTACAAATCGTCGTACCTTTCGGTGTGACCATATATCAAAGGCTGCTAGGTACCCAAAACCACCGATAACAATAAGAACCATTGTATTAATATTAAATAATACATCCCCTACCATGGCATATGGTAGATCATTGTCAAAAAATACAAAGCCTGCATTGCAGAAGGTAGAGATG
This sequence comes from Veillonella sp. ZSJB6, assembly GCF_051549505.1. Taxonomy (NCBI): domain Bacteria; kingdom Bacillati; phylum Bacillota; class Negativicutes; order Veillonellales; family Veillonellaceae; genus Veillonella; species Veillonella sp. ZSJB6. The sequence continues at coordinate 35,450 of NZ_JBPUGE010000009.1, read as the reverse complement.
GCTTGCATAATTCCTGTATACAATGCAGCGTACCCAATATAGGGATATAGCTGAATCGTATAAATTATGCCGCCAATAATTTCAATGGCAAAGGTATACAAGGTTAATTTTTTCGTAATATGTAATAGCCCTGTCATTCCCTCTTGTCCCACATCTTCTGACAATAGCAACCGATTTTTTAGGCCTACCCGTTTACCTAAAAGCAAGGCAATGATAGTTGTAAAAGAGACAATCCCCAGTCCACCGAGCTGAATCAGTATGACCATAACAATTTTGCCAAATAGAGACCAATGATAATACGTATCTACTGTAGCAAGTCCAGTTACGGAAACACAGGATACCGCTGTAAAAGCTGCATCTACAAGTGTTGTTGTTTGCCCATGAGCACTTGAAATAGGCAATATAAGCAACATCGTGCCTATAAACATAACCCCTAAAAAGCTAAGCGCTAATAATCGATAGGGATTTTGTTGCATATATCGTTGTACATTAGAATGTGAAATATCATGCCACATACGACCTTACTCCAATCCCATTAGTTTATGAACTAGTTCTAGGCTCGGCAAAGGACTGCGCCCGCCAATACCTTGTGTATTTAAAGACGCTACGGCAGACGCAAAGGTAGCCGCTTTTTCCAAGTCACTATGGGCACAGCCTTTAAGTAACTCAATAATACATAAAGAGGTATCACCTTGAACCGCATTCGTCGAACTTACTTTAGCACTCTCACTATGTAAAATATTAGAAAGTTTAGCTAAAAAGGCACCATGGAAACTATCCCCCGCCCCTGTTGTATCAACGACAGAGTCTTGAGAAAACGGCTCACAACGATAGGCAGTGCCATCAGGCCACACAAAATAACTACCATTAGCACCGTCTGTAACCCCTGCTACGAGTGCTCCTCGTTCATGAATGATACGACAAGCCTCTTCTATATTAGTAGTACCTGTATATTTTTCAGCGTAATCACGGGCTACAATGACGATATGACTCGCCTCTGTAATCGGTTTCATCTCTTCGTCGTAGCGCTGTGCACCACCGTCAAGGGAAATAATGGTACCCACATCCTTTGCTACATCCATAGCAGTACGCATGAGTGTTCTATGACGTCCATTAATATGCAATATAAAGGAATTATCAATTAACTGTTTATGAGCATCTAGGAATTCTGGTTCCACAGCTGTAGAGCGTTCAAAAAATACGGCCCGCTCTCCGGTGCTATGTTTTACGAGAATGGTAGCAACGCCACTGTTAGCACCACGTTCAACCTGGATAGCATCTGTATTTACATTGTATTTTTCAAAATCATCTAAAATATGACGCCCCACCATATCATCACCAATACTATCGATCATGACTGTACGAGCACCATATTTACCGGCTACTGCTAACGCTGTTGCTACAGGGCCACCACCATCAGTAGTAGATGAAACCACTTGCTGTACCTCTCGGCCTGTTGGGTAATGATCCACTACGATAAATCGATCTAGCGTACTAGCCCCAATGCCTACAATATCTATATTTTTTTGAGGAAACATACTTATACTAACCTCCCAAAGGCATATCCATAAGATAGCCCATTTTCTTATTAGTGATTCATATAATTACAGAATACATTTCGTTCTATAAAAAGTAAACCCCAGACTAATGTCTAGGGTTTCTCTGTACTACAAAGAGTACTATATGTCACGTACTATGTCTTGTTTAGTATATGTTGTTATTGAAAAGGGTTGTTAGATTCAAGGTGTAATATAAATTTAAGACATCATACGTTCCATCATATATTCAATTTCATCAGCACTCAAATTGTACATAGCTTGTACCATTCGATTAGCTGACTCACCAGAAGCACCACTTTTGGCGATTTCTGCTTTTGCTTTTGCAATGAGAGCTTCCTTGCGTTGTGCTTCTGAATCCTCATCAGTTGGTACCGAAATATTAGCTTTACCTTGGCCAATGCCACGTACCTCTTGATTAGGATTATCTTTAGACGTTGTTTTAGTATCTTGAGCAGCCACAGCCTCCATAGCGAAGGAGTTTTTACCTGTCATGATATATTCAACGGCTTCTAATGTACTTTGTGTAAGATTTACAGTCCAGAATTCACCGGCTGCAGTCAACTTATAAAGCAAACCATTGTAAGCTACGAGACCACGTTTTTCCCATAATTTATAAAGCCAGTTTAATTCATCTAGTTTTGCATCTAATTCAGTTAAGCTCTTAATATTGAGGAAACCTTGTTCAAGCTGGCTTACCACCTGATTTACGATAGGTTGTAAATCGCTTTGCTTCATGAGCGCCATAAATGGTTTTTCACCGCGACTAAGCATATCTTCGTATGGTTTTAATGCACGATGTAACATCATGCCGTACCCATCGACATTACCACCGGCACCACTTCCGAATGGGAACATCGGAACACCAGCTTTAGCTAAGATATTATACAAGCTACGTTCACGGTTATTCGCACTCCAGTGAGCCGCGCTCAATCGACGATAGGAACGCTCGTCTAAGTATTTGCGACCAAACTCGAACATATCCCCTTGCATAGCTGTTGTAGCTGCTGCGGGCACCTTGCCTTTTGCAATATCTTTATTAAGATCACTACCATCAAATACATTTAATTGGTAAAGGTCCGCACCGTCTACACCAGAGCTTACTAGATCAGCCAAATCTTGTTCCCAAACCTCCATAGTTTGTCCTGGTAAGCCGTAAATCAAGTCGATAACAACGGAACATTGTCCATAGGCTTTTAAAGCTGCTAACCGCTCTAATACGGTTTCTTTTGTATCTAAACGTCCCACCATTTGGCGTACCTCTGTGTTGAAAGATTGTACACCAATGGACATACGGTTAACGCCATTTTCCATCCATACGTCAAGATTTTCAGGAATCAAATCGTGAATACGACCTTCCAAGGTCAATTCATAATCATTAGCTAGTGGCAAATACGCTTTGATAGCTTTCAACAATCTTTCAGAGTTTGCTGGAGACAATGATGTTGGCGTGCCACCGCCGATAAACAAGGCATGGATTAAACCATCTTTTAATCTAGGACGTTCACTAGCGAGCTTTAATTCACTAATAAGACCATCAATGTATTGATCCTCCACGTTTTGACTTGTACCATTTTGGAAGAACCCACAGTATGTGCATTTTGTCTTACAAAACGGAATGTGAATATAGGCGCATTGCATTTCACCTTTTTTAGGTGTGCCATTCATTAAGGTATTCCAAACGGCTTGTGTTTCCTTTGGGGACACAAGAATACCATTAAGCCCTGCATGAACAACCCGTTTATGAGGGAATGCACCACTCATCGGATTATCGCATTCTAAACCTAGTTGTAAATTCCGTTGCTTCTCCGGAATGGATTCAAAGAAACTTGCTAAACTCATACTCCAATCCCCTTTCAGTTTAGGCTTGCAACTTTGCAAGTACAGATTTTGTAAATTCTTTTGCATTTGCAAAGTCTTGTTCATCAGGATGTGTCTCAGCCGCCTTGTGCAACGCATCGCGTTCAGGGCTTTGACCATGAGCAGATCCAGGTGGGAACATTTTATACATCATTTCGATGACTTTAGGATCGATTTTACCTTGGCATACGAAGCCATCTACAAGGGATTCCTTGTTTTGTAATAACTCGGATGCTTTTTCGATACTTTCACGAGCATGATCGGAATCTGCATACATGCCTAAGGTAGCAAAGAATACAATATTAGGATTTGTTAAGGTTTCAATCAATTTGGCAGCCTCTTTATTCGCTGTACCGCGATCTACCCAGAAACCTACGAACACAGTGTCATAATCAGCTAAATTCTCAGGCGCCTCTTTTACAGGAACGCAAGGCGTACCTTCAGGCATGACGGAAGCCATTGCTTCCGCTACGCTTTTAGTATTTCCCGTGAGGGATGAATATAAAATAATGGATTTCATAATTATCTCCTTTAATTCATAGATAGGTCTATCACATAGATACTTCTATTCATCTTCATCATCAGATGATTCATGCCCTCTAAACTCAACTGGTACATTGATATCTATATCTTCACCAGTTAGATTTTGATATGGTGTTGCCGCTACCACTGCAGACATAGCCGCATCATTAAAGATTTCATTGGTAGACGATACAATACTTTGACCAATAAGGTTGCCATTTGTATCTAATGTAACTTGTACAGTTACATCACCTTGTAACTTTCTTTTTAAAGCCATTGAAGGCATTTGTGCATTATCTTGCACTCTTACACGGAATCCTTCCGTATCAAAGGCAGCTTTCACCGTACCATGACCATCACCTTTACCAGGGCCGTCACCGTTACCATTCCCCTGACCTTGACCATCGCCATTACCAGTGCCAACACCTGTACCGTTACCACCGCCAGAGCCGCCACCAGTACCAGGGCCGGAACCACCTGCGGAATTATCACCAGAGGCATTACCTTTATGTTCGCCGCCTTTCGGGGGTACATCTACTGCATCAGGAATATCTGTTACAGTAGATGGATCTATATTCGCTACAACAGCCTTTGTTCTTGCCGCCACTTCATCTGCTGACAACGGTTTTGGGAATAGGTCAGACCTGTTCCCGCCACCTCCACCAGCATGACCGCTGCCGCCATCATCGAGTACACTTTGTGTGAGGTCGATCTCATACGTTTCCATATCTTGAATTGCTGGAACTACTACGAAAAAGATTACGGCAACAAAGAGAGCAATGAGATGAACTATGGCGGATATAATGGCTGCTTTTTTCCATGATATGCCTAGTCCCATAGTTATCCTTTCTGTTCGGCTGCAATAGCCAAGCGTTTAACGCCAGATTGTTTTAACATATCCATAATCGCTACAACTTGACCATGAGCAGCGCGTTTGTCAGCTTGTAAAATAACGCTAGCATTTGGATTTTCTTGAATACGCTGTTTAACCATTGCTTCAGCATCATCAATGCTCATTGGCTTATTATCAATTGTAATATGTCCTTCTGCATCCAATGTAAGTACTACAGGTAATTGAGCTGGTGCAGAGGCACTAGTAGCTTGTGGTAATTGCACGGATAACGCCTTTTGAGCAACTGTTTGCAAGCTGTTCATCATGAAGAATACCAACAAGAAGAAAATAATATCAATCATTGGGATAATCATGAATTCAGGCTTTGTTTTCATACGAAAGCTTTGTAGGTTCATAATTAATTCCACCCTTCTCGCTTAGCACTAACGATGTTCACACACATACCTTCGATTTGATTAATAATGGAATCTAAACGATGGCTAAAGAATGTGTACACAATAAATGCCATGATGGCTACACACAAACCAGAAGCTGTAGCGATGAGGGCTTCACCAACGCCACCAGTAATAGCGGATGCACCAGCACCAGCATCGAGAATACTAAAGGAACCAATCATACCTGTAACAGTACCAAGTAAGCCTAATAGTGGGGAGATTGTAACAGTAGCGCTTAGGTAATCCATATATTTACGGAAACCAACCGCATCAACACCCATTTGATCAGCGAAGGCCGTTTTCATTGCTTCTTCGCTAGAAGCATTATGTAGACCAGCTTCTGCAATGCGACTTGCAATAGATGGATTTTCTTTGATTACTTTATCAATTTCGTCCCACTTTTGTAATTTTGCTAGTTCATTTACTGCATGTGTAACAACAAATGTCTTACCTGAATACTTATGATAAAAGAAAGCCCGTTCTACAGCAATAGCGATAACCATGAAAGACAAGAGTAATAATGGATACATTACATACCCGCCACTATGAAACAAGTGAATGACATAATTTAAATTTTCCATTTTAGTAACCTTTCTGCCTGTTTACAGACTGAACATTAGAACCTGTAGGTCCCTTGAATTCTTGTATAATCGCCTAACTTAAAGCTTTCACTACCATATAAAGTATCTCGTTTATTAGTGCCCTTCGCATCAAATGTATAGAATGCTTCAAGGAGTAAATCCTTGCGTGGTACATAGCCCGCACCAAATGTGAAGCTACGAATACCATCGAGATAACGATCTGGTACAGCACCAGTACCATTACCGCCAAAGAATGAACCATGTTCAAAATATTTATAGTCGATAAATGCATTCCAAGATTTTGGAACATCTAGATCAGCACGACCAATGTCTAAGCGGGCCATCCAGAAGTGAGGTGTACCACCCATTTGATGACCTTTAATAGCAAAGTCCGCAGTGCCCCGTTCATGTTGATATACAGTGTTACCATTTAAGTAACGCCCTAAGTTGGAACGGTTTTGGCCGTAATCAACAGTAACCGAAGCATTAGCACCTAATTGATATTTAGCGCCAATACCGAATACTTGAGCTACATTTGAGAAGTTATATTCATCATTGCCGTTACCATTTGCATTTAAATAGGTATGTCTTTTACCGCCAAAGGAACGTAAGTACCAGGCTTGTAACCCAAGACGAGAGCCTATTTGTTTCTTGTATTGAACAAAGGCCGCTTTATCAATAGCCGGTACAGTATCTTTTTCAAGAACTACACCTTCTGTACGAATCAAATTACCGATGATCTTGCCTATTGCTTCACGAGGTAATTTATTTTCAGACTCTGCATCATGTACAACTTTTTCAAGATTGTATAAATAGTTGTACATTGCTGGTGTCATGCCCCAACCATAATCAGAACTACCTTCACCCCAGTCGTTAGAGGCCATTGTAAAGTTCTTTTTATAAATCGCATCTTTAGCATCATAATCGCTAAATACATAGCTACCACTATCGTATTTATACGTTTTAGCACCTAAATAACCAGTGAACTCATAATCACTAGATGGTTGACCATAGTAATCATAGGATTGTTTGTAAGTGCCATCTGGCTGTTTAACCCAAACAACATCGAGCTCACTATTGTTATAATTACTCCAGTTATCTGTAGCATTATATTTTGCAATTTCTGCTACGGATTGATTGATCTCGTCACCATGTTTTTCAACATAGGCCTTAGGATTTACTAAAGCATCTTTATTATCGGTTGATACGATAAGACCTTTAGCCTTTTCTTTTAAGTATTCAGGGTATAAGGAGGAGTTCACATTATACATAATGTCCCCTGTCTTATAGAGTTTTTCTCCTGTATGCTTATTAGTGATTTCATACATTGCATAACCACCAGATGGAATATCGAGGGAGAATTTCTTCCCAGCCATATCTGTAGGATATGCTTTTGTAAGAATATCTTGTAAATGGCCCATGATTTGAGCTTGTTTTTGTTGAGTCTCTTTTAGCTTAGCATCAGCTTTAGCCATTTCTTGATCGCGGTTTGGATTGCTCCAGCTAAGATCTAATGACTCCTTATAAGCTTCATATTCATCTTGTAAGCCTTTAAGCTGTTGATAGAAGTAGATGCTATCTGTCTTACCTTTGTAAGTAGAATCATAGATACCATTAGGACTATCTGGTGCTGCTGCATCCTCTGTAGATTTTTTCTCACCATCAGAGCCAGTTTTTGTAGCACTGTTGATATCATATGGATATTCATCACGATTGATACCAATCAATTCAGCCGCTGTTGGTGGTCTATAAATAACTTCATGTACTGCATGAGTATAAGCCGAATCAGTAATACCTGTACTATGTTTGAAAGTACCAACACCAATACGAACTTGTGAGTCATGACCATTCCAAACGGCACGAACGCCATCATAAGATTGACCAAACCAGTAGCCACTAGCCCCCATAGGTTCTGTTAAGCGACCTACCGATACATCCCATTTTTTAACGCGTCTTGTGAAATCAACTGTGTCGATTCGTTGATGGTTAAAGCCTTTAGAATCGGATTGTGTCCAGCTTGTATCAACACCGCTCATACCAGTTGCACTACCGATAACTTTAAGATTGGTAAACTCATTAAGACGAGCATCGAAGCCTAGGCGCAAACGTTGTTCAAAGCTATGACGATTGGTATCGTACATATTAGCTTTTGCAGAACCAATAGCGGAATTTTCTCTAAATGGAGATTGTGGTCTATTAGAGCCATCATGTGCCATCCAACGTGCTCTGTAGTCGCCAACTAATGTAACACCACGTTCTTTAGTAGTGTCGAAATCAGAATGAATAAAATCAGTTAAGCGAACCACATCAGATACGTTTTGTACACCGGATTCACCATTTGTAACTTTCCCATTAGTATCCGTTACATTTGCACCTGTTACGCTACCTTTTGTACCATCCTTAGTCTTACCGATAGCTGTCGTTTTACTGCTGTCTCCACCACCAAATTTAAGGTTAACCCCTACACGATACACACGTTCTTGCGTAGCACGGTCATCATCGCGATGGTTAAAGATATTATTGATGCCAAAGTACATCATGGCATTTTTATTGAATCGTTTTTGAACCATTACGTTCCAAATGCCAAATGTTTTCTTTTCATAGGTTTGCTTCTTATATACGCCTGCATCACCAGATAAAATATCTGGCCAGTAGTTGCCACCATTATTAAGAGTATTACTATCAAGCATATTGATATAGTAATCGCCCCAAATGGAACCATTCCAACCGGATTTAGGGTTGTCATAGGTAATACCAATATCAACCTTATGCATTGGTTTATCCAACAATTGTCGAGGCATTGTTGGATCACTCTTATTGATCGCATGCAAGTATGTATACCCGAGCTTACCGGACCAATACTTACCGAATTTTTGTTGTACCTCTGCTTGAAGGCCCGTAATTTCAGCTTTACCAATATTTTTAAAGCTATAAATCATGTCTGGTGCACGTTGGTACTTAGCATCACCTTTGAGGTATGGAGCAAAGTCCATAAAGTCCCCTGTGAAGTATACAGACATATAGTTTTTGATGCGGTTATGGAATACGCCTACACGAGCATAAGTATTCTTATTTTCACCTTCTAAGCTCATGTCAAAGTTAACAGATTTCTCAGGTTTCAAATTAGGATTGCCAGCCCAGTACCAACCAAGTTTTGCAACCCCAATACCAACAGGGTTAGAAGCATACATTTCCCAGTTGTACCACAATTCGCCCATACCTGGTTCTGTATAGCCCGTCCCTACATTGGCTTTAAATCTACGGTGAGTATTACCTTTAACGTTATAGGTCATGCCTAAGGACGCAGATAAATTAGAACCAAATAAGCTGCTGTTATCAAAGCGAAGAATTGGGGATAATGTTAAGTTCTTATTTACCTGCCATGTATCAGAAACATAAGCATTTAACTTACGAATCGTACCGCTACCAGTTGTTAAGCGTTGATCACGGCTACGATATTCTTCTAGGAAGGCTTTACCATTTAGCTTAGGTGCCTTTTTGCGCATCTCAGGATCATTGGACTCGCCATATTTAAAATAGTCACCTACAATATTGGCACGTGTGGCAGATAATACAGGATTTTCTGCTTTCAAACGGTCTTCTAAAGCCTTATAACGAGCTTTGAACTCATCTGTTACAGGTTGATTATTAGGAGATGTACTAGACCAATCACTTAATCTACTTTCAGACAAACCATAGTTTATATAGTCATCATAAGTTATACCTGGTTTTTGAGCATCTGTTTCTGCACCATAATATTCATAATCCATATCCCATTGCGGCATACCACCACCGGAATTAATGAATTTATAATCGTGGATATGAGAGTAAACCTTGATGCTATTATCGCCTTTACGTCTTACAAGGCGGTCTAGTTTATCCACTAATAAGCTCTTATCGTAATCCCAAGGATCAATGTACATGGTACTTGTATTAGGAGAACTCTTTAAGCGGCTACCAGAACCTTCTTCACGAGCATAACTTACGCCGTAGCTAAGCAAATGATTTTTATTAAGCTGTGTATTCGCATTAGCTCGAATATCCAATTGACGATGATCGATGTTATCGATATAACGCAACTCATTGGAGCCTTCATAGGCGGAGCGACCTGTATAGCTAATGAGGGCTACATCATTTTCTTTAATGCGGGAGTAGTTAGTTTCAACAGTCCAATCGCTTTTGCCTGCCCGGGAGGACCATTGTAAATTAGCCGTATTGCGGTCTGCGGTACGTTTGAAATGTTGTTGAGGCTCTAAATCAGAGTCGGAGTGCTTAACATCGCGTACAAGGTCTTCTGTGTAGCGGTTAAGTCGCATTTCAAATTTATTCTTATCATTAGCTTCGTAGGTTGCTACAAGACCGATATCAGCCGCATCACCATAATAACGAAGCACATTTGGCTTAAAATTATGTTTTGCATAATCAAAAGCCATGCCAGAATCTCGACGTTTAACGGATGCTAAAACAGGCATTAGATCACGTTTACTGCCTGACAAACCAACCTTTAACTTACCCATTTGACCAGAGTCGGCACGAATAAAGAAGTTTTGGAATGGGAATGTATCACCATCACTCTTACGACGCATACCTTCTGCGTTTAATTGTAAGATCGGTTTCTTCTGTGCTTTTTTTGTGATGATGTTAACAACACCACCAATAGCATCTGAACCGTATTTTGCACTGGCTGCCCCTTGGATAACCTCAATACGTTCAACATTTTCTGTACCTAACCGTTGAACTTCATCTGCTGCACCGGAGTACTTATCAAAATCGCCTAGTACTGGTTGACCATCTACTAAAATAAGTGTGTGACGCGCTTCTGCACCACGAATAGATACACCTACACGGCCCATAGCATCTACAGTTCTAGAGACGCCAATTTGTGTAAAAATAATATCTTCGACGGACTTCGCCTGCTTTTTCTCAATATCTTTCTTGGTAATGATTTGCACTTGCTGTGAGTCTAATTTGGCTGCTTCTTCTGCCCATGTTCCTTTAACATGAACAACATCTGTAGTAACGGTTGCATTCTCAGCCCATACTACAAGAGGTGCGCTAAGCCACAAGGCAACTGCACTAGACAGAATTATGGTGCGCTTTGTATATCCCCACCGGTCCATTGTGCCCTCCTCAAATTTTAACTAATTATACGTTTTGTATCTTTCACTCTCAAATAAAAAGATACACTCTACCAACATATAATGACATTGAATATCATTTACATTTTAATGTTAGCAAAGTGTATCTTGCATATCTACTCCGAAAAGACCAAAAATATACGTTTCGGACAATATTAAATTGTTATATCTTACGATAAGCACTTGGAGTTACACCAGTAGCCTCTTTAAAGGCACTAGTAAACTTACTGCCATTCTCATAGCCTACGGCATTAGCAATTTCTAGAATCGATTGATCCGTTTCATGGAGTAACCTCTTAGCCGCATTAATACGACATTCTTTTAAATATTGATGTATCGTCGTACCATATACGCCCTTAAAACATCTTTTTAATGTAGACGTAGGTACATCAAATTGTTCAGATAATGTCTCAATTGTAATACGCTTCATAAACTGAGTAGATACATATTCGTTAACAGCTTTCACAATATCAACCTGCTGTTTCCGATAGGTTGCTCTCTTTTCATTATTGCTCGTAGAAATTACAGATAATAACAAAAAGATCTCAATAACCTTTAATTTAAAATAGTGCCCTTTGATTTGGTCAGGCACTTTATATAAGCTAGAAAAAATCTGTCTAACCGATTCAGTTTCTTCCATCATCATACCGTACTCGGAATGCTCACAAAATCGTTCAGCTAGGCTTGTTAAATTAATACGTGACTCAGTAACAAGCGAATCCAATACAGGTTGCGCTTTTTCTACATCTACGAGTAATACAATTCCCTTAAAAAGTTTTGTAGGGAAATAATTTTTATGTTGGTAGTCAGCATGAGTATGCCATCCTAATGACATATCTCCTGGCCCCATATATAAATATTCCCCAGATGTAAACTTACACTCGATGCGCCCCTCTTCACAATGATTTATGGCAAATGTCTTGGTATGTGATTTAGCATAAAATTGAACCGACTCTTCTTTCACATCCAGAAATAATAGATCGATACCGTCAAACACCGTATGTCTCGACATAGTAAGTCCTGCATGTGAAATTGCATGATTATGTGGATTCATACTATCACCATATACACAAATACTATATAAATTATCACTTACACAATTATCATAGTATACTTATTGATATTCATTGTCAAATTAATTTTTGTAATAATTCATTTTTTCTTTAAAAATATAAATTTACACAAAAAATAGCCTCGTAAACTAAACCAATGTAGTTTACGAGGCTATATTTAGAATTATGTTTGAAAGTTTTTATTTTTTTGTTTTTACAATAAAGACTAATGCTATAACATGACCAAGCCATACAAAGGCCATAACACCAAGTGCGATGGGCATATCTTGACTGAAATACGCACCAATTGCCATTATTGTACTCACAGATAAGAGAATAGACAACTTTGTCCGCAACGTTAACGATTTATCGCGTTCATAAGCACCAACAGTCTTTTGATATAAACTAGATTCTAAGAACATTTTATGAAAACGTTCAGATCCTCGAGCTAAACAAAACAAGGTAAGCATATAAAAAGGTACTGTTGGCAATAGTGGTAATACGATACCCGCTGTACCAAGAGCAAAGCTAATAGCACCCATAGTAAGGAATATATATCGTATTACAACATTACTATGTTGCTCAGTTGTTTTCATTACTCCTCTTCTACGTAGTTAATAACTTTACCTTTTGTTTTAATAAAGTTTGGAATAATAAGTACAAGAGCTGCAATCGCTACGATGCCATAGATACCTGCCATGCCAATCCATTCGAATGCATGACCTAGTACAAGGCCCATTACAGCAAAGTCAGCATCACCAAATGTTGTATTTTGGAAACCTAATTGACCAAGAACTGGCAATGCCAATGCTGGCAAGAAAGTAATAGCCAAACCATTAAGGAATGCGCCTACTGCAGCACCACGACGGCCGCCTGTAGCATTACCATAGATACCTGCTGTTGCACCGCAGAAGAAATGAGGTACAAGGCCAGGAATGATTAATACGCCACCTACAGCACCAAGGATGAGCATACCGATGATACCGCCGATAAAGGAGCTAATGAAGCCCAATACTACTGCTGTTGGAGCATATGTAAAGAATACGGCACAGTCTACTGCTGGGATAGCATTAGGGATAATTTTTGTGGCAATACCTTGGAATGCAGGAATTAAATCACCTAAGATCATACGTACACCGGAGTATACGATTGTTACACCTACAGCAAAGTTCATAGCGCTCATAACAGCATATAAGTAAGGACTCATATCACCAGATAAAGTAGCTACAAACTCAGAACCAGCCGCAAAGGCTGCAATTAAGTAGAATACAATCATAGTTAATGCTGTAGATAATGTAGAATCACGTAAGAAGCCCCATTTTTCTGGAATTTCAATGTCTTCTGTACTATCGTCTGCTTTACCAACATATTTAGCTACCCAAGCGGATAAATAATAACCTAGACTACCAAAGTGACCGATGGCAATTTCATCGCCTTCTGTAACCTTAGATGTATAGCTTTGACCAATTGCTGGAGAGATAGCAGACCAAGCGCCCATCAAGAAACCACCTACAAGGATGAGTTCCATACCGGACAAGCCAGCTGTACCGAGTACGGCAGACATAAGACAAGCCATAAATAAGCTGTGGTGACCTGTTAAGAACACATATTTGAACTTGGTGAAACGAGCAATACATAAGTTCATCAATAAGCCTACTACGAGAATAGACATCGTTTCAACGCCAAGTACCTTTTGTGCTACAGCCACGATAGCTTCGTTATTTGGTACTACACCAGTAATATGGAAGCCATGCTCAATCATCTTACCTAATGGATCAAGGTTGTTAACGATAACACCTGCACCAGCTGCGAGCATTAAGTAGCCAAGAATAGGTTTCAACGTACCAGTCATGACCTTATGAAACGGACGTTTCAAGGCAATCAAGCCAATACATGACATAATACCAATCAAAAGTGCTGGTTGAGACAGCACATCACGTAAGAACTCTAATACCATTTCCATGGCACTACCTCCTATATATAGTTGTTACAGCTTATTGAGCTGCTTGTTTTAATGCATCAAGAATATCTTCTGTGATTTTCTTTTTATTAATATAGCTGCGAACAATAGCCACATTCTTGTCTTCAAATTGTTCAGCCAATTCTTTTACAGTTACAATAAGGTCCGCTTTACGGCCTTGTGCGGCATTAAAATCAATAGATTCAACTTGTGCATCAATACCATTTTCAGCACAGATTTCTTCAATTTTCATTTTTAGCATCAAGCTAGAACCAATGCCATTACCGCATACAGTTAATACAGAAATCATACTTGCCTCCTACTAAACGTATTCTTGATCTTCTAAATGCTCTGCCAAGAATGCTTGTACATCTTCGATACTTTCAAAATCAGCAGCCGAATCTAAAAACTCATCATCCTCAAATAATGTAGCAATATCTGTCAACAACTGAATATGTTCATCCTTGTTCGGAGCACACAAAAACAACGCCACAGAAACAGGATCATTGTCAGGACTACCAAAATTCAATGGTTTTTCTAAGGTTACCAATGCAGTACCTACACGTTTTGCCCCATTTTCCGGACGAGCATGTGGCATAGCAAGACCTGGTGCCAATACAATATAGGGTCCCATTTCACGCACTACCTCTACCATAGCCTCCGTATAAGATGGATCAGTAAAACCCGCATCAACCATGAGTTGGCCACCGTGACGAATTACCTCTTCCCACGTTTCTGCAGGATAATGAAAGGATACATTATCCTCAGATAGTAAATCTTGTAACAAGCTAACACCTCCTGAATTTACTTACGTACATACTTTTATTATATCCATTCTGTGAGTTTTTTCATATAACAAAATAGGAATAAGGCTATAAAAAAGAATAAAACAAACAATTTTAGTGATGAATTTATTAACACATAGTAGGATATCCTATATTAAATATTTAATCATATTTTTGAATTTTTACTAACTCAAGCATTTTATATTAAGTATCAGCTCAATCCTATTTCCAATTATAATTTCTATAGAATCTAACCGCTCACATTAATACCCATACACGTATATATATTGTATATATATAGAAAATTCTCTATACTTAGATAAGGTTATATTACCTATAAAATAGAATAAGGAGATTTTATGCAAACTTCTATAAAAGCATTAATACTATGTATAATACTATGTATTTCATTGGTAACGGCATTGCAATTTGGATCTACATTTATTCCTTTGGATCAAATTATTCAAGCTCTTATGTCTATGGCGGATCCTAATGCCACTGCCACAATGACAGATACGATTATCACTGATATACGATTACCTCGGCTCATCTATTCAGTCTTAACAGGTATAGGTTTATCCCTCGTTGGTTTGCTAATGCAAACGGTTACGCGAAATGCACTCGCTGATCCCTATGTCTTAGGTGTTTCATCAGGTGCTAGTACAGGCGCTGTATTCGCTATTATTATGGGAGGTCTACCGCTATTGGGTGCCTATAACACACCTATTTTTGCAGCTCTAGGTGCGGCCCTCTCTATTATCTTGGTATTGCTCTGTGTTGGTAAAAGTAATAGTCCTGTAAAGCTCATCCTCATCGGTATGGGCATGACTGGTATATTCTCTGCTCTAACTATGATGATTATTTACGGGGCAAAACACGAAGCACAAGTTCGTAGTGCCATGTTCTGGTTATTAGGTAGCTTTGCCGGTATACAATGGGGTGATTTACCACTAACAGCCATCATTGTGACATTATTTATGTTATATATCTACCTATTTAACCAAGATTTAGATGTATTATTACTAGGCAATCACGAAGCAGCGCAAATGGGCTTATCTGTAAAACAGTTACAGTTGAGCATTGTCATTATATCCTCTATTGTTATTGCTACATTAGTATCCAAGGTCGGTGTAGTTGGATTTATTGGCCTTATTATTCCTCATTTAGCGAGAATCATAGGCGGTCCAAAGCACAAACACACCTTACTATTCAGTACACTCATCGGCAGTATCGTGATGATTTGGTCCGATGTATTATCTAGGGCCCTCTATAGTCCAGAAGAAATCCCGATCGGGGTTCTCACATCCCTACTAGGGGCTCCATTATTTATTTGGATTATTATGAATCGTTACAAGCACAATGGTTAGTGTATATCATATCTATAGGAGATACTATGTATCAAATTAATCAGTTGTCCTTCTCCTATGAGAAGAAAGAAGTGTTAAAGAATATTTCTGTAACATTTCCTAGTAATAAAATTACAGCCATCATCGGCCCGAATGGATG
This sequence comes from Veillonella sp. ZSJB6, assembly GCF_051549505.1. Taxonomy (NCBI): domain Bacteria; kingdom Bacillati; phylum Bacillota; class Negativicutes; order Veillonellales; family Veillonellaceae; genus Veillonella; species Veillonella sp. ZSJB6. Next base: position 19,203 of record NZ_JBPUGE010000009.1, on the reverse strand, counting down.
TGGTAAGTCCACATTACTGAGTCATCTGTACCGACTACTACCATCTAAAGATAAAATCATATTGAATCAAAGACCTTTAGAATCATATAAAGGCCGAGAATTTGCTCAATTAGTAGCCGTTCTAACACAATCAAGAGACTCTATGATCGATGATTTTCTCGTAAAAGATATCGTTCTTATGGGGCGCTATCCTTACAAACAACACTTCGGCACATATAGCTCAGAAGATGTAAAAATAGCAGAGCATTATATGCATGAAGTAGGTATTACGCATTTAGCAGATGAAGAAATTCATCATTTATCAGGTGGCGAAAAACAACGTGTATTCATCGCCAAAGCATTGACCCAAGAGCCTCAAATTCTACTCTTAGATGAGCCTACGAACCATCTAGATATGAAATATAAAATAGCACTGATGAAACAATTGCGAGCGTTTAAAGGCACAACTATCGTAGTCTTACACGACTTGAACTTGGCCGCTCAATATTGTGATCATGTGGTTATTATGAACAAAGGAACCATCCTAAAGGAAGGCTCCCCTACCGAGGTGTTAACACCTGAAATTCTTGAACCCATATTTGAAGTTCCTTTCAAAACATCTTGGGATGAAGGGCGCTATCATTTATATTATTAATTCAAAAGAAAGGGCTTACTATGTTCCAAAAATTAAGAAAATCAAAAAAATTGTTATTAGTCGCTATGGCATGCGCAACCTTTGCTATTGCTGGTTGTGGTTCTGATACAACTAAGAACACTGCTGATAATGGCAATGCGGTAACATGGAGTGAAACATTTGACGGTACTAAAACTGACTTTGCTGTAAAATCCGCTCCTACCCATGCAGTATCCATGTCCCAAGCAACTACAGAAATGATGCTCCAACTAGGTCTTGAAGATAAGATGGCTGGTACAGCTTTCAAAGAAGAAGAAATCTATCCACCTCTACAAGCGGCGTATGACAAGGTAAAAGTATTATCCGACAAATGGCCGTCCTACGAAGTATTCATGTCCGTAAAGCCAGACTTTGCAACAGGCTGGCCTGACTCCTTCAGCAAACGCGCTATTCCTGCAGATAAAATGATTGCTCAAAAGGTTAACATATGGCTTCCTGAATCCATGTTATCTACAAAAGCAGATTTAGAGACTAACTTTAATGACATGATTAAATTAGGCGAAATCTTCGGCGTTAAACCTAAAGCTGAAGAATGGGTTGCAAGTCAACGTAAAACGTTAGCAGCTATCCAAGCTAAATTAAAAGACTTACCTCGTAAACGGGTATTCATTTATGACTCTGAAGATGGCCAACCATTCACAGCCTTCGAAGGTTACACTACAAACATCTTGAAACTTATCGGTGCTGATAACGTAATGAGCGGTTTAGGCGTTGATAAAACATGGGCTAAAGGTTCTTGGGAAACTGTAATTGCTCAAAATCCTGATTACATTATTATTGCTGACTATGGTAACTCCATTCGCAACGATGATGATTTCCAACAAAAAATTGAAAAAATCAAATCTAACCCTCAACTTCAAGATATCACTGCTGTAAAAGAAGGTCATTTCATTCGTGTAAAACTATCTGAGATCACACCTGGCGTTCGTACAGTAGATGCTTTAAAACGTTTAGCTGAAGAAATTCACGGCGTAAAAATCGACTAACGATTTACTCAGCTATGAAAGTATTCTATTAACTAGTCCTATAAGTTAATAAAATTATATATAGTATTAGATAGTATTTGTCCTAGGTAGTTAAATATACTGTGACATATACTATATGTAACGGAAAAGGTCCCAATTCATTGAATTGGGACCTTCTTCGTACTGCTTTGTATTGCACACAGCATATGGTTAGAGAGTAGAGATGTGTTGTAGTTGAAAGATTTAAATAATGGGTTATTGTAATATAGATTAAAAGTTTATTATGTTGTATATGCTGTGACAATGCCTTATTTATCCATTTCTAGTACATTGTTGCCTATAGCGTTTATCATTATTGGCCTTAATGGCCATAATTAATGGTTTGAGTGAAAGAAACTCTTCATCACTAAGTCGAATAGTTCTACCAATACGTTTAATCGGATTACGTGGGCGCCCGGCACCGCGTCTAGTTCCACCCCATGCCATATACATACCTCACTTTTCACTTGAAAAACTCCTTCTACCGATAGTATAACCTCCGTTACATAAGTATGCAATAGTTATTCATTTTAAACAGTCCTAAAACAACTATTAAACAAGTAATAAACTGTATTTATTAATAAAACGCATAATAAAGAAAAGCACATATTTATAAGCATTTCTCTATATTCAACTTGAATTATAACATTAACGTTGCCAAATATAGATAAATCGCTTTTATAGAATATAGTATTTAAAACCTAGTGTATATCAACATTCTTTGATGACAGGTTCATAATAAACTACAAAAAATAGTAAAATCTAATTGATAAATTGTATAACTCAATGAATCCAATTCTTAAACAACAGAACTAAAAAAAGACTGCTCTCGCAGTCTTTTTTAGTTTTATATAGCTATTTATTAACCAAATAATAAGTGACCGATTTCATAAGCAATAGCCGCTACAATACCAGATAACGGAATTGTTACAAACCAAGCTAACACCATCGATCTTGCTACGCCCCAGTTAACAGCTTTAATACGTTTAGAGGAACCTACACCTAATAAGGAACCACTTACAACGTGTGTCGTACTTACAGGTAAATGTAAGAATGTAGCTGTAAAAATAGTAATAGCAGAGTTTAAGTCAGCAGCAAAACCATTAATTGTTTCTAGTTTGAAAATCTTAGTCCCCATCGTAGAGATGATTTTCCAACCACCCACTGCTGTACCCATGGCCATAGCCGTAGCACAACAAAGTTTAACCCATAATGGTACATCCAATGTATCAATGAAGCCACCACTAAGCAAGGTTAAGGTAATAATCCCCATCGCCTTTTGCGCATCATTAGAGCCATGTGAGAAGGCCATCATGACGGCAGATACAACTTGCATGGATCTAAATCTATCATTCAACGTAATTGGAGAGAATCTACCAAAGATAAGCAACAATACTTTCATCACAATATAGCCACCAATCATGGCTACAACTGGAGATAAAATAAGGGATAAGAAAATCTTTAAGATCCCTGCTTCATTTAAGGCATCAAAGCCTACGGACCAGCCTACAGCACCGATGATACCGCCGATAAGAGCATGAGATGAGGAACTAGGAATCCCCCAATACCAGGTAAGCAAGTTCCATGTGATGGCACCGATGAGAGCAGCCGAAATGATTCCACTATTGATAAGAGATGCAGACATTACGATATCGCCACCGATTGTCTTTGCAACCCCTGTACTAACCATGGCCCCCAAGAAATTGAGTGCTGCCGTCATCATAATAGCCTTTTTAGGCTCAATAGCACGGGTCGAAACAGATGTAGCAATGGCGTTCGCCGTATCGTGGAAGCCATTGATATAGTCGAAGGCTAATGCTAAAAATACTACTAGCCATACTAAATAATGAGACTCAAGCATATTTCAATACTACCCGGCGGAATGTACCTACCAAATCTTCGCAACCATCGATTACATCCTCCATGGCGCTAAGGATTTCCTTCCATTTGATAATTTCAATAGGATCTGTACACTCAGTGAAGAGTTTAGCCATTTCTTCGTGGTAAATATTATCCGCTTCAGACTCAAGTTTCAATACTTGGTGTACACGGCCTTCTACCTTTACATGGTCCTTTTTAAGGCTGCCCATATAACCAATAGATTTGTTAATATGCTTAACGCATTTTACAACGATTTCACTCATACGGATAGCACCATCACTTGGATTACCAACGTGGTACATAACCATTTTGTCCATGATTTCTTTAATATTATCCAATGTAGTATCCAATTGGTCGATTAGAAGCTGAATATCTTCGCGATCCATTGGGGTAATGAATGTTTTACGCAAACGTTCTACAGTTTCGGTTACTAATTCATCGGCAGCTTTTTCCTTTGTATCAATTTCAAGAAAAGCCTCTTCTTTAGAGATTTCGCCTTTAAACACACGCTCCATCATCTCTGCACTTTCATATGTAAGAGCAGCATGATTTTCTAAAATACTGAAAAATTTTTCTTCTTTTCCTTTTAATTTAAAAGCCATGAAGATCCTCCTGAAACAGTATTGATTGCTTCTATAAATATAATTTAATTATAGCACACTAACCATAATTCCTAAACAATTTACCAATCTCTATATTTTAACCTCTATGCGTATATGGCATATATACTATTCATCACCATGAAAGTCTCAACAATATTTAGATATCATACAGATGGTCGCCTAAATATTTTAAACAAAAAAGCAGATAGCTGATTGAAATATCAACTATCTGCCTTTTATCTTAAGCTATATATGTGCTTTTATAGTATGTATCAACTAACTATAGTTAACTGTTACATTTACTGTTAATTGTTACGGTTAACTATTTTTAGCTATTAGTTATTAGCTTCCGCTGCTGCTTTAGCTGCTTCTGCGGCCTTTTTCAAGTTAGGCACAGATGTTGGGCATGTAGCTGGTGTACAAGCACCGTTAGGGCCTAAGTCTTCTGCACGGCTCACAAATGTTGTATGTAACATGTGATGTGCTTTATGGCTCATAGGTTTACCATCGAAGAACTCTGCATATAATTTTTGGATATCTGGATTATCACAAGCTGCTTTTACTGTTACTTCCGCATCACGAGTGTACAAGGAAGCAATACGAGCTTCACGAGCTTTATCAGCCATTGGTAATTTAACGCGTGGTTGACCACCACCACCGATACAGCCACCACGGCACGCCATTACTTCAATGAAGTCATAATGGATATTTTCTGCACGCATGCGTTCGATGAACTTACGCAAGTTGCCTGTACCATGAACAGCCGCTACATGTAATGTTTTGTCCCCAATGACTACGTCTGCTTCACGAGCACCGTCCATACCACGAATTGCTTCGAATGGGATCAATGTTTGAGGTGCATCTTCACCAGTTGCTAATTTGTAAGCCGCACGCATAGCCGCTTCCATAACGCCACCAGTATTACCGAAGATGATACCACCACCAGATGCTTCACCCATCAATGGATCAAATGAAGAATCTTCTAATTCATCAAAGTTGATTTCTTCTGCACGTAACCATTTTGCAAGTTCACGTGTAGTAATACAGTAGTCTGTATCACGCATTTCTGGTACATCCCAGTATTCAGCAGAGGAGTTCATTTCGTCACGACGAATTTCGAATTTCTTAGCTGTACAAGGTGTTACTGCAACAGCAACGATTTGTTTTGCATCAAGGCCCATTTTTTCAGCAAAATATGTTTTTTGTGTAGGCGCTTGCATTGCAATTGGACTCTTAGCAGTAGACAAGTTTGGCAAGAATTCTGGATAGAATGTTTCAGCAAATTTAACCCAAGCAGGGCAACAAGATGTGAATTGAGGCAATACGGAATCACTATTGATAACGCGTTCCAACAACTCAGATGCTTCCTCCATGATAGTCATGTCCGCACCAAAGTTTGTATCGAGAATATAGTCGCCACCTAATTTACGAAGAGCAGCTACCATTTTACCTTCTACGAATGTACCTGCATCAAGACCAAATTCTTCACCTAAGCCAACACGTACAGCAGGTGCAGTTTGGAATACAACGATTTTATTAGGGTCAGCAATAGCTGCTTTTACTTCATCAATTTCAGAGCGTTCATTGATGGAATCAAATGGACAAATAGATGCACATTGACCGCAATGAATACAAATTGGATGATCCCCATTTGTTGTTAAATCATAATAATCAAATACGCCCATGTCTACAGCACACGCTTTACGACATAAGGAGCAGTTTTTACATTTGGATAAATCTTGAACTAAAGCAATATTGCCGTCTTCAATCGGTACGCGACGGTCTAAAAATTGGTACTTACTCATGAGTTCCTCCTACTTAGGTAACGTTGTTATCGTTAATCGATGAAATTATACTATAAATTGTGACTTTTATCAATAAATTTACATGTAATTCCTTTGCATAACAGATATTAAAAAATCGCATGCTATAAGGAATTATAGGCGTTCTTCCAATTCCATCCACCGTTCTGTGAGCGCATCTATTTGGGATTGAGTCTCTTCTCGCTCAGCCATCAAGGATTGCATCTTCTCATAATCAGTAGCAACTTGACTAATCATGACATCGAGGCCCTTTACTAAATGCTCTAATTTAGGCAATTCCTCCATGATGTTAGCATACTCCGCTTCTTCCGCTTTATTTAGCCCCTTCTTTGGTGCTTCTTTGAAAGTATCTCCTCCAGAAGTTGTGATGCTACTATCACTCCCATCTACCGAAGTGCCTAACGATGAGTCATCACTGGCAGTACTAGGTGCAACCCCTTCCGCTTTTTCATCTTTAGAAGTAACAGATGTACCTGTATTAGCCATATAGAATGGGCGCTTTCCAACGCTACTTTCATCTAAAGAATCCTTGTAATCAGAATAGGAGCCATGAACAATCTCAATATGACCATCACCACTAAACACAAAAAGTTTGTCCACAACGCGGTCTAGGAAATAACGATCGTGACATACGGTGATAATGACACCACTAAAGGAGTCAAGGAAATCCTCCAACACCTCTAATGTAGGAATATCAAGATCATTGGTCGGTTCGTCTAGTAATAAAACATTAGGAGCGCTCATAAGCAACTTTAATAGATACAACCGACGTCGTTCGCCACCTGAAAGTTTACGGATTGGCACACCATGTAGCTCAGGGGTAAACAGGAATCGTTCAAGAATCTGACCTGCACTCAATGTAGAGCCATCGCCCAGAACCATATACGAATGGTCTTCACGAATATAATCGAGAACGCGCATATCTTCATCAAACTCAGGCAGTTCTTGTTTGAAATGTGCAATGCGAACTGTCTCGCCTTTACCAATCGTACCGCTTGTAGGTTCATAGGTTCCATCAAGAATATTCATAAAGGTGGACTTGCCAACCCCATTAGGACCAACGATACCGATACGATCATGACGCACTACATGATAGGTAAAATCCTTAATCATAGGACGCTCACCAAAGTAGAATGCCAAATGTTCAATATCAAAGATGGTTTTCCCTAAACGCGTTTTTAAAGCAATAGGATCCATTTGATCCGGGCGTCGGGTCTTCTCCATATTCTTAAGTTTTTCATAGCGGTCTAAACGAGCCTTTTGTTTTGTCGTTCTCGCCAACGCACCACGGCGTACCCATTCGATTTCTCGTTTTAAGAACTGACGACGCTTCTCTTCTGTAGCCGCCTCACGAGCCTCTCGATCAGCCTTTAAGGCAATAAACTCTTCGTAGTTGCCATCGTATTGGTACATACGTCGATTCGATAATTCTAAAATCCCATTACATACGGAATCGAGGAAATATCTATCATGGGTACTAATTAATAGTCCTCCTTGGCGAGCACTTAAATAAGACTCTAGCCAATCGATACTATCTTCATCTAAATGGTTTGTCGGTTCGTCTAGCAATAATAGATCACAAGGATATAATAATGCCTGCCCTAATGCAAGGCGACGCTTTTGACCACCAGATAACATAGCCACCTTTTGATCCACATCAGGAAAACCTAATTTAGATAAAATAATACGAGCCTCTTGCTCCACTTGCCAACCATCTTGTTGGTCCATCTGCTCCAAGGAATTCATATAGTTCCGTGATACTTTAGCATCCTCGCCACCAGTCTCTTGCATTTCGCGATATTCACGACTAATGCGCTCAAAGGATTGTACCATTCGTAAACGAGGATGATCACCATCAAGAACAGCTTCTAGTAATGTAGAATTCGGATCAAACTCAGGTGTTTGTGCTAAATAATGTATACTAGCCTTACCATTTCGCTCAATGGTCCCCTTATCAGGCTCCATTTGTCCTGCTAAGATTTTTAAGAAAGTAGACTTACCTGTCCCATTAATGCCCACAAGACCTAGTCGTTTTTCGGTGGTGAAAGTAATATTTACCTCCTTAAACAGCAGTCGTGTGCCATATGATTTTTCTATGTTTTGTAAACTAATAACGTTCATCGTATGCTCCTATTATGTCATTCTGATATTTATTATACTACACATTACCATTGACAGTAACAGGCCCCCTCAGTAGAATAAACGTAACGTATATATTCATGAGGAGGTCCACATGGCAGCAGATATCGTTTTAGACTTTTATGAAACTATCAACTTTGAACTTATCGATATCGATGGGTATGACACATTATTTACAGAGCTCTTGGAAGATGGCACCTATGCAACTGTGTCCGATGATGACGGTCATTTGCCAGAGGATTTAGAAACGCCAATCGTATTCAATGTATACGACGATAATGACTCCTTCCAATGGAGTGTGACCCTCGATGATTCTTACCAACTAAAAGACTTGTTGGACAGTGCTGAAAGCACAGATGCATTCTTGGAAACACTTCAAAAAATTCGACAAGAACATATTGAACAATACCAATAAAACAAAAGCGATGACCTATATAAGATCATCGCTTTTTTAATTTTATGATAGAACATATAACGTTGATATAGCATATAACGTTTATTGAACCAACATCGTTAATGAAACATATCGAGCTATATAGCATTTACAATCACTATAATTCTGTAAATACTAAACTATTAACTGATAGATTGCTCTGCTTTCACTAATTCTACCGGCGTCTCAGCATCTAATATGGCTATAAGACTATTTACGATATTAGCCGCACCATCCACATGCCATTCACGAGCGCGCTCAGACATTTGTTGAAGTCTTGGAGAGTTAATAAGAAGCGCGGTCACAACGTCTTCCAAGTTATGAATATCACGAGCCCAACGAGCACAACCTCGTTGTTCTAACAGCTCTGCATTGGCCTCTTCTTGCCCTGGGATGGCATTAAAGAATACCATAGGCAAACCAATAGTAACCGCTTCCATACATGTTAATGCACCAGGCTTTGTAACTAGCAAGGAAGACGACTTCATAAGTTCCGAAATATTCGTAGTATATCCGTATACAATGGTCTTAGTTCGCATAGATTCACTAAGGGTAACTAAGGATTCATAAAGAGATGTATTTTGACCGGCTACGACAGTAATTTCATCAATACCGTTTACTTCATCTAAATGTTTTAATGCCGTTTCTAGAGAACCTAAACCTAGGCCACCGCCCATAACGAGCACTTTTACCGGTTTCTCTAAGCTATATTCTTCAATAGCATCACGGAAGAAGGAGCGTCGTACAGGAATACCTGATACATGGATGCGTGATTTATCAATACCAGCTGCTACCATTTCATCTACCATCGATTCAGTAGCTACATAGTATGTATCAATTTGAGGGTATAGCCAAAATTGATGACTACTAAAGTCCGTCATGATAGCCACTAATGGTACATCGATATGTCCTTGGCGTTTTAAGATAGACGCTGCACCACATGGGAATGGATGCGTAAATACCATTACATCTGGCTCTTCTTGTTGTACCAATTTGAGCATGCGGCTTTTCAATAGGTATGATAATGCAGTTTGCATAATCGTACCTCGTTTTTCCCCTTTTGATACGCGGTAAATCATATCATATAGCATCGGGAATACGTCAATCATCTTGATGTATGTGCCCTTGATCAAATGCTCTACAGACATGGTTTCTGTATCAAGAAAGTCCACATGAGTTATCGATGCTTGTGGTTCTTTCTCTTTCCAATATTCTTCTATGGCTCTAGCGGCCTGCATATGTCCCGTCCCAATAGAAGCGGACACGATGAGAACCTTCCGTGATCTTTCGTTATTCATAGTACACCCTTTCTCTGTGCATTATACCATAAATAGACGAAAAAAAGAGACCTCGAAAGGTCTCTTTCCAATCCATTAGGGATTATTTTTTGCGTTTTTTAGCTTTTGCAGCGTTAACTTGTTCTTTCAAACCTTTACCAGCTTTGAATGCAGGGGATTTGGAAGCTGCGATAGTGATAGTTTTACCGTTTTGTGGGTTACGGCCTTCACGAGCTGCGCGTTCACGAACTTCGAATGTACCGAAGCCGATAACTTGTACTTTACCGCCAGCAGCTAATTCTTCAGCAACTGTGTCAAATACAGCTTTTACCGCTTTTTCAGCGTCTTTTTTAGTTAATTCAGTTTTTTGTGCAACACTTGCGATTAATTCTGTTTTGTTCATGACAGAACCTCCTTAAAAATACTATACCTAAGAAGCATGCAAACCTCTAGGCTACTTTTCCTGCACTTTAGCCTCCTCCCAAAAAGCATCCAGCTCAGCTAATGAAAAGTCTTCCCATGAGCGATCGCTTTGGTTAACACAAGCTTCTACATGTAAAAAACGCTGTCGGAACTTTGTGTTTGTGCGATTTAGTGCATTTTCACCGCTTATTTTATACCATCTTAATAGATTAATCAAGGAAAAAAGCACATCTCCCGCTTCTTTTTCCATATTTTCTCTATCTTCTTGCTCAATAGCCTCCTTAAATTCACCTATTTCTTCGGAAACTTTCGCCCAAACCGGATCGAGCTCATCCCAGTCAAAACCTAGCTTTGCGGCCTTTTCTTGCAGTTTGTAAGCTGCCACTAAAGCAGGTAAACCTTTGGACACACCATCTAATACGGATTTTTGTATATTTTTCTTTTCTTGTGCCTTTAATTCATCCCAACTGTATGATTTTTCATTATTTTCAGGGTCAAAAACATGGGGATGACGACGAATCATCTTTTCCGTCACATCGTGAATTACATCTTCTAATGTAAATTGACCGGCTTCCTCAGCTAATTGACTGTGAAAGACAACTTGTAATAATACATCGCCTAGTTCTTCACGAAGATTTGGCATATCTTTATTATCGATAGCATCAACTACTTCGTAGGTTTCTTCGATGAAATATCGACGCAACGACTCATGAGTCTGTTTTTGATCCCAAGGACAACCATTCGGAGCACGCAAAGCTTTTACTACATCCACTAATGGTTGTACCGATACTGGCTTATCAGTATTGTTCTTCATATAGCTTAGCCTCCTCCTTATCACGGCGAGCCTGCAAGCGCTTACCTATAACTGGGAAATGATACATATCAGCTTTTACAACGGCCTTTGTTAACCATAAGGATAAACCATACACAAATACCGCTACAATAATAGCCGCTGCCACTGCACCCCCATTACCGAACAGTTCTACAGTCGTCACATACACCACCTGTGTAGCTCCGCCCATAGCCATAGCAGACACTACAATTTTTAATAGCTCTAATTTATTGAGTACGGAGCCTACATATTTTTTAACAAATATATAGTTTATGAGTGCAGCAATGGCAAAGTTTAAATTCGTTGCCCATGCGGCACCATTAATGCCAAGTTCAATAGTACCTGTCAATTGATAGTCCAAGAATGTCTTAGCCAACAGACCAATAAAAATGGCTACCATTGGAATAACCGTTCTACCTAAGCCCTGCAAAATACCTGCTGTAATCTGTTGCCACCCTAAGAATATAATACTCAAGCTAATAACAGCAATAACAGGGCCAGCATGAGGCGTTGCATATATCAATTTAGATATAGGTGTCGCTAATACGCAGAGCCCAATGCAAGCTGGTATGGTAAACATATTGGCAATTTTAATGGCTGTACCGGCGCGCTGTACAATCCGGTGCACATCGCCTTGAGCATGGGCCTCAGATACGGCTGGTACAAGGCTAGCAGCCAAGGATGTAGTCAAAATGATAGGTAACCCAATTAACGATGTAGCCATCCCTGTGAGATAGCCAAATTGTGTTGTCGCTTCATTGAGGTAATACCCGATATCCATCAATCTCTTTGGGACGATAAATGTATCGATAAGAGATACCATAGGCAACATAATATTGGCCATTGATACTGGTATAGCCAAGCTAAATAGTCGTTTGACTACAGAGCTATTGCTTTCACCGATAGCATTTGGATTCTGCTGCGCCAACATTTGCGCCCGTACACGACGCTGACGATAGTAAAAGTAAATCAATACGAGCAATCCAGCTAATACACCGGGGAATGTAGCAAACGTTGCACCACCTGCCGCCAAGTGTAGCCCTCTATCAATGAAATAATAGGCTAAGCCCACCATAGAGGATACGCGGAAGATTTGTTCAAAGACTTGGCTAGTTCCCGTAGGCACCATGTATTGGAAGCCTTGGAAGTAACCTCTAAAACAGCTCAAAATTGTAACGATGAAGATAGCTGGCGACAATAGCTGAATCGCTAAGAGTGCACGAGGATCTGTAATAATATGGGTATCTATGAGCCACTGTGCACTGCCGTATAAAGCTACACTAAATACAAGGCCTAATAGTGTTAACACCTTTAACGATACGGAAAATACCTGTTGTACGCCCCGCATATCATCATTAGCTAGCTTTTCCGCAATCATAATAGATATAGCAACAGGAATGCCTGCAGCGGAAATACTAACGATAATTTGATAAATCGGATAGGCCATCATATATAGGCCAATCCCTTCACCACCGAGAACGCGTGCAATAAGGACTTTACTGAAAGCACCGATAACCTTAACGATAATCCCAGCTAAGGTTAAAATCATAGCCCCCTTTAAAAATCGATTCATAGGCCCTCCTTAGACGATAATTTCTGGCTAAGAGCCTTCATCACCGCTTCCGTAATGGTCAAAATAGAACCTTTCATACCATTAAGGCTCACATATAATGTGGCTGGCTTGGTGTCTGTAAATTTCATCTTCTTCCATAGATCTTCTCGTACAGCCCCCATATCCCAGTCGGCCATCTTAGAATCATCATGCCAATGGATAGTAAGCTGTTGATCTCTACGAACGATACTTTTAATGCCAAGTAAACGTGCTTGCTCTTTAATTTGGGCAATGCGCAATAGTCGGTCCACAGGATCTGTTGGCGTACCGAACCGGTCGATGAGTTCGTCTGTCATATCATCAAGCTGTTCTTTTGATTTAATATGTAACAATCGTTGGTATACAGAAATTTTGCGGGCACTATCTTTGATATATGCATCGTCGATAAAAGCATCCACCTCTAAATCGATAGCTGGATCAATGGAGACCTCGCGTTCTACCTCTTTATGTTGAGCCTTTGCAATGGCTTCTTCTAACATACTTACGTACATACCAAAGCCGACAGAGGCGATGTTACCATGTTGTTGTGAACCTAAGAGATTACCAGCACCACGGATTTCTAAATCTCGCATCGCCAATTTAAAACCAGCACCGAGCTCGGTGAACTCTTCAATAGCTTTCAAGCGCTTTTCTGCAGCCTCTGAGAGCATTTTATCAGGTCGATACATAAAGTATGCATAGGCCCTTCTACGAGAACGACCTACACGGCCACGCATTTGATATAGCTGAGATAAGCCTAAGCGATCCGCATCATAAATGATGATGGTATTCGCATTTGGTATATCTAGACCTGTTTCGATGATACTAGTAGACAATAATACATCGTAATGGCCTTCATAGAAATCAGTCATGATTTCCTCAATTTGACGGCCTGTCATTTGACCATGAGCAATGGCATAGCGCAAGTCTGGTAAAGCTTCTGCTAGTAACTCACCCATATGATTAATGGATGCTACGCGGTTATATACAAAGTAAACCTGACCACCACGCGCCAATTCGCGCTTGATTGCATCGGCCACGAGGTTCATATCATATTCCACTACATAGGTTTGAACAGGCAAGCGTTCTTCTGGTGGCGTATTAATAACAGACATCTCACGAACACCAACGAGGGACATATGTAATGTTCGAGGAATTGGGGTCGCACTCAAGGTGAGTACATCAATATTATTGGCCCACTCTTTCCATTTTTCCTTTTGAGCTACCCCGAAACGTTGTTCCTCATCTACAACGAGCATACCTAAATCTTTGAAGACAACCTTCTTATTGAGCAAGGAATGTGTGCCGATAAGAACATCAATTGATCCATCTTCAACGCCTTTTAGAACTTGTTTTTTCTCCGCTGTACTGCGGAAACGATTGAGCACATCTACCTTAACCCCAAATGGAGCAAAGCGGTTCCAGAAGGTTTGGAAATGTTGCTGTGCCAAAACAGTGGTTGGCACAAGTACTGCTACTTGTTTGCCGCTCATAACAGCCTTAAAGATGGCACGCATGGCCACTTCTGTTTTACCAAACCCTACATCGCCAGCAAGCAAACGATCCATAGGAACTGGTTTTTCCATGGATGCCTTAATTTCTGCAGTAGCTTGTAATTGGTCTTCCGTTTCCTCATAAGGGAATGCATCTTCAAATTCCTGCTGCCATGGTTGGTCTGGCAAGAATGCAAAGCCTTGCGTTATTTCACGCTGTGCATAGAGGGCCACTAACTTATCTGCTAAATCATCAATAGATTTCTTTGCCTTTGTAACAACCTTAGCCCAGTCACGGCCGCCCATTTTATTGATGCGCGGCACATCACCTTCATTACCAATATACTTTTGTAATTGATCTAAGTTGTTGGCAGGTAAGAATAATTTATCTGATCCCGCATAGTCAATTTCAATATAATCCCGATGAATCCCTTCTGTTTCTATCGTTTTAAGGCCAATATACTTACCAATACCGTGCAAACTATGTACAACATAGTCACCAGGCGTTAAATCCGTAAAGTAATTGATTTCTTGGCCCTTTTTAGGCTTGTTGCGTAGCTTCCGTTTTTGTTGTCCGTAAATATTACCTTCTACGACAACTACTAAATGGCTATTTGGTAATTCAAAGCCATCGGTCAATAAACCTTGTAAGATAACTACCGTATTAGGCTTTGCAATCCATTCCGCACTATGAACAAAGGCAATACCTTCCCCTTCAAGGGCACGTTCAATCCCTTCTCTTCGTTGCTGATTATTTAATACCAATACAACTTGATGGTTTAAGCGATGCCATTGTTTAATCTCATCAGTTAATAAAGGAATTTGACGCTCAAAGCTCGTCATCGTCTTACCTTGAATACCAATTGGGGTAAATCCAGCTAAGCCGATAGAACGTTGTTGCATAAATGTGAAAGCTACTTGATTCGTCGCTTCTACAGTACGTTGCAATTCACTCCAGTCACAATGATTTTTACGATGTGTTGGATCCTCCTTGAGGAATTTCTTTAATGCTTCCTGAATACGACCAGGCTCATCGTAAATAAGAGTGCCTTCTTTCACATAGGATAATAAGGTACAATCTGCATCACTTTTACCAAGAAAGAAAGGTGTCACCGTATAAGAATCAATTTGTTCAATGGAACGTTGGTTCTCCACAGAGAAGAACCGCAACGTATCAATTTCATCGCCAAAGAACTCAATCCGTATGGGATGTTCACTATTAACAGGATATATGTCTAAAATATCCCCGCGCACGGCAAAATGACCACGTTGTTCCACCTGGTCTACACGTTCATATCCAATTGTAACGAGCTGTTCAAGAGCTGTATCGCGTTCAATCGTATCATTCAAAGAGAAATGTAACGACTGTCCTTTTAAATATTGTGGAGATACCACATACTGTGTAACCTCTTCAGCATTCGCAATGACTACAGCAGGTTCCTGCCATGCTAGCAATGCTAAGGCACGCATTTGTGCCCCTTGGTCTTCAAGGCTACGAGCAATCGTTGTAAAGTCCACATGATCTGTTATAGGAAATGATAGGACAGGAATATTAGGCCAGAAAAAGGCTAAATCCCGTTCCCACATCTCTTTATGGTCCTTATCATGGACTACGATAACCACAGGCTTTGTAAGACCCGTAGAAAAAGCTTGGTTTAAGAGGAAACTCTTTTGAGATCCACTAAGACCATATATGACTGACTTTCCTTTCCGCTGAAATGCGTTTAGCCCATCCACAAAGGATGGGTTCTGTGAAAGCAGCTGTGTTAATGTATTATCCATACTGCACCATATAGTATTACTATGATTATTTAAATTAATAGTTCTAACTCATTTATTATAACACATAACGGCATAGTTAATTTTCTATCTATGTTATGCCTTACTAATCACGCTTGTTTGTACCTAAATTAAAAGCGCTTAGTCTTATGTATGCCCATTAATAAAGCTAATTTTAGGCAAAAAAAATAGCACCTCAAAAGGTGCAATAAAGTTGGTGCGGGAGAAGGGACTTGAACCCCCACGCCGTAAGGCGCCAGATCCTAAGTCTGGTGCGTCTGCCAATTCCGCCACTCCCGCGTCTCAACTGAAATAATAATATCATGTATAGAATTCATCGTCAATCATTTTTTTAGAATTAACTTAAATTTCATGTATCCCCTAAAAATAAAAGTTCTATTATATATGTTGGCTATACACATTAGAAGTACTAGACATTAACAGGAGAATAGGAAAATGAAAAAGAGACTGACCCAGAATCCGAACTACTAGAATCCTGGGTCAGCCTCTTTTTTAGGATGATGATGAATAAATGCATGCCCTACATTTACCATAAAATATATTAACAGTCATAACACATGTCATGCTGGTAATACCAAGAAGGTATTATTCACCATGACCATGCCATCGACATTAAGGTCTTTTGAATACAATTTAAATCATCTCTGATAAAAATCGTATAGAACTAAAAAATCCTTTTTACGGGTACGTAAAAAGGAGCTACTAACTTCTCCTCCCTATCTCTCGTAGGTCAAATGGTGAATGTTGAATAGGCAGTTCTCCTGACTCGGCGTCATTGCTCATCTAGCCTTCCCAGTTTCCCAGTGACTTAATTTAGACTCGCTCGACCATACAGTGGCGGGACCGTGCTGGCATTTAACCAGCTTCTCTATTATGCTTTTCAGCACCTATTCCCAAATATGATGTTTTCTATGAGTTAATATTAACACCACTATCGTATTAAGTCAATTTATTTTTGTAATTTTATTAATTCATCTTTTATTCATCTATTGCCATATATGATATTTTTAATTACAATATAAAGGTATCTAAAAATAGGAGGAATCTATGTATATCGGAGATTTCATTAAAGAATATCGCGAAGCTAATGGTGTATCTATCGAAGACTTTGCGAACAAAGCAAGCTTAACAGTTACTGAAATTGAAGCATTAGAAAAAAATATCCAAGAAGATGGTACTGTAGTGCCTGTTGCAATGCGCCAGATCAAAGGTATTGCAGCAGCTATGAATGTACCAATGCCTGTAGTCATGGCTCAGATTCCTTCTAATCAAGAATTAGTTGTACATGTGGTTGCTGAATCTGATCAGCCACATGCGAAGTAATAAGGAGAATACATGAAGCGTAGTTTATTAATTGCAGCGGCTTTCACAATCTTAGGTATCCTCCCCTCTCAAGCAGTTAATATTGCTGATTTAGAGAATGCCAGAGGTTATGCCTACTTATATCGTATGAATGGCCAAAATTATTACGCAGAGCAACGCGTTAAGGTCATCGCAGGAGAAGGTAATAAATTTGAAATTGTAGCCCGTACATATAGTCACCAAGGTGCTCAATATTATATGACAGAGTATATAAATCATTATTACTTTGATCAAGATGCCGATACGATTCAATGGGTTCAAGAACAACGTAATATCATTGATGCCCGTACAGGCAGAGTATTACGTGAGGAAAAACGACCTAAAGCTAAATTAATTACCTTAAAACCAGATACATATGGTTATATGCAAGCTATCTACTGGAGAGATCTTGCTGTGGCTGCAGGACAGCTAAAATAAGGTAAAACACTTAAGCCACAATCTAATTAGATTTAAAGCACGGAAACTAAAAGACTCTACACAATTATGTGTAGAGTCTTTTTAATAGATAAATGGTTTTACAAAAATAAAAAAGCACCACATTACTGTGATGCTTTCATTTGGTGACCCAGAAGGGATTCGAACCCCTGGCCTTTTGATTCGTAGTCAAACGCTCTATCCAGCTGAGCTACTGAGTCATGTACTTGGTACTCACTTATATTAACATAACGCTTACATCTATGCAAGCATTTTTTTAATATTTTTTGAGTAATTTTATGGACATGCGGTCCGAAGACCGCAATCCAAATTTGGCAGGGGCAGTAGGACTTGAACCCACAACCAACGGTTTTGGAGACCGCTACTCTACCAATTGAGCTATACCCCTATGTTCATCAAGCTGTGCTTGATACTTGATTAGTTTAACAAAAATTAGGTCCCATGTCAAGAAACAAAGCCTGTTAAAATAATGAAATAATAGTGAATTTAAAAGGAAAAAGAGCCCTTTCTCAAGGGCTCTTATGTCTACCTAACTTTTACCTTTATATATACGGGAGATGGTATATATAATTAGAGAGTTTTGTATATGTATTGTTTTGTTTATACACAGGGAGAGTATTGTTGTGTATTTAAGTGTTGTATTGTTTTGTGTTGTGTTGTTTGTATTATTTGTAAAAGGGACAGGTAAAAGTTATTTGCAGTAGACCTCCATTTCCTTAGTTGATCTCAATCAACTATTGCTAGTATAAAGATTATATGTGAAAACATAGTGAAAGTTATATGAGATATAAATGAAATGAGTAAATTTTGGTGCATATTTAGGCAATACTAATGTAGGTATAAACTCAGTATTTATCTATATTTATAGCTTTATATGTGAATTTCAGATAAACCTATGCATGAATAGAATATGTAGTAGATAGTGATTATTAAAATTTAAAATTAAAGTAATATTAATTACATAAAGATGATTAATTAGTAAAGTTGATTAAAGAATAACTTGTATAATGATCTATTAAAGCAGTTAAACATAAACTATTATGTATAGATATAGCACTAAAAAAAGTAAAATTAGGGCTATATGGTGGATATTTGATCATTAAGAGGTAAATCTCCATTGAATAATATAGTGGTTATTTAGGGATAAATATTTAAAGCAAGATATTAAGAATTAATGTATATGATACATAAATTGAGATGAGGTTTATATGTATTTACATGTATTTGGAGCTACTAAACTGGTTTACGGTTCGGTAACATTGGCACGTTGTGCCGCGTTACCGTATGGATAGAGTTGGATACTACCACTAGCCGCGGCTTCCTATCACACTCGCCCATGGCAGTAGTTAAGGCTATAATCTAAAATAAAGAATATACCTTAAGGGCTTCGTCGAACCTGATGCAATGGACGTATGCGTCGCTGCGCTCCTTTACG
>NZ_JBPUGE010000008.1:34155-88036 GCF_051549505.1 Veillonella sp. ZSJB6 | reverse complement strand
TCTTTCCTTTTCTCTAAGAATTTTTTACCGACCCCCAGTTTAACTGGGGGTTTAGTCATGCCTATTCGGCGTACAAAAGAGAAAGAGGATGCAAATCTTAGATTTGCATCCTCTTGTTGTTTATATAAGGCAGAATTTGTTTATATTGTGCTTACAAGCAACTATATTCCCCTTTAAAGATTACACTAACGGTTTGTCTTTAATTTCTTTTGGCTTACGTGGGTATTGTTTCGGTGTTTTACCTATTTTCTTGATGTACAGGATAGCTCGTTTATCATCCAAGGTTGGCAGAGTAACGGTACGTACTTCTTCAATATTAGCTTTTAATGTGCTGAGCGCTTTATTGGATTCTCCCACTTCTTCTTCGTAAATAGCACCTTTTAAGGCAATAACATAGCCACCTTCTTTTACGTATGGAACAGTCCATTCTAAAAGAATAGGTAATCTCGCCACTGCACGGCTCGTAGCGATATCGAAGCTTTCACGATAATCTTGATGGCTAAGATCCTCTGCACGACCATGTAAGGTAGTACAGTTCGTCAATTTAAGCTCATCTATAACAGATTCAAGGAAGGTAAGACGTTTTTTCAAAGAGTCAAAGAGTGTAACCTTAAGGCTACGGTTATAGATTGCCAACGGAATACCAGGGAAACCAGCGCCAGTGCCAACGTCAATAATAGACATGCCGGATTTAATGATATTTGAGTCATAGCAGGAGAGGGAGTCGATCATGTGCTTCACTACAACCTCTTTCATATCTGTGATGCCCGTAAGGTTGAGGTATTTATTTGTTTCAATCATGCGCGCATAATACACATAAAAGTCCTTCGCCTGCTCTTCCGTACAAGGCAAACCAAATTGGTTCATTTGCTCCATCATGTATGAAACAAATTCAGACTCAGGTGCTATAGGCACATCGTATTTCTCTTTCATAAGTACTCCTAATAAATTATTAGATATTTATATAATACTAAAAGTAATCCACATATATGTAACAAAATTCATGTCATATGACATATCATATAGGCAAAACTATGTATTTAACAATATATGAGATATCAAAATGGTATTTCGATTTTCAGATGCTATAAAACTCAAAATTTTGCGTTATACAGTGCTTTTAATCTATTTTATATAAGTTTATATACAAAAACTAATAAAATGACCATATAAGCGAAATATTTAAGTCATTTTTCTTTATATTATAGCATATTCTCAGCTCATTCTCATTTATAAACCAAAATATAGGACCTGCGTAACACAAAATAGGGTAGGGGATAAATGTTATACTCGCATTATCATTTAAAGCAATTAATTGAGAAATTGGTCCATCTTTTTATCAAACAAATTTCACAGTTTATTTCTAATTTATCACCATGAATTTCTCTTCATATATAAATTAATTTGTCTATTCTGAATGTACACGTAATGTATTTCTCTAGTGTACATATTTTAGTCGTAGAACAATATGTATTTTATAAATATTCGCATCAATATACAAATCCTTACTAATGTCGCTCTCTTTTATATAGATAAATAACTTGCTAATTATTCTATTTATAGATACACTACCATTAATAGGGAGGTGGTACCCATGAAACAAAAATTTATGTGGATATTATTTAAAATGGGCCTATCATTATTTACTCCAGACTATATGAGCCAAGGTCGCGAAATCGATGAGCATCAAGAACGGGAAGCCTTATAACTAAAAAAGCTAGCTAATATAATTAGCTAGCTTTTTTCTATGTTATCACATATTTTATTTGCTTCGATTGTATTGTTCTAATTGGATCAACAGCACAGATACGTCCGCAGGGGATACGCCAGAGATACGGCTTGCTTGGCCGATGGAGTGAGGGCGGATTTTATTGAGCTTTTGTTGAGCTTCAAGAGAAATGCCCTTAATTTGTGTATAGTCCCATTCTTTTGGAAGAATTTTTTCTTCTAGTTTGCGAACCTTATCGACTTGGTCCATTTGCTTTTTAATATAACCTTCGTAAGTAATGGAGATATCAACAGCTTCTTCTACGTCAGGTGTATAGCGTTTTAAACCAAATGCATCGGCTACGATAGCATAGGAGAGTCCGTTACGTTTTACTAAATCGTAGGCATGAATACCTGTTCTAATAGGTGCTGTACCTAAATTTTCAAGCAAAGCTTGTGTTTCCTTGGATGGATTTACAGGTGTATTTCGCAACATATCCATCGCTTCTTCGATAGCAGCTTTCTTAGCTGTAAATTTAGCCCAACGATCGTCTTTTACAAGACCGATAGCACGACCTTTTTCAGTGAGACGCATATCTGCATTATCTTGGCGAAGTAATAGACGGTATTCGCTGCGGCTCGTCATCATACGGTACGGTTCGTTTGTACCTTTTGTTACGAGATCATCGATGAGAACACCAATGTATGCTTCGGAGCGAGCAAGGATAAATGGTTCTTTACCTTCAAGCCATAAAGCTGCGTTAATACCAGCCATGAGACCTTGAGCAGCCGCTTCTTCATAGCCAGATGTACCATTGGCTTGACCAGCAGAGTAGAGGCCTTCAATATGTTTCACTTGAAGGGCTGGTGTCAATTGTGTTGGGTTCAAACAATCATATTCAATAGCATACGCTGGGCGCATGATTTCTACATTTTCTAAACCAGGAATAGTACGAAGGAACGCATATTGTACGTCCATAGGAAGGGATGTACTCATACCTTGTACATACATTTCATTTGTGCCTGTACCTTCTGGTTCTACGAATAATTGATGGCGTTCTTTATCGGCAAAGCGCACCACTTTATCTTCGATAGAAGGGCAGTAACGAGGGCCTACACCTTCAATTTTACCGCTATACATTGGAGCGCGGTGAATATTGCTTGTAATAATTTCGTGCGTTTCTTTGTTAGTATAGGTCAGCCAACATACGTCTTCATTACGATTGATCCATTCATCCATAAAGGAGAAGGAGTGATGATGTGTATCGCCTTCTTGAACCTCCATATTTTCAAGGTTAAGAGTACGTTTATCTACACGAGCTGGCGTACCAGTCTTAAAGCGCATCAACTCAATGCCATTGTCCAGCAAGGATTGAGAGAAATGTTCCGCTACGCGTTGACCATTTGGGCCACCTACGTAATCGATGTCGCCGATGAGGATTTTACCTTTCAAATAGGTACCTGTGCAAAGAACGACAGCTTTAGCACCATAGAACTCGCCAAGCTCTGTAACGATACCTGTTACTTTGCCGTCCTCAACCTTAAGCTCCGTAACCATGATTTGCTTAACATTGAGGTTTTCTGTATTTTCAATGGTTTGTTTCATCAAATGTTGGTATTTGATTTTATCGGATTGGCAGCGCAATGAATGAACGGCAGGGCCTTTACCCATGTTGAGCATACGCATTTGAATAGCCGTAGCATCCGCGTTGATACCCATTTGACCGCCTAAGGCGTCAAGCTCATAAACAAGATGGCTTTTACCAGGACCGCCAACGGCAGGGTTACATGGCATAAGCGCAATATTATCTAAACTGATGGTCGCCATCAACGTGCGATGACCCATGCGGGCAGCGGCAAGAGCCGCCTCACAACCAGCATGACCACCACCGATGACGATGACATCATAATTATCTACTGTGTACATATCAATTAAATTCCTTATATATTACTTATTTTGAAAGATTATTTGACTCAAAACTACAAGGACTAATATCCCAGAGTCCAGTTCCTCACTGTGAATTTTCTTTAGGCTACATTGTAGCCTAGAAAATTTTACGTTCGGAACAAAGTGATGCAGTGTCTTTCCCATGGTCCAGGTCGCTCGCTGAGCATTTTCCTTCGGAAAATTGCACGCTCCGACCAAAGTGATGTGTGGCTCCCATCGTCGCTAGCGCTCCTCTGTTAGCTCACACCCTACTTTTATTTACCTAAACAAAAACGACTGAATAGTTCGTCGATCATGGATTCACGGATGGTGTCGCCCGTGATGTCTCCTAGTAGTTCCCAGGCGCTACGCAGGTCGGTAGCTACAAAGTCTACTGGCATGCCCATGTCGATGGAGGAGAGGGCTTGTTCGACTTGTGCCTTTGCTTGTTCCATGAGGCTGATGTGGCGCACGTTACTGATCATGGCGCTGTTGTCTTGTTTTACCCGACCGCCGTAGACGAGTTCTTGTACCCATTTAGAAAGAACTGCAGAGCCTTCGCCTTCTTTAGCACTAATGCGTTCAATAGCTGTAAAAGTTCCGTGTTCTTTAATATTTTCATCTGTAACGACTTGTGCCACATCGGACTTATTAAGTAACACGATGGTGTTCAAACCGCTGACAGAGGTCAAAATTTCGATTTCTTCAGAGGTTAATGGAGTAGACCCGTCGATAACACAGAGCACGATGTCTGCTTTGTTGATATAATCGCGAGCGCGTTCCACGCCGAGGGCTTCCACCGTATCTTGTGTATCGCGGATACCTGCCGTATCAATAAGGCGCAAGGAAATGCCTTCTACGGTCATATATTCTTCAATACTGTCCCGTGTCGTACCAGGGATATCTGTTACGATAGCGCGATTTTCGCGCAAGAGAGCGTTCATAAGGCTCGATTTACCTGCATTTGGACGGCCTACAATAACTGTCGTAATGCCGTCGCGAATGAGGCGACCCGTGTTCGCTGTGGACAAAAGTTCATCCATAGCTTTCAAAATAGGTTGCAATTGATCGCTAACCTCTTGGCTCGTTACGTCCTCGATATCCTCTTCAGGATAGTCGATAGTAACCTCTAAATGGGCAATCATAGCGATAAGCTGTTCACGCACGTCTTTTACAAAGGACGAAACGGTCCCATCCAGCTGTGCCACAGCGAGGGAGAGGGAGTCCTCTGTTTTCGCTTCAATAATATCAATGATCGCCTCCGCTTGGGTGAGGTCGATACGTCCGTTCATAAAGGCACGCTTCGTAAATTCACCGGCCTCTGCCATACGCACATCATGATTTACGAGCAATTTCAAGATTTGTCGAACCGGCACAATGCCGCCGTGACACTGAATTTCCACTACATCCTCTGCCGTGTAGGAATGAGGGCCTTTCATTAATAACACAAGAACCTCGTCGATGGTCTTGTTCGTTGCAGGGTCCACAATGGTCCCATATTGTATCGTTCTATTTTGGCGGTCCATCAAAGGAACGGTGCCAGCGCTCTTGAACAGGCTATTTACAATAGGAAAACTATCCTTGCCGCTGACCCGAATAATACCAACTCCGCCGATACCGGGCGGCGTCGCAATGGCCGCTATTGTATCATCTATATACATAAATATCTCCGTATTTCGATTATCTAATATTTGTTTTTGTATATGTTCTTCGCCTGTGAAAGTTAAACTAAACTAATCTTTGCATGCGAAGATTAACTTAGGTTAGCTTTCACCATAACCTAAAGAATAAAGAGGACAGCTCTCAAGCAACCGATAATCTCAGTTACTTGAAAGCTGCACCACTATATTTTATTTTTTGTACGTAATCACAACGTGACGGAACGGTTCGTCCCCTTCACTGTTAGTAACAACGTTTTTGTCGCCTTGAAGGGCAGTGTGAATGATTTTACGTTCAAAAGCATTCATTGGTTCTAAGGAAACCTTTTGACGATTGCGTTTCACCTTAGAAGCCAAACGTTTCGCGAGATTTACCAATGTTTCTTCTCGGCGAGAACGATAGTTTTCCACATCTACAACGATATGGCAGTGGCCAGATACATCCTTGTGAGCCACGAGATTTGTTAAGTATTGAATAGCATCCAATGTTTGACCATGTTTGCCAATCAAAATACCTAAATCTTCGCCGTGTACTTGGAATGTAATCTTATCTTTAGTCATCATTTTTTCGATAACCACAGTGAGGCCCATTTGAGTAAACATATCATCGAGGAATTGTTTACCTTTTTCAGCGATTTCTTGTTGATCTTCTTTTGAAAGTTCCTTTTTAGAAGTTTTTTCTACAACATCACCTTCAGTAGAATAAACTGCTGTGTCTTCTACTTCTGTTTCAGTTGTTGCCACCGGTTCGGAAGCAACAGCTACAGATTGTTCTTCTACATGAGCTACTTCTTCTTGAGTAGCAGTTTTAGCTACAGATGTGAAGAATAAGCGAACAACTGCTGGTTTACGACCAATGCCCAAAAAGCCATTAGAAGGTTGTTCCAAGACTTTAGTTTCTACCAATTCTTGGCCTTCTGCAGCCAATTGAGCTACGCCTTTGGCAATGGCATCTTCAATGGTTTTAGCAGATACATCGATAAATTCCATAGTGTCTCCTATTTCTTAGCTTCTAAGCTTTTGTAAATGAAATGTTGTTGCACAAATTGGAATACATTGGATACGATCCAGTAAATAACTAAACCAGATGGGAAGTTAAGGGAGATGTAACCAATGAATAAAGGCATAAAGATTGTCATAATCTTTTGTTGTTGCGCAGCAGCACCAGATGCACCGCTACTAGTTTGCTTGGACATAATCCATGTGGATGCCGCACTCAATACTGGCAAGATGTACATTGGATCTGGTTCGCCAAGACTAGGAAGCCATAAGAATTGTACATAGTTTTGATCGTATGGATAGCCTTGTAAAGCATAGAAGATAGCGATCAAGAATGGCATTTGCACCAATAGAGGCAAGCAGCCAGCTAGTGGGTTAACACCCATTTCTTTGTACAATGCACCCATTTCAGCTTGAAGTTTTGCAGGATCGTTTTTGTATTTGTCTTGCAATTCTTTCATGCGAGGCTGTAACTCTTGCATAGCCTTCATGGATTTGATTTGTTTAACAGTAAGTGGTGCCAAAATCGCTTTGATAACGATTGTTAAAAGGATAATAGCCACACCGTAGCTTGGATAGCCTACCATTTGAGTTAATTGGAACGCATAGGTTACCAATGTAGTCATCAATTCAACGATAGGGTGGAATATACTACTTAAGAATTCCATTGTTTCTCCTTTTTCTTACAGTCCGAAACTGTCCTTTGCGCATCTATATATCGTTATGGTATGGTCTAAATTTCATCCATACAGATGCTTAGGTATTTCCAAAACTGTGCTCGATGGTTTTTGTGAAAGTTACTTTCACAGCCCGCATCCAGCCTAAGCCCAAATAGGTTAGGGAACTGGATCGTAGCCACCCTTGTGAAAAGGATGGCAGCGAAGAATGCGTTTTAAACCCATCCAGCTACCTTTCAAAGGACCATATTTTTCGATGGCCTGCAGAGTATATGTGGAACATGTCGGATAATAACGGCAACATCCAGGTTTTAAGGGAGATATGGCAAGCTGATAGAACCTAATTAAAAGTCGTAAAAGCGTAGTTATACAGCGTTTCATGGAAACCTCCATATACACAAAAAAGGACCAAAGCCTCTAACTTGTGGTCCTATTTATTATTTTGTATCAACAATTTGCTTTTTCGCAAGAGATACAAAATTTCCTTTTCCGCTTTTTCGTAGGTAGCGTTTTTCAGAGGGCCACGTCCAACAATTACGATATGATACCCTTCGCGTATGGCATGTTGATTGAGGCGATACACCTCTTTCATAAGCCGTCTAGCTCGGTTGCGCTCAACAGCACAACCAACCTTTTTGCCGGTTACAAAACCAATGCGCGTAGATTGCTTCGCCACGGGCATACGATAGAGTACACACATACGGCCTACTTCGTATTTTCCGTGCTTATACACAAGGCGATATTCATTATTGTGCGTCAGTCGTCTTGCTTTATCGAGGCAATAATCCATATGCATTGTCCTTAAGTCCTAAGAATAGAAAAACTTGGCAGCAGCGCCAAGTTTTTTCTCCTGCCTAACAGCTATTATATTATGCAGATAAGCGTTTTCTGCCTTTTGCACGTCTTCTTTTTAAAACGAGACGGCCACCGATAGTTTTCATGCGTTCACGGAAACCATGGGTACGTTTTCTCCAAAGAGTATTTGGTTGGTAAGTACGTTTCATTAGTAAAACACCTCCTCGTCATTTGTATTGTTTTACTTATACCATAACAGGGTAATTATAGAGTTAAAACGTAAATTTGTCAATCATTTAGGGCTATTCTGAAAGACTTTTATGTGGATTTTACTTAAATTCGATAGAACTTAAAACTGATACTACTTTTATAGGGGGAGGGATAGATGTGGTTTTCTCCCTCCATACTCATCGTTTCGGTCAAAGATCCACATCTACACCTAACACTCCCTCTTAGAAAAATCACTAGTTTGTTATTTTATTGATCATTTACTTTTGATTATCTGAAGGTTGATGCTGTAATGTTCATCAATTACTTTTTCATCTATGTGTATTGTAATCATATAAATTATCTTATGGGAGGAGGGGAATGAAAACTACTTTTTGAGCGACTTGCGTCAGAATGGAGCGATAAAAGTAGTTTTCATTCCTCCCCCAAAAGTAATTGATGAACAAAAGATGAGATAATAACTGAGTTATTAACACTTCTCCTTCAGATAACCAAAAGTTATCCACAGAATAAATGACAAACTAGTGATTTTTTGGTACAATCATAACTGAAATTAGGAAAAAGTATATATTTTTATAAGTTTTTGATGGATAACTTTTAAGGTTATCCACATTTTTTCTCTTTTAACCTGTGTAATCTATAAAGTCAGTTATTATCTGGTTGGAAGAGAATTTTATTTTCACTTATTCACAGGTTGTGCACAGGTTATTCACAGGAATAACAGGTTTTTCCACAGCTTTCACAAGAGTTATACACATTATTCCTAAAGTTATACACATTTATCGCAATAGTTATACACAAGAGGCACGTCATGCAGTCATTTGATTTGAATAATATATGGGAACATATATTGCAAGAGGCGAAAAAGAACATGCAACATTTGCCTGACGCGTTGTACTTGCGCGTCACGTCATCGTTGATTCCCATGTCTCTCGACAGTCATTCGATCCATATAGGGGTCATGCAAACATTTGTTAAAAACTTAATCGATCAGCAGCCGCAGATTAGCAAAGCTTTGCAGGATGCTATTACTACGGTTATCGGTTCCCATCGGGATATGGTGTTATTCGATTTCAATCAAGAGAGTGTAGATACTACCTTTGTTGATGAAAATCTCATCGATGATACACCTGTAGTGGCTCCGCCGATGCCATTACCTCCAGTAGTAGAGGAGAAAACGCATCAAGAAGAATTCTATAAACCAATCTATCAAGAGCCGGTTTACATCGATCGCGCACCAGCACCTGTGGAAATTCCAGATGAGCCAATGGTAGCGCCTAGTAAAACAGTTGAAACTACAACACCTACATTACAATCTGATAATGTACCTGTAGATTTATCCTTATCTAACCTAAATCCAGCGTACCGCTTTGACAATTACGTAACAGGCAACGCAAACCGCATTCCATTTGGAGCAGCTCAAAATGTAGCTGAATATCCAGGCGGTGACTATAATCCGCTCTTTATCTATGGTCCTTCAGGCCTCGGTAAAACGCATTTGATGCACGCCATCGGCAATGCCATCAAGGAAAATCATCCACACATGAAGGTTATGTCCATTACGAGCGAAAACTTTATGAACATTTTCGTCGAAACATTGCAGCGTAACCAAGGTAAATTATTCCGCAACACGTTCCGCAATATCGACGTACTCATGATTGACGATATTCAGTTCCTTGAAAGTCGTGAAAGTACGAAAACCGAGCTATTTAATACGTTCAATGAACTATTAAATAACAACAAACAAATCGTACTTACCTCTGATACGATGCCAAACGATATGGAACAATTCGAAGACCGTCTCCGTTCTCGTTTCCAAGCTGGCTATATTGCAACAATGGAAAATCCAGATTTAGAAACGCGCATTGCTATCTTTAGATCCTTACTCGAAAGAGAATATAAGAAAAACCGCGTTATCCGCATCGATAACGACTCCATCAACTACGTGGCGCTTCAATTCAGCGAAAATGTCCGCGTATTACAAGGTGCTTTCACAAAATTAATCGGTACCGCATCCATCGATCAACGTCTTGAATCTATCGACCTAGAATATACTAAACAAGCCTTGGCCGGACTCGTTCACACAGAAGAAGTGAACATGGTAACTATTGAAAGTATTCAGAATTTTGTAAGTTCTTATTTCAATATTAAAAAGCAAGACTTGCTCGGCAAAAAACGGAAGGCTCAATTCGCATTTCCGCGCCAAATTGCCATGTATTTATGCCGCGATATGATCAACGAAAGTTATCCGCAAATCGCAGCAGCTTTCTCTCGTGACCATACAACAATTCTCCATGCGTACGATAAAATCACGAAGGAAATTGAGCGAAACGAAGAAACTAAGAACATGATTTCTGAAATTAAACAGAAATTAACAACCTGTGGATAACTCTGTGGATATATTGTGCGTAACTTTGTGGATATCCTAAAAACCGCACTCCGCTGTGAGTATGTGGATAAGTGGTTACAAACTATCAACATAGTTATACACAACCGATAAATCGCACAGTTAGTAGCGCCAATTCACTTTTACACATATGAACAGGCCCCTACTATTACTACTACTAAAACTAACAAACAATCAAAAAACCAGTAGAAACAGATCTATCGCAGAATATCTATAGAGCATCTACGATAGCAAACATAGAATATTACAAACAAAAGAAGTAGTTATCAGTGCTTCTGCATTATATGGAAACAGTACATACAAACAATATATATAATGTAAAGCAATCTACAAATCTAATAGTACTAATAACAAACAGACAAATTATAAAGGAGTAACATATGCATATTACATTCCCAAAAGCAAATCTCCAAAAAGCAATCAACGTATTGCAAAAGGTATCTCAAAATAAAACAAGTTCCAACTTACCAGGTGCTATCTACATGACAACAAAAAATGGACAAGTAGAATTGCAAGGTAATGACTTTGAACTTGGTATTCGTTTAACAATCGATGGCGACATCAAAGAACCTGGCACATTAGTTGTAGGTTCCCGCTACTTCCAAGAATTAATTCGCAAATTACCAGGCGATACAATCGAACTTTACAAACCAGAAGATGGTAATTCTTTGACAATCACATCCGGCTCTTCCGAATTCAACTTGGTAACATTGCATCCCGATGATTTCTCCTTAGTTGAACAAATTCATGACCAAGATCATGTGAACATCGATAGCTTTGCAATGAAAGAACTCATCGATTTAACAAATTACGCAGCTGCTACTGACGAAGATCGTCCTGTATTTACGGGTGCTCTTCTTGAAATCAAAGAAAATGAAGTAACAATGGTTGCTACTGATACACACCGTATGGCTGTTAAGAAAATTACCATCGATGAACCAGCAACTACGCCAATGCGCGCTATCATTCCTACAAAAACATTGGCTGAAGTATCTCGTTTATTACCAACAGATAATCCAGCCATGATTAACATCATTTGGAACCGCACACAAATCGTTTTCAACTTTGAATCTATTTATATCATTTCTCGTTTGATCGAAGGCACGTATCCAGAATATGAAAAGGTAATTCCTTCCCAATTCGATTCTAGCGCTGTGATTGACCGCCGCGAATTCGCTGGTGCCGTTGATCGCGTATCCTTATTGGCTAAAGATATCAGTTATAACGTAATTCGTTATGATTGGGCTGAAAGCAATGTAACATTATCTACTCAAAATACTGAAATCGGTATGGCAAAAGAAGACGTAGCTGTTGAATTTAAAGGCACACCTTTCACAATCTCCTTCAACGGTCGCTACATCTCTGACATCTTGCGCCACAGCACAGGTGACAACATCCATTTGTTCTTAAAACAAAATGGTCCTGTTGTTATTCGCCAA
This sequence comes from Veillonella sp. ZSJB6, assembly GCF_051549505.1. Classification (NCBI taxonomy): domain Bacteria; kingdom Bacillati; phylum Bacillota; class Negativicutes; order Veillonellales; family Veillonellaceae; genus Veillonella; species Veillonella sp. ZSJB6. The sequence continues at coordinate 76,199 of NZ_JBPUGE010000008.1, read as the reverse complement.
GACAATAATCCGAACTATACATATGTAGTAACACCAGTTCGTACGAATGCATAAAAGTAGGGTGTGAGCTAACAGAGGAGCAATAGCGACGATGGGAGCCACACATCACTTTGGTCGGAGCGTGCAATTTTTCGTAGAAAAATGCTCAGCGAGCGACCTGTACTCTGGTACTAAATAATTAATAATGTTAAATGTTAAAATCTGTTATTAGTTTATTGATAAAAATATCAATATTCTGTATATCTTATTGAATTAATATACATATTTTTATTAGGTAATGATGATTAAAAGTCATCGTTACCTAATTCCCATATAGTTATAAATTGTCCACTATAGGAGGACGTTATGAAAGAGCAACAGCAGGTACCCATTCATACGGAGTACATTCAAATTGATCAGTTGTTGAAGTTAGAAGGTATCATCGAAACAGGTGGTCAAATTAAATCCTTTATCGATGAAGGTATTCTTACTTTGAATGGTCAGGTTGTCACAGAAAAACGCAAGAAATGTCGCGTTGGCGATGTGATTTCTTGCGAAGGTCTTGATGTAGATCTCGTAATTACTCAAGAGGAGGCTTAATCGGTGAGAATTGACTCACTGCAATTATTCCAGTTTCGTAATTATAAGGATGTAACGATTCAGTTTAATCCGGAGATTATCGTTTTGCATGGCACTAATGGGGCTGGTAAGACGAATATCCTCGAATCTATCTATGTGGGTACCATTGGTAAAAGCCATCGGACCAACGATACGTCAGATATGCTCATGTTTAACGCTGAGGAAGCGGGCATTGTAGTAAAGTTCGAGAAAAAGGATACGCCACAAAAGGTAAATATCAAGTTATTCCGCCAAGGTCCTAAGGATATTCGCTTAAATGACACTAAAATATCTCAAAAAGAATTGATTGGTACATTAAATACAGTTATATTCTGTCCTGAAGATTTACAACTTATCAAAGGAACTCCGTCGGGTCGTAGACGGTTCCTCGATATGGAAATCTCTCAGACGAGCGCTACGTACTATCATCAATTGATGCAGTATAATCGGTTATTACAGCAGCGCAATGTGATCCTTAAAGAATATAGAGGGAAGCAAAATATTCCTCTTGAAGAATGGGATTTGCAATTAGCCGATATGGCGAGCTTTATCGTAAAGAAACGGTTAGAGAGCTTGAAGAAAATTAACCTTCTCATCGATTTGATGAACCGTAAATTGACCGGTGGTCTAGAGAATTTAACCATCGGTTATGTACAGCCTTACATGGACAATGGTTCATTAGAATATACAAAGGAAGGCTTTTACGAGCGCATCAAAGCAGCTTTGCCGCAGGATCGTCATCGGATGACAACCAGCGTAGGTCCTCACCGCGATGATTTACGATTCTTTTCTGATGCGATGGATTTAAAGAAATTTGGATCCCAAGGGCAGCAACGAACTGCTGTATTATCCTTAAAGTTGAGTGAGCTTGAGTTTATCAAGTCCGAGGTTGGGGAATATCCAGTTCTGTTATTGGATGATGTATTGAGCGAACTTGATGAGTCGAGACGAGCGAATTTATTGCAGTTTATTCATAAACGTATTCAAACATTTATTACTACTACAGATATTCACGATTTTAAAGATTTGAAATCTGTTCAATTTATTTCTTGTGAAGGGGGAAAGGTTCAGTATGGACAGCCTTGATCTTTGTTTACCAAAGGCCTTATCAAAACTGAATTTACTGGAACAATATAAATTAAATACCCTCGTTCACAAGTGGCGTGATGTAGTGGGCGATGTCATTGCAGATCATACGAAAATTGTATCTATCAAGCCTCCAGATATGGTTATCAGTGCAGATAATTCCATGTGGATGCAGGAATTACAGATGCAAAAACGACGTATCATTGAGGCTGTTAACAAGTATTACCATCAAGAGGTAATCAAAGATATTCGCTTTATTATGAAACGTCAGAGCTATGTGAAAGCTAATACTGATACATCGATTTCATTACCTGATGAACAGATTATTACAAAACGTATTAATTTCGCAGATATTGTGCTTTCAAAAGAAGACGTAGAAGCCATCGATAAGTCGTTAGAACAGACGGATAATGAAGAATTACGAGCTGCTTTCAGAAAAGTGCAAATTACAGCTCGAAAGCGGGAAATCTATTTAGAGCAGCATGGCTATCATCGTTGTGGTCGATGTGGCATGCATATGCAATCTAAACGGGATATATGTCCGACCTGTGAATATGAATTGCATCGAAAACATATTAAGGACATTAAGTCGGTTATTAGAAAGTATCCGTACTTTAAATATAGTGATTGTCAGCAATTTATACAGTGTACCTTCCCAGATTTTGCAGAAGCGATGCGGGAATCCATATACTTTTACCTAGATAAAATTTATAAAGGATCTATTAATCGCCGTCATATGTATATGGTGGCCATGCTCATTACGCATAAAAAGCCTGATGAGCTAACGGATCAGCATGTTATTAATTTATGTAATAAATATCGGTCTAAGTTCCTTGCTGAAGAAGAACAGCGCAAAATTGATGCCCTTAATGGGACATTAGAAAAGTAGAGGGGGCATTCCTATGTACGTTCATATTGGGGATACCATTTCCGTGCCTATTGAATCCATCATTACCATGGTGCACGCCAAGGGCGGAAAGTCCCATAAAAGTCCTATTCATCACTATGAAACGCTAGAGTATATCGCTATGGTACCAGAGGAGCAAATCAAGACTTATGTGGTCACTGATGATTGCGTTTATGGATCTGGTATTAGCATTAAGACTTTAATGAGACGAATTGATGAGTTTTATAGTATAATAAAGAGATAAGATTTATTCTGTACATGTGTTGTACCAAATTTCAATCCAGTACAGTGTGATAGATTGTTAGGAGGAGTTTGTTTCATGCCTGAAGAAAATTATGGCGCTCAGAATATACAGGTTCTTGAGGGTCTTGACGCGGTACGTAAACGTCCTGGTATGTACATTGGTAGTACGTCCATTCGCGGTTTACATCACCTCGTTTATGAAGTAGTAGATAACTCTGTAGACGAAGCGCTCGCAGGTTACGCTACACATATCGAAGTATCCATTAATGAAGATAACAGCATCACTGTTGTCGATGATGGTCGTGGTATTCCTACAGGGATGCATGAATCCGGTATGTCTGCGGTAGAGTTAGTATTAACGAAATTGCATGCTGGCGGTAAATTCGGCGGTGGCGGCTACAAGGTTTCTGGTGGTCTTCACGGCGTAGGTATTTCTGTAGTAAATGCGTTGAGTGAATGGACTAAGGTTCAAGTAGCTCAAAATGGTATTATTCAAGAGATTACATTCGCTCGTGGTCATAAGACTTCCGAGTTACATGAAATCGGCAAAGCAGAAGGTACTGGTACTACAGTTATCTTCAAGCCAGATGCTGAAATCTTTGAAACTACAGTATTCAACTTTGATACATTGAAAATTCGTTTACAAGAATTGGCATTCCTTAATAAAGGTCTTCGCATTACATTGAGCGATTTGCGCCAAGAGGAACCTCGTGTTGAAAGCTTCCACTACGAAGGTGGTTTAAGTTCTTTCATTGCCTTCTTAAACGAAAATAAAGAAGTAGTAAATCCTACTGTTATCGATATCGAAAATACAAAAGACGACGTAGTAGTAGACGTAGCGTTGCAATATAACGATAGCTACAGCGAAAACTTGTTGTCCTTCGTAAATAACATCAACACTGTTGACGGTGGTACTCACCTTTCTGGTTTCCGTGCCGCTTTAACTCGTACCCTTAATGATTATGGCCGTAAATCTGGTTTGATCAAGGAAAATGAGTCCAACCTTTCCGGTGAAGACGTACGTGAAGGTTTGACAGCTGTTGTATCTGTAAAAGTATTGGAACCTCAATTTGAAGGCCAAACTAAAACTAAACTTGGCAATAGCGAAGTTAAAGGTATTACAGATGTTATAGTATCTGAAGGTCTTAGAACATTCTTCGAAGAACATCCGCAAGATGCGAAGAAAATCATCGAAAAAGCAACTATGGCAAGCCGTGCTCGTGAGGCAGCTCGTAAAGCTCGCGACTTAACTCGCCGTAAAAATGCCTTGGAAGTATCTAGCCTTCCTGGTAAATTGGCAGATTGCTCCGAAAAAGATACATCTATGACTGAAATTTATCTAGTCGAAGGTGACTCTGCGGGCGGTTCTGCAAAACAAGGTCGCGACCGTCGTTACCAAGCGATTTTGCCTTTACGTGGCAAGATCCTTAATGTAGAAAAAGCGCGCCTTGATAAGATTTTAGCTAATAACGAAATTCGCTCCATGATTACTGCTTTTGGTACTGGTATTGGGGAAGAATTCGATATTACAAAATCCCGTTACAACAAGATTATTATTATGACCGATGCGGACGTTGACGGCGCTCATATCCGTACCTTGTTATTAACATTCTTCTACCGCTATATGAAACCATTGGTAGAGGAAGGTCATATCTACATTGCTCAACCACCGTTGTACCAAATCAAGAAGGGTAAATCCCACTGGTATGTATACTCTGATGCAGAGCTTACAGCTAAGCTTGATGAAGTAGGCCGTGATGGTATCACAATCCAACGTTACAAAGGTTTAGGTGAAATGAACCCTGAGCAATTATGGGAAACTACAATGAACCCTGAAAATCGTACGATTTTACAAGTTAGCTTAGAGGATTCCATCGAAGCTGATAAAATATTTACAGTTCTTATGGGCGATAAGGTAGAACCTCGTCGTAAATTTATTGAAGATAACGCAAAATACGTGCGTAATCTAGATTTATAAGAGGTGACCCATGGCTGAAAATCAAAATAATAATGTAGAGTTTACCTCTAATAAAGATCAACATTTAAAACGTTCCCTAAAAGCGCGTCATATGAATATGATTGCTTTAGGTGGCGCTATCGGTACTGGCTTATTCGTAGCTGGTGGTGAAGTAGTAAGCACAGCAGGCCCTGGTGGTGCGCTTGTAGCTTACGGTCTCATCGGTATTATGGTGTACTTCCTCATGACATCTCTTGGTGAAATGGCTACGTACTTGCCGATTCCTGGTTCATTTGGGACTTATGCAAAACGTTATGTAGACCCTGCCTTCGGTTTTGCCTTAGGTTGGAACTATTGGTTTAACTGGGCTATTACATTGGCTGCTGAAGTATTAGCAGGGGCGCTGATCATGAAATATTGGTTCCCTGATGTGCCTGCCATCGTATGGTCTGCTCTGTTCTTGCTCGTTTTATTCGGCTTGAACTATTTGTCTACTCGTTCCTTTGGTGAAAGTGAATATGTATTCTCTAGCATCAAGGTGATTACTGTATTCGTATTCCTATTCTGCGGCTTCATGCTCATCTTTGGCATTGGCGGCACATCTCCAGGATTTGCGAACTGGACAGTAGGGGAAGCGCCATTCGTAGGTGGCTGGGAATCCATTCTCGCTATCTTCATGGTAGCTGGTTTCTCCTTCCAAGGTACTGAGCTTATCGGCGTAGCTGCTGGTGAAGCAGAAGACCCTGAAAAGAACGTGCCAAAAGCGATTAATACAATCTTCTGGCGTATCTTATTGTTCTATATTGGTGCTTTCATAGTTATCGGTTTCTTAATTCCGTACACTGATCCAAATCTGTTGAATTCTAGTGTAGAGAATGTATCTATTTCTCCATTCACACTCGTATTTGACCGTTTTGGTTTTGCCTTTGCTGCTAGCTTCATCAATGCTATCATCTTAACTGCAGTACTCAGTGCTGGTAACTCTGGTCTTTATTCTTCTACGCGTATGCTTTACGCACTCGCTAAAGAAGGTCAAGCACCAAAAATCTTTGCTAAGCTTAATAGCCGTGGCGTTCCAGTGCCAGCGTTAATCTTAACAACAGCAATCGGTTTATTTGCATTCCTTACAAGCTTCATCGGCGAAGGTACTGCATATACTTGGATTGTTAATATTTCCGGTCTTTGCGGCTTCATCGCATGGGTTGGTATCGCTGTTTCTCACTATCGTTTCCGCCGTGCCTTCATTGCACAAGGTAGAGATCTTAGTGAATTACCTTACAAAGCGTGGTTGTTCCCAATTGGCCCAATTTTGGCGTTCATCCTTTGCGTCATCATCATTGCTGGCCAAAACTACTCCGCTTTCACAGGCGATACAATCGACTGGTATGGTGTATCCGTTGCGTACATCGGATTGCCAATCTTCTTCGCAGTATACTTAGGTTACAAATACATCAAGAAAACAAAACTTGTTCCATTGAAAGAGGTTAACCTAGACCGCGATTTCGATAAATAATAACATAATTAGACCTGTTCATTATGAAATAGTGAACAGGTCTTTTTTATGATTGTATTTCTGTGAAAGCCTTGCTATAATTAATCAAAATATATTGTAGTCAATTAGAGAGGATACAATTATGATTATTACTACAACTATGCATATTGAAAATAAACCTGTCCAAGAGTATAAAGGTATCGTATTTGGTGAAGTCGTAGAAGGCCGTAACTTTGTGAAAGATTTCATGTCTGGTATTCGCGACATCGTTGGTGGCCGTAGTGGCAGCTATGAAAACTCCTTAATGAATGCACGCCAAGCAGCCCTTGATGAAATGTCTCAACGGGCTTCTAAAATGGGTGCTAATGCTGTTATCGGCGTATCCTTCCAATACAGCACAGTAGGTGCAGAAAATGGTATGCTCATGGTTACATGCAATGGTACAGCCGTTGTAGTTTAATAGGTAATAAAAATCCCCCTAATAATAGTGTTAAAACTATATTAGGGGGATTTTTTTATTTTATCTTATACCATGTTGCATACATAACTGGTAGTACGATAAGTGTTAGAACTGTTGCCACTAGTAGGCCGCCGCTGAAGGCGATAGCAAGTGGGCTCCAGAATACAGATCCCATGAGCGGAATCATGCCTAAAATCGCTGCGATAGCGGTGAGCATGATAGGGCGGAAACGAAGTGTAGCGGAGTTAATAATCGCTTCACGTGGTTTTTGTCCTTCTGCCTTGTGGATTTCGATTTGGTCTAACAAGATAATGGAGTTACGAATGATCATACCCGAAAGGGCGATGATACCTAGAATAGCCATAAAGCCCAATGGCGTTCTCGTAATATTCAGAGCCAATACGACGCCGATTAATCCGAGAGGTGCTGTGAGCAAGGCCATAAACATGAGAGCGATACGCTTTAATTGGAACATGAGGATTGTCATGATCACAAAGAGCATAATCGGCATTGGTGTTAACAGATTTTGTACAGCTGTTACGCTCTTTTCTGCGGCTCCATCAAGTTCAATGGTATATCCTGTAGGCAAGGAATCACGAATGTCTTGTAAGGATTTATAAACCTCTTTTGTTTTTGCGTTGCCTAAGACACCGGCATTTACATTAGCGTGAATGCTGATGGTTGGCATCATATTGCGATGCCAGATGATACCATCCTCTTGAGTCATGGTGATGGTTGCAATTTGGCTAAGCGGTACGTAGGAACCATTGCCTGTTTGAATTGGTAAGGAGGATAGAGCACTTAAGTTGTGTTGTTCATTATCTCCTAAACGGAATGTAACAGGAATTGTTTGGTTACCTTCGTAGTATTCACCAGATTTTGTACCCGATAATAGACTTTGCAAGTGTAAGGATACGGCATAGCTATCAATACCGAGTAAACGAGCTTTGTTAGGATCGATATGAACATTGGCTACTGGTTCCGTATCTGGCCAGTCAAAGGCTATGTTATGCAAATCCTTGTCGCCTTGCATCTTGTCTTTAACCTTGTTGGCAATTTCTTTTACCACCTTTTGATCAGGTCCAGAAACGCGGAGCATAACTGGATATTTAGATGGTGGGCCAATTTGTACAAATTGAGTATTTACAAGGGCAGATGGGAATTCTTCATTTAAGTATGGCGTCAATTCTGCATATAATTTATCACGATCCTCTAAGGATTTAGTAACGATAACGTACTGCAAGAAATTGTTTCGTTGCAATTCCGGTTCCAAGGTGAGGACGAAACGTGGAGAACCTTGTCCGATGTAGGATGTAAATGTTGAAATATGTTCGTTACCTTGTAAGTGTTCGTCGATGATCTTCGCTTGATTTGCAGTATATTCGATGGACGAACTTTGAGGGAATTGCATGGATACGATGATTTCATTACGTGTTGATGATGGGAAAAATTCCTGTTTGATCAATGGTAGTGAAAGTAGGGATAACACAAAGGCACCTAAGGTGATGAGTAATACAACCTTATGATGGCCTAAAGCCCAATGTAATAGTTTTTCAAATTTATCATAGAATGTAACACTGAGCTTGTGCATGATACGGTCTCGTTTGTTCCATTCTGATTCAGGTTTTGGAGCCTTATTTTCGATGATTTTATAACCGAGAACAGGGCTGACGAGAACAGAGGCGAACCAAGATAGGATGAGCGCCATAAATACAACGATGGATAGAGATTTTGTAAACTCTGCTACCATGCCTTGTGCTAATGCTAATGGCAAGAAGCCTGCGCAAGTAATGAGCGTACCAGATAGCATAGGGAACGCTGTCGATTGGTAAGCAAAGGTTGCAGATCTAAAGTGACCCCAACCTTCTTCGAGCTTAACGCTCATCATTTCTACAACGATGATGGCATCATCTACGAGGAGGCCTAGAGCCAGTATTAACGCACCTAGACTAACCTTGTGCAGATAAATGCCACTTTCATACATCAAAATGAATGTGGTAGACACAACGACAGGAATAGTGAGGGCTACGACCACACCTGTACGCAAGCCAAGGGATGCAAAGCTTACGAGCAATACGATGGCGATAGCTTCAAATAGAGATTGAGAGAAATCGCCAATGGATTCTTTAACAATATGTGGCTGATTTGATACTTGATCGAGCTCAAGGCCTGCAGGAATAGTTTTCTTCAATTCTGCTAGCTTTTTATCGATAGCTTCACCAAATTCTATATTATTGCCACCTGCATCCATGGAGATGGCAATACCGATAGCTGGCTTGCCTTCATAGTAGAATTGAGGATTGCTAGGGTCTTGGTATGTCATGGTCACATCAGCCATGTCGCCGAGGCGCAAGGTTTGATTATTGATGCGAATTGGCATATCTTGTACGGCTTGTGGACTATCGAATAGACCGTTCACGCGGAGATATACATTATTCGTATCCGTTGTAATCATACCAGCTGGAACCATCATACTTTGCTGTTTGATAGCCGTTAATAGCTGTTGTGTACTGATTTTATAGGATGCTAATTTATCCTTATTAATCGTTACATTAAGGGTTTGTTGTTGAACCCCAATGAGGCTGATTTTCTTAACGTTTGGAACAGATAATAGCTGACGTTTTAAGTCTTCTGCTTGTTGTCGCTTTTCTTCGTACGAGAATTCATCGCCACTAATGGCGTAGATAATGCCGTATACATCATCAAATCTGTCATTGATGGTCGGTCCTTGAACACCTTGTGGTAGAGACTTCCATTCATCGTTGATCATGTTCCGCGCTTCTTCCCAAGCGGGACGGATTTTATCGGATGGTAGATTTTCTTTCAGATTAATATAAATAACTGATTTGCTGCCATCTGTGAAAGATTTTGTATAGTCTACGCCAGGTAGGTCGCGCAGTTTTTCTTCTAATTTGTCCGTTACCTGATCCGACATTTCTTGTGGGGAAGCCCCCGGCCAAGCAACGCCGACTACCATGGTGCGCATTGTAAAGTCTGGGTCTTCCATACGGCCCATGTGGTTGTATGAGAAGATACCAAAGGTGAGGAGCACAGCCATAAAGTAGTAGATAATGGACTTATGTTTGAGGGCCCATTCGGCTAAGTTAAATTGTTTCATTGACTCACCGCCGTCCCTTCTTGTAATTGTTGGGTACCTGCGGTGATGACAATGTCACCCTTAGCTAAACCAGATGTGACGATGACGGAGTTCTTACCAAACTCACCAGTCTTAATTGGCACGAGATGAGCCTTTTTATCTCGAATGATATACACTGCATTATTGCCGTTAGAGTCTTTCACAAGAGCTGTTAACGGAATGGAAATATTGGTGCTATCTGTAGTAGATAGATTTACATTAATCGTCATGCCTAGTTGTACCTCTTTTGGAGGATTTTGTAAGGTAATTTTTACGGTATACGTTCTCGCTACAGGGTCAGGAACTGGTGAAATTTCACGGACCACACCTTGTACGGTTACATCTGGTAGAGCCCAGAATGTAATAGTGGCAGGGCTTCCCACATGAACCTTAGTCAATTCTTGCTCAGGAAGGGCAATGACTGCTTCTGGGTCGCGACCGGCCGCTAAGGTACCGACGCTTTGACCGGCTGCTACGACTTGGCCTGCTTCAATGTTGAAAGCTGTAATAATACCTGTATCAGGAGCAGTCAAAGTAGTATAGCTATTTTGATTGCTACTCAAATTGAGGCTAGCCTGTGCTTGTTGTAATTGAGCAGAGGTAGCATTCAATTGGTTTTCTGCTTGGTCTAATTGCAATTTACTAATCGCTTGTTGCGCGTAGAGCTCGCGATATCGTTTAGCATTGGTTTCTGCTAATTCATAAGCCGATTGAGCAGCTTTCACAGCACCCTCAGCATTTTGTACTTGCGCTGATGTATCGGAACCATTGATTTGCGCGATAACTTGGCCTGCTTGTACCACATCACCAACATTTACAAATTTATTGATGACGCGCCCTCCAATTTGAAAGGCTAAGTTTGTTTCCGTTTTATTATGGATAGTGCCTGCATAGCCAGCACTAGTAGTACCAGATTCTTCACCGATGGTGATGGTGCGCACCTTGAGGCTAGTATCCTCAGATTGCTTTTCAGATCCGCAACCACTGATTATAGCGGTCCCTATTAAGAGGGCTCCTATAGTTGCTATGACTTTTTGATTCATAGAATCTCTCCTTTTACCACACATAAGCCCTATGACACACAACTATATGGATACAGCATTCATAGGACTCCATTTTATGAGAGTAGATCCAATTTAGTTATTAAAATTATAGTAATTAATAGCTCTATTAGGTTTAATTATATATTTTATACAATTTAATAATACTATATTTAGCTGTAAACGGCTAGGGGTATATATAAAAAGTGAGTCCTCCATAGGAGAACTCACTCTTTATAAATCTACAATGCTCATAAGTCTATGAGCTAGTAGGTATTATTCTTTTTCTTCTGTTTCTTGTACTACAATAGGTTCTTCATAGGTGACAAGAATTTTATCTATACGAGTATTATCCATATCTACCACTTCAAAGGTATAGCCATTCCATTTGGCTTTATCTAATTCTTTTGGAATGCGACCAAAGAGAACATTTAACAGACCTCCCATTGTTTTGTACAAGTCTTTTTCTTCGCCTGGTAATTCTTCATCGATGTGGAAGAATTCTTTGAATTCATCTACGTCGAGAAGGCCATCTACAAGCCAGGAACCATCTTCGCGTTCAACGATTTTATTTTCTTCTTCCTTGATTTCTTCTTCACCGGAAGGCATGAGACCTACGATTTCTTCCATGATGTCATGTAAGGTTACAAGACCACTGAAACCACCGTACTCGTCGAGAACGATAGTTTCGTGAACGCCTTCTGTACGGAGTACGTTCAACAATTTCATGAGCGTTATTGATTCTGGAATGAGTAATGGTTCTTTCAAACAAGATTCAATAATATCATGAATGGATCGTTCGCTTGGACGTTGCATGATTTGTACTAATACGTCGGATACGGTAACGAGACCTTTTAATTCGTCCAAGGAATCGGTACCTACAGGAATGCGGTAATGGTTGGCATTTTTGAGGACCTCCATGATTTCGTCCTCTGTACCGTTAAGGTCGATCCATTTGAGTTGCGTACGAGGTGTCATGATGTCACCAGCATTCATATCTGCCAAGTGGAAGATATTTTCTACGAGGATAGGTTCTTCTTCTTCGTAAGCACCCATGGCAACGCCTTCGGTGAGCATCTTGTTGATTTCAGACTCTGTAACAGGCGCCTCTTCTTTTACAGTAACGCCTAGTAATTTTAAAAGGAATTCTGTGGAAACACCGAGGAAGCTAACGATAGGTTTTAATGCTACAGATAACCAATAAATTGGTTTAGATACTACAACAGCAATGCTTTCAGGACTATTTAAAGCCAAACGTTTCGGCACAAGCTCGCCAATAACGAGGGATAAATAGGTGATGATAGCAACGATGAGGAAGGAGCTAATAGATGCAGCATAGGGCTCGATGCTTGGAATGCTTGCCACTAAGATATCCTCTAAAGGACCAGAGAAGGTAGCACCAGAATACAAACCAGTTAAGATACCAACGAGGGTAATACCAATTTGAATAGTAGAGAACATCTCGTTTGGATTTTCTGCTAATTCAAAGGCTTTTTTAGCACGCTCGTTGCCCGCTTCGGCCATTTCCTCTAATTTTCGTTTCTTCGCATTGACGATAGCCAATTCCGTCATAGAGAACAAGCCATTCGCGATAATTAATACGATGATAATTATAAAATCTAAGGTCAGATCACTGTCCATGTAAATAGATACTCCTTTTTATATTCTGCACATGAGAAAATAGAAATGTTACTCTTTAGTATACCATATTAGCATCAATACGTGTTTAGATACAACAAAAGCACCTAAGATAGGTGCTTTTGTTGTATACTATAGGTGTTACTGCCCCAGACTGGTAACAGAAAGGGGGTGAAAACGTGTTTGACACTTTGATTTCCTTAATAGTATCCATCGTAGCAGGTGTAACCTGTCACTACATCTGCAAGTGGCTAGATGGTTACTTCCGTCAGTAACTAGCACAAAAAAAGGAGGGCCACCACCCTCCTTTTTTGTTTGCGTGAAAACGTGTCTCACATTGACTTCCTTTGTCATATATTATGATACATGATTACCTTTAATTTGTAAATATTGCCTTAATAAAGGTATAGTATATATAAATATCAAGGTTTAGTATTAAAAATAGGAAAAATAGGCCATATAATTTGGACCTCATGATAGGATTAGGTATATGACAAGTGAACAGGAATGGGAACAGGTTTTACAAATAAAGACAGCAGGCCGTGATGATAGTCGGTCCGATACGGAGCATCATCCTTATGAGCCGACAGATTATTGCGTGCTGGAGCGCTTGGCGAATAGTGGACATATCCGCAAGAAAAATACGCTCATTGATTATGGCAGTGGCAAGGGCCGTGTCAGCATTTTTATGGCGTACCAAACGGGTTGTCATTCCATTGGTATCGAATACGATGAACGACTCTATGAAAAGGCTATTATCAATGGTGAAAGCCCAGCAGCTCGCAATCGTGTGAGCTTTGTGCATGGTGATGCTCTTTATGAATTGCCAGACCAAGTAGATCGTTGTTTTTTCTTTAATCCCTTTGCGCTTCATACGATTAAGCGGGTTTTAGGAAATATCTTCGATTCTCTGTATCATCATCCGCGGGAGATTAAACTATTTTTCTACTATGTCAACGAAGAGGTAGAAAACTTCTTGAATAACCATGTGCGATTGGAACAGGAAGAAATCATTGATTGCAGTGATCTCTTTGAAGAACGTGATGTAAAAGAACGAATTTTAGTGTATTCAGTCAATTTATTTTAGTGTATTCCGTTAACTTGTTTTAGTATATTCTGTCAGCTTATTTTAATGTATTCATTCTATTTATTTTAGTATGTAAGAAACCTCAATGTTGAAGGCTTGTTTTAGTGGTTCTAAATTTGTACGACTAGGACATTATTCAAATTGAGGTTTTATTCTATTTTTAAGGAACTTTCACCTAGATTATTAAGGAAAAAGCAGATAAATTCTGATATAATAATATATTAGAGATTATAAAATCAAATTATTTTTTATGGTTCTATACATTGATTCGTATGCACTAAGTTAGTGGATAGGGCTGAGTGTATTGAAGACTGGAGGTACCCGTGGAAATCATCGATACAGCATTGATTGAACGTATTCGCAAGGCCTTAATTAAACGTTATGATCGAGATCAACAGATCCAACAAATGATAGAAGAAATCGGTGCTGAAGAGGGACTCAATGAGTCTGAATTGGCTATCGTTTACCAAGCTTATTTAGAGGTTAAGGAACGCGTTTACTACACATCCTCTCTCGTAGATTTGTGGAATCAAATTGAAGAGGTTCAAAAACGAATGTCCATGTTGCATACCTATGATTCTCTTGAAGAGGATTTATTTGGTAATGTGTTAGGCGACAATCAAGAGGATATTATCATTGCTGATAAATCGTATCTTGGTAAGGGTGCTAGCCATAATAACGATGTGTACGCTATGGAACAGGTTCAATTATCCGATATTCCTGCACAGCACGATTCTACAGTGGGCATGAACCATATTAAATTGAATGAATTACATTCTATGGGTGGTCTTTTTACAGGTTCTGGTGAAAGCTCCAAACATGAGGTGTCTGACCTTGATGAAGCACTTGTAGAGCATATGGATGTCAATCCATTAGATGGCGTTGAAAGTTTAGAAGTCTATCACTTGGATGAAGACAATAAAAATAAATCCTCAAATGATGAATTCGATGATGATATGGATGAGGACGAAGATGATTTATCCGCTATTGATCCATATACAGCGGTAAATGCTTTGTTATTCGGCAAAGCTGGCTTGGATTCAGATAAAGCTAATAAGAAGATGGAAAAGCTTCTTAAAAAGCAATTGAAACGCGTAGATGATGAATGGGCGCGTATCAATGGGACTGACGAAAAGTCTAAAAAATCCAAAGAAGATAAGAAATCTAAAGAAGGCAAAAAAGCTAAGGATGACAAGAAGTCTAAAGAGGATAAAAAGGACAAAAAATTTAAAAAGTCTAAGGAAGATAAACATTCTAAGTCTGAAGATAAATTAAAGAAAAAGAAAGACAAGGCTGAAAAGAAGCTTAAAGTCTTAAATGACAAGTTAAAAACAGTCTTTTTAGCTGACACTTTCAGTAAAAAAGATAAGAAAAAAGACAAGAAAAAGGATAAAAAATCCAAAAAGGATGGATCCGAAAAAAAGTAGAAACGATAGTTTCCGTATGGAATAGTAAGGCCTCTAAGAAGGCTCAGGAGAGTACTAGTGCTGAGAAATCAGCCAGTGCAGGGACTATCGACCGCGGATGCGGTAAATGCAAGCGATGTAAGGGACCTAAATGTAAGAAATATCCAACATAATTATAGTTAGGTAGTATAGAGTAGTTACGTTATATGAACGAACAGTAAGGGGTTAATGATGAACCGATGGCAACGATTATTTGAAGGCATAAAGACAGAGATTAAGGTATTTATCTTTTTCTCTGCCTTGTTGACTGCATTTAGAATCGTGTTTCTTGCAGTATTCCAATCACAGCTAGCATCTGTGACGATGGAAAATATCCTTACGTCCTTATGGCTAGGCTTTAGATTGAGCCTCAAGACAGTCGGTTCTTTGTGCTTATTGGGCTTCTTAGGAGGCACATTGGTGCATACCTTTGTACCAAAATGGCCATCCTTGCGCATTAAACAGGTTATCTATTCTATTGCAACGGTACTGTTAACCTTCTTATTCTTGGGGCGCATTCCGTTCTATAAGATCTTTAACTCCTCTTATAATGCGATGCTCATCAATGGTAAAAACGATGATATCGGCGCCATTATCAATACAGCCATCAATGAATATAATGCGTTGATGTACATCGTAGGTGCTGTTGTGTTGAGTGCCGCCCTTTGTTGGTTCCTCGTTCGTTTCTTGGCGTGGGGTACAAAGAAATATAGCGATTACGCTAATACTCAACTAGTTTGTACTACGTGGTATCCTAAGACGAAGAAAACGCAATGGATTACAGGCATTGGATTGACTGTAGTTATCGGCGTACTAGGATTATTCTTTAGATTTGGTGGTGCCTTTAACTATACGAACTCTATTAACTGGGAAAGTGCGGCGCGTCTCAGTTCTAATCTATTAAATGAAACCATCCTTGATGATGTGCAGGCTCTCTATCGCGTTAAAAGCATTGCAAAGCGTGCAGATGAGCTTGAGGTCATCAATTTAACACCTCAAGAATTGAGTGAAAAAATTAGTGCCATCGGCGGTAAGTTTAACGGTAAGGATTTTGATGGTTCTTTCACAAGAACGATTACAACCCAACGTTTAGCAGAGCAACCGCAATCTATTAACATCGTTCTTGGTGAATCTTATGGTTTGTGGCCATTCCTCGGTGAATACAACGAACCTGGTGCCTACCTCGTTGAACAAGGCCGTAAATATGCTGCTAGCCCTCAAGCGATGAGTACACAGCTAGCACTTGCTCAAGGTACAGGTACGATGCCTGCTATCAACGGTTTATTGACTGGTATGCCTGATACAGGTTTATATCCTAACTACGAAGGTGAAAGTTTCAAACAACCATATGGCTTAGGCATTGGTTCTGTTATGAAAAAACTAGGTTACAAAACAGTATTCTGGTACGGCGGCTTTAGCACATGGCAAAATGTTAAGAATTTCGCCTTATCTCAAGGCTTTGATGAATTCCATGATGCGTCCGAAATGCCAAGCGATGAAAGTAATGCGTGGGGCGTAGCGGATAAGGATATGTTTAAAGCCATCTCCGCATATATGGAACAACATAGAGGGGAAAAAATCCTCAACGTAATCATGACTACATCTAATCATCCTCCATATAGCGTTAACGTCGCTAAAGAAGGGTATGATGTGAACAAGGTAAAAGGTCATTTGCCGGATACAATCGCTGAAACCGATAAGCAATTGAACGAAATGGGTCATATTTGGTATGCAGACCATGTGATGGGTGAGTTTATCGCCAGCGAAGAAAAAGCAGATCCATCGGCGCTCTTTGTTATCACTGGGGACCATAGCGAACGCTTTACCTTTGCTCGTGAAGTAAGTCCTAATGTGGCATCTACCATTCCGATTATCTTCTATGGTCGAGGCATTCATAAAGACTGGCTTGCTCCTAATGCGTTTGGCATGAGCATTCAAATCATTCCAACCTTGGCAGAACTTGTAGGTCGTCCTGGTCAAACCTATGAAGCAATGGTGCCAAGTCTATTTACACAAGAGGAATTTGTCTTTAACCATAGACTCTATCTAGATAACAGTGGAAAACTTATGGAACAAGGCACAAATATGCCTCAAGCCTATGGTGAAGTGATTAAGAACATGCGCGAACTTGCAGCATGGCGTATTAAACATGGGGATATCATCCAATAAAAACTACATATTTTTATGTATTAAATGTAATTGATTTATAAGCTAAAGGATTATCTATGAGTACTGTGACGGCTATTATCTTAGCGCGCAATGAAGAACAACATATTGTAGATTGTATTAAAAGTATTCAATTTGCTGATGAAATCCTAGTTATCGATGATGGTAGTACAGATCAAACAGTATCACTTGCTACTGGATTAGGTGCAAAGGTTATACCACATCCGTTAAATGGAGATTGGTCACAACAACGACGCTTTGGTATTTCACAAGCTCAGAGTGAATGGATTTTATTTGTTGATTCTGATGAACGTGTATCACCAGAGTTAGCAAAGTCTATTCAACGAGCTATTCAAGGAGAACCGAAGGCGTATTGGCTACGTCGATATAACTTGTTCCATCATAATCAGGCAACCCATGGTGTGGTGAGACCTGATAAGGTGCTACGATTGATGCCTCGAGAGGGTGCAACTGTAGAAGGTGCTGTTCATGAAGCCTTTATCAGCCCGTACCCACAAGATACATTAGAAGGAAAGTTGTATCACTATACGTATGATAATTGGCATCAATTCTTTGAGAAGTTCAATAAGTATACGACGGCAGCAGCTAACAAATACAAGGCACAAGGGAAGTCTTGTAGTTTTTTAGGGGATATTATATTGCGTCCTACATGGGCATTCTTTAAGATATATATTTTGCAAGGTGGCATATTAGATGGAAAAATAGGTTTTCTATTATCTATCTACCATATGATGTACACCATGACGAAATATGTAAAATTATATTATTTAAATAAATCGAATGGGCAATTATAATTGGTGATTTAGTATAGTAGATTGCTATAGGGAATTATTGTTCTTTAAGTAGATCTGGAAGTATAAATGAGTGAACAATTTTTTCTATCCCTACAACAAAATATAAAATTAATGCTTTGGGCTCCTATATTGAGCACCATCTTTCGAATCGTATTTATGATTGTGTATAATCCCTACCCCACATGGAAAGGTCGTTGGAAATCTGTAGTAGGTTCATTGCGTTACGGCTTCTGGTGGGGCATGGATTTTGATGCCTATGTATTCTTACTACCCTTAGTTTTGGTAACACTCCCTGGACTATGGTTTGAAGGATACCATCAAATAGAGGATTCCTTACGATTGGTGGGTCTAACGATTTATTCCTGTGTTCTGTACGCAGCCTTTGCAGGAAAAATGATCTTCTACAAGCATTTCCATGATACGTACAACTACATGGTTCATTATGGAAATCATGCAGAGAAACATAATTTAATTGATGTATTCTTTAATCAAGATAGAGGCATTCTTGTCATCTTAGGATTGATTCCTATTACATTTATATCCTGGTACATAGGAGATTTCTTCTTGTCCTTGCCATCAATACCGTATCCAAACATTGAAGGAACATGGCCCACGGTAGCTTGGAATATAGGACTTGTGGCTGCCTCTGTGTTAGGTTTCTATTGGTTCCGCTATGGTGGCACCTTATCTCATGATGATAAACCAGAATGGGATACGATTCCTACAGTGGTAAAAGAGGATATATTCTTTGCTCGTGCTACAGTGCCAGATCTATGTGCTTTAGAAACGGTACTCAAACATCCGCTACGTGATGAATATACAGCATCACCTGAGGATATTGATGACGCCATATATCGTATTGTTCCTGACAAATACAAAGATTCCTGGCAGGATTTAAGTACACCGCTTCATGCATTTAAACGTGTTGCATCAGGTCCTCGTATTGATAAACCGCAGCATATTTTTTTTATTGTTGGTGAAAGTATCCCTCAATGGTCTCTTGATGAACCTTATAAGGATCTCAATATATGTCCTGGTTTATGGGATTTTAAAGATGATCCTCATACGGCACAAGTACCTAATTTCTTGCCTGCTGGTAATGTATCTCGCCCATCCATTGTAAGTCTATTATCCGGCGTCTATGATGCGGGTATGGAAATCAACGAACGGGAATCCTTTTGGCATGAGCCGTTGCCGACCTCTTTGGCAGCTCAAATGAAGCGATTAGGCTATGATACGATTTATTGGTATGGTGGTAATGCGTCGTACGGCAACTTTAATCACTTTGGTAAGGCTCAAGGCTTTGACCGCGTGGAAAGCGCTTCTGTGTTCTGTGGTTCCGATGCTCCTAAAACTTGGGTAGGCGTCTATGACCATGTCTTTTTAGAACATATTGAACAGGAAATCAAATCGTTAGAACATCCTACATTCCATTTTATTTACACTACATCCAATCATGGCCCTTATAAAATGGAGGATTCCTTATTAGATTATGATCCTGAAAAGGTCATGCCAAATCTTGGTGATGATCTAAAATCCAATAAGAAACGGAATAAAGAATTGGCTACTTATCGCTATAGCGACAAGGCGATTTTTAACTTTGTACGTGCTATGAAAGAGGCTTTTCCTGATAGTTTATTCGTTGTCACTGGTGACCACTCGAATCTATTTGGGTCTTTGAATAATACATCCATAATTCAACGGGATTATACCTTGCGCGACACATTCTGTACCGTAGGACTATTGCAACATCCTGCTTTCACTAAGGACAGTATTACGGCGCCCATTGGCACGCATATGAGCCTCATGCCTACGATTATTGAAGCCATTGCACCAAAGGGGTTTGAATATTATTCCATTGTGCCGTCCTTGTTTGATAAACAGTCCGACACGTTGGTTACGCCGTACCAATGGATTACACCACATATGATTGGCGACGTTCGCATGGATTATGGTGAAAGCAACACACCGTCTTATAAACCGGTTGAGCCAATTCGTCCCATTGATAATCATGAGGATGATGCTCGTGATTGGACATTGTTGACCATGTGGCTCATTAATCATGAAGACAGTATGAATAAGTCGTAGTATAATTAAACAATAATATCTATTGATGTATATGTAACCAGTATTTCGTATACATCAATAGATGCTACTAAATGTGTATTGATATGTGTATGATAGGAGGAACCTATGTCTATAATCAATGTTGTAGGCGCCAAAATTTGGGGTGGCGGCGAACAATATGTATATGATATTTGTAAACAATTACAACAGAGACATAGGACTGCCTATATCTTAGTGGACCAATCGAATGAAGATATGCAATCTCGCTATGCTCAAGTGGGTCATGTGATGACGGCCAATCTTTATACTTTGAAGGGTTTTCTATCTGTTAGTGCAGTGGCTAAGCAGATAAAAGCACAAGGGATTGATACGATTGTATGCCACTCTGGTAAATATATCTTATTCTGTATTGCCCTTAAGCAGCTAACAGGTGCTAAATTGGTGTTTATTAAACATAATCTTGTACCTGGTAAAACAGATATATATCATAGATGGATCAATGCACAAGTAGATGCCTTTGTTTGTGTGTCTAAACTTGTTTATGACGATCTTATGACGCCTGCTATTAAGGATACTAGCAAATACCATGTTGTATATAATGGTATTGATCCGAACCGATTCCAGTCCTTTTCAGATGCTGTTCCCATGAAATATAAGGTTAGAACCTTTGGCTATAGTGCGCGTATAACAGAACGGAAAGGTTTGTATCTGATTTTAAGTGCTCTTGAACAGATTCATCAAAACAATCCCGATGTTCGATTGATTATATCGGGGGCTGGTACAGAGGATCAAATTAAGAAATTAAAAGATTATATACATGCACATCAAATGCATTCTTACGTTGAATTTATAGGTTTTACACGAGATATTGAAGGTTTATATAGATCCATAGATTGCTTACTATTGCCAACGATAACGCGTGAAGCCTTTGGTCTCGTTATTTGTGAGGCTATGTATTGCGGTGTACCAGTCATTACAAGTGGCTCTGGGGCTCAGCGAGAAATCATAGACGATGGTGAATCTGGATTTATTGTAGATCCTTTGAACGAACACAGCTTACAACAAGCTATGGAACATGTGATGAGTGATGCTGTAAACTTGCCAAATATCATCACAAAGGCACGACAAGTTGTGGAACAGCGATTCATGGTTAATCGTGTGGCAGATGAATTAGTTGCGATTATAGATAATTTACACTCCACTGATAAGTAATGATAAGGTTTGGTAGTTTTTAGTGGATAGGAGTTTGAGATGGGATATTTAGAAACACAATGGCAGCGAGGTCGTAAGATTTACGGCAAACGTAGTTGGAGGGAAACTAGACGTACTTTTCTTCATACAATGCGCTCTATCCGCAATAAAAGGGAAATTGAGGCACTAGAGACCTATTTTGCAAACTATACGCCTGATCCAACCTTATTAGACCGTCAAGTTGGTTTATTTGAGTTAATGACACGATTTTTCTTGTTTAAAAGCTCAACACCACAGGAACGATTAGAGGCTATTGTTAATCATTTTGATTATTTAAAAGATGTATTTACGGACGAAGCGATTCGCGAAATGTACTCTGTAGATCCAGATAATATTTATGACGATGTAAGCCGTATGAATCGTGGCTTTATCGTATGGGAATCAGAAGACCTTGATATGGTAGCGCGCTTATATTATGGCCCTGGTCAGCGTAAAGAAGGCTTCTTAACCTTGTTACTAACCTTGGGTAAACAAGGCGTATACCATGCTAATTTCCGCTTTGGCAAAGGTTTTAATGGGGAACCTGCTATGTGGATTGGCACAATTCAAGGCTATAAAGATGGTTTAGATAATGCTAAAACAGTGACTAAAAAGATGTTTGGATATCGACCAAAAAACTTTATCATGTTCTTATTGCGCCATATTGCAGTCATCTGTAAGGTAGAATCTATTTACGCTGTTTCTGATGAAGGCTTTTATGCAAATACCCACTTAGTTCGCGGTCACCGTGCTAAGGTAGCTGAGCTAGATCCATTATGGGAGGAATCTGGCGGTGTTGTATGTAGCGATGAACGGTTCTTCAAAATTCCATTAGAGGAATATCGTAAACCTATTGAAGAGATTAAATCACAAAAACGTAGCCAATATAGAAAACGTTATGAATTACTCGATCAATATGAACAAGAAATTCAAAATCATGTACGACCATTGTTACGAGTAAAATAATATCTATAAAGGGAATAGATACCACTATGATAGACAGTAGATTGTAACTATGTTGGGAAAAAGGGGTTAGTATGCAATCTTGGATAATTAAGAATTCTGAAATGGTCCTGACCGTACTCATTTCGCTGATGATATGTACGACACGGTCATCTATGGCATTAGGGAATTTACTATATGGCCTCATTATATTGATGACCTTAATAACTTGTTGGTATAGGCGACATGAAATCTCCATACCACAATCGATACGCCAATATGGATGGGCTTATTTAGGCATGTTACTATGCGTATTGCCGTCCGCATTAATTAGTAATGATATAGCGGTGACCACAAAATATTTCTTTAATATTTGGGTTTGGAAGGTATTAGTCATCGTCCCAATTCTGCTATGTATTAAGAGTTCTCGCAAATTATACGCCATATTATCAGTATTTTTTGTGTATATGGGCATCGATGCTATATCGGCCTTTACACAATATTTACTGGGCTATAACTTAGGACCAGGAGGTCGTGCAGGTGGTGTTATACACGGCTCTATGATGGGACTAGCCATGTTGTTAACATTGGCTTTTCCATTAGCATTAATTGCTGCCTATGATAAGAGATTTCCTTCGTATGTAAGAAAATCTGCTGTATTTTCTTTGTTTGGCATGCTATTAGGCATGTGGGGGAACCAAAGCCGTGGTTCCTGGTTATTTAATGGCATTAATGGTGCGCTCATTACATTGCGCTATTGCTTTGTAAATATTCGCTATGTATTAGTACTACTTGTAGCTGTTGTAGGTATAGGATATGCATTTAGTAGCAATCAAGCCTATGTAGCTCGTTTTGAAAGTACTTTTAATATAAGCACAGATGGTTCAAATTTGGGCCGTATCTATGTATGGGAAGCAGATAAGCAAATGATTATGGACCACCCTGTAACAGGTGTTGGTCCTGGATTATGGCAAAAAACATATCGAGAGCACTATAAATTAAAACAAGAAACTCAAGATTTAGGCCATTCTCATAATAATTTATTGCAAATAGCCTCTGAATCTGGTCTATTAGGCCTCGTTGGTTTCTTAGGATTCTCAATTTTTATGTTCTGTAAATCGTTGAAACACTATGTGAAGACAAGAAACCCTTATGATTTATCAATCCTTGTAGGTTTAATTAGTTACTTATTCCTATTTGGATCAGTTGATTATACATGGGGAAATTCATCGGGCATTCGCATATTTTGGATTGTTATGGGTATCATGATTCAATTGAAAATAAATGAGAATTACAAGGTTATTTAGAAAATATTTACGCATTATTTAATTGATTTTTACGTCTGATTTAAATAGACTGAGAATCTCCAAAAAACTACATAAAAGATAGCTAAAATCTATGGTTTTTCATAGTTTTAAACTTTTGAATATGATACAATATAAGTAAATATTGGTACATTGTATTCGTATGTTTTAGAGGTTGTTTTCTTGAAAATTGTATTGAGAAAACAACCTTTTTTTATAGTTTGGGGTATTAGTATGAATAGTTATGGATATAATAATCACAACAAGTTGCTTGTTAGCAAATTTATAGTGCTTATAGCTGATTATATTTCTATTGTGCTAGGCACATTAGCAGCTTATCATTTGCGGTTAAATTTACCGTTTTTACCGGTAAGTCCACATTTTAAGGTAGATGAAATCTATGTATATGGCGTTATACCTTTCGTATTTTTAGCTATATTGCTACTCAATAATACCTATTCTGTTGTATCTCCTTATTGGGATACTATGAAGAACTTATTCCGTAGCATCACTATTGGCGTAGTTGTATCTATTGTGCTCATGTACACAGGACACGTAATCAACGATGTATCCCGATTATTTGTTGTCTTTGCTTACTTATTCATGTTGCTCTTTATCTTTAGCTTCCGTTTTATTGTAGGCAAGATTCTTTCTAAGGCGGGATATTTAACGATACCAGTTTTATTAGTTGGTGCAGGTAAAACAGCAGAGCTCGTAAAGAAATCCTTAGATCGCATGCCTATTGCTACGTACAAGATTATTGGTTATGTAGATGATAATCCTAAATCTTCTACTATTGCTAAAGAATATCCATGTTTAGGTGCTTTTTCCGATGTTGAACATGTTATCAAAGATACAGGTGTACAAACAGTTCTTATTTGTGCACCAGGGTTAGAACCTAAAAAGTTAGTATCTTTGATCAATCGATTGCAATTATTGGTAAAACGAGTAGCCTTTGTGCCTGAATTATTTGGTTTGCCTACAAGTAATATCACGGCTCGGGGCATGATGGAAGAGCAAGCCGTTGTATTGCGCGTACAAAATAACTTGGCTCGCAAGTCTAACCGCATTATGAAGCGCATATTTGATATTGTAGCTACCGTATGTGGGGGCCTCTTGATTTTGCCAATTTTAGCCATTGTAGCCGTACTGATTTATCTAGATTCTCCAGGGCCTATCGTATTTGGTCATAAGCGTGTTGGTCAAGGTGGTAAAGAGTTCCCATGCTATAAATTCCGCTCCATGGTGCCGAATGCACAAGAGGCATTAGAGGTATATTTGAAAGAAAATCCTGCAGCTCGTGAGGAATGGGAACGGGATTTCAAATTAAAAGATGATCCTCGTGTTACTCGTATTGGTAAATTCCTTCGTAAAACGAGTCTTGATGAATTGCCACAATTGTGGAATGTTCTCGTTGGTGATATGAGCCTCGTAGGTCCTCGTCCTATCGTGCGCGATGAAATCGTAAAATACGGCGACTATATCAACGACTTTTACCTTGTACCACCAGGAATTACTGGTGTATGGCAAGTTAGCGGTCGTAGCGATACTACCTATGAAGAACGGGTGTTAATGGACTCTTGGTATGTTCATAACTGGTCCGTGTGGATCGATATAGTATATCTTTTGAAAACTGTGTTGGCTGTCGTTAAATCGAAAGGGGCTTATTAGTCGGTATTATGAGGGATAGTAGTTTTGATATTATGAAGGGGATTGCAATTTTGCTTGTTGTTTTAGGGCATTCTGTTCCAGACCAAGCAAGTGCTAGTGGTATTGCTAGTTATCCTTTATATTTGATGCGGACAATAATTTATAGCTTCCATATGCCTGTTTTTTTCTTTGTCGCTGGCTACTTTATGCATATACCTTTGAAAGAGGGCTTCCAGAAATTTGTAAAAGATAAAAGTATACGGTTAATGGTTCCTTATTTTACTATTGGTTTATTGTATTTCCCTTTCAAATTAGCTTTATCAAAATTTGCAAATCAGCAGATATATCCACAAGATATATGGAAAATATTAATAGGTATCAATCCTGATGGAGAACTATGGTTTTTATATTGTTTGTTCTTCATTTCAATCTTGATTGCCTTATTGGTTAAACGTGTAAATTTAGGTTTACTAATTGGATCTTTCCTTATTGGAATGCTATCTGATGTATTAAATATCTTTTCTGTAGCTATGGTATCGGAGATATTGTACTTCCAATTCTTCTTTATCTTGGGATTATATATAAAGAAATATGCGCTATTGGATTATATGAAGTCCGCAGGAATAGCCCTTATATCTATGGTGATTTTTGGTGTAGGTAATTATGCATTGTTACATGATATTAATATGTTTAAAATACTTACTCTTGTAACAGCAGTTTCGGGCATTACTATTACATACTACATAGCTAACCAAATCTCATCTAGAATCGGATTATATAAAACACTATTAATCTTTTTAGGCACTGTCTCAATGGATGTTTATATCTTTAGTGATATCGTTAAGATTCCATTCAGAATTGTACTTTGGTCTAAATTAGGATTGTATTATGAAGCTTTTATTGTGTGCTTCCTAGCATCTACAATTCTATCTATCTTGATAGGTTATATATTAAGAAAAAATCATTATTCACGATTGCTATGTCTTGGTATGAAAAAATAAGGATATACATATGAAAAAACAATTTGATTATTTAGTAGTTGGGGCGGGCCCATTTGGTGCTGTATTTGCCCATGAGGCGCACAAGCGTGGTAAATCTGTACTTGTTATCGATCGTCGTAATCATATAGCAGGTAATCTGTATTGTGAAAGCAAAGACGATATTAACATTCACGTGTATGGTGCGCATATTTTCCATACATCCTTAAAGCATGTGTGGGATTATGTGAATCAATTTGCTGAGTTCAATCACTATGTAAATAGCCCTGTAGCAAATTATAAAGGTGAAATGTATAACTTGCCTTTTAATATGAATACCTTCTCCAAAATGTGGAATATTCGAACTCCTAAAGAGGCACAGGACATCATTACCAAGCAACGATCTGCTATTACAAGTGAACCTAAGAACCTAGAAGAGCAAGCTATTAGCCTTGTAGGTACAGATATTTACGAAAAGCTCATCAAAGGGTATACAGAAAAACAATGGGGCCGTAAATGTACAGAATTGCCAGCTTTTATTATTAAACGCTTACCAGTTCGTTATACCTACGATAACAATTACTTTAATGACCGTTTCCAAGGCATTCCTATGGGCGGTTATACGAAGATGATTGAACGCATGTTAGAGGGTATTGAAGTTCGTTTAGGTGTAGACTTCCTCAAACATCGCGATGAATATGAAGCCTTGGCAGATACAATCATCTATACAGGTCCTATTGATGAGTATTTTGATTACTCTGAAGGTGTATTGGAATATCGCGGTCTTCACTTTGAAACTGAACGTCTTGAAGAGGAAAACCATCAAGGTGTTGCCGTTGTGAACTATACGGAAGGGGACATTCCGTATACTCGCATTATTGAACATAAGCATTTTGAATTTGGTACACAACCTGTTACATATGTAACAAAAGAATATCCAAAAGACTGGAAAATTGGCGAAGAGGCTTATTATCCAGTGAATGATGTAAAGAATTTAGATCTTTACGCAACATATGTTAAAAAGGCTGAAACGATTTCCAATGTTATCTTTGGTGGTCGTTTAGGGGAATATAAATATTACGATATGGATAAGGTTATTGCTAGCGCTTTGGCATTAGTAGAAAAAGAGTTAGCTTAAACAAGTTTTCATATGGTAAGTAGATAGACTTGAGAGACAACACTCATGTAGGAGAGTACTAGTGAATATTAAGATTTTAGTAGCTACACATAAGCAATATTGGATGCCAGAGGACTCCGTATACATGCCAATCCATGTAGGTAGAGAGGGCAAGGCTGATATTGGTTATACTGGCGATCATACAGGGGATAATATTTCCTCAAAAAATGCAAATTACTGCGAATTAACAGGCCTTTATTGGGCTTGGAAAAACCTTGATGCGGACTATATCGGTCTCGTCCATTATAGACGTTACTTTACGCGCAAAGAGGTGCGTTCCGTAGAGGATAAAAAGAATCAAATCCTTACAAGTCAGGAATGGGAACAACTACTTTCAAAGTATCCTGTAGTCGTGGCGGATAAACGCAAATATTATATTGAATCTAACCGTTCTCACTATAATCATGCCCATCACAGCGACGGCCTTGATGCGGCAGAGCAAATCATCGCTGAAAAATATCCAGAATATAGCGCTGCTTTCACAAAGGTTTGTAATCGCACATGGGCGCACATGTTCAATATGTTTGTTATGCGCCGCGACCTATTTGATCAATACTGCGAGTGGATGTTCTCCATCTTGGAAGAGATTGAACATCGCGTCGATATTTCCGATTATGATACATACGAAGCGCGCATCTATGGTTTCGTAAGCGAAATCTTGCTCGACGTATGGCTTGAGGCCAATAACATTAACTATAAAGAACAAAATGTATCCTTTATGGAGCCACAAAACTGGATTAAAAAAGGTGGATTATTCTTGAAAAGAAAATTCTTTAAATAATAGACCTATTTGTATTATGGAGGAATTTTTTTGATGAGAGAAATTGGATTTTCGGAGATTAAGAGTGTCGCTTTAGATATTTTAAAAGATGTGGCACATTTTTGTGATACACATGATATTCGATATGTATTAGCGTATGGAACAATGTTGGGAGCCGTTAGACATAAAGGTTTTATTCCATGGGATGATGATATTGATATCATGATGCCACGGGATGATTATAATCGCTTTATTAAGACATATAATGAGCATAACTCAAGATATCAAGTGTTTTCTATTGAAAATGATGATACTTATACCTATACAATGGCTAAGGTATTCGATCAAGAAACGGTTATGATTGATAATACATTATGGCGTAATTTTGATAAAGCAGGTGTATTTATAGATATTTTCCCAATTGATGGGTTACCGGATGAAACACAGGCACAACAAAAAATATTTAGACATCAACAATTTTTAAACTTGTTATTTCATGGGTCTTCTATGAAGTTTACATTCAGTAATCGTTATGTAGACTCTAAAGGTAGCTTTGCAAAGTTAAAAGGTTATGTTCGTACATTCTTAAAATTTGGTGCTATTAGTTTAATGCATTTTTTACCAACTACAAGTTTAATCAAAAAGATTAATCAAGATGCCCAACAGTATCCATTTTCCAATTCGAACTACATAAGTGTTCTCGTCGATTGTGCGAGTGGTAATAAACGGGAAGTATACGAAAAAACTTTGTTTGATAATAGAAGTTTATATCCTTTTGAGGATACTGAGTTTTGGGGACTTACAGATAGCGATTTCTATTTAAGTCATTTGTACAATAATTATATGGAAGCACCACCTAAAGATCGACAGGTACCGCATCATAACTATAGAGTGTATTGGAAATAATAAGAGGGGATTATATTATGAAACTATTTACAGTAGGACCAACTCAAATGAGACAGGAAATTCTTGATGTAAGACATCAACAAGTTCCTTATTTTAGAACAACAGAATTTTCTGAAGTTATGTTAGATTCAGATAGACTGCTCAAAAAATTTATGAATGCACCAGAAAGCTATAAATCCATCTACTTAACAGCTTCTGGTACGGGTGCATTAGAAGCTACTATTATGAATTGTATGAATGAAACAGACCATGTGTTAGTTATTAATGGTGGTACTTTTGGTCAACGTTTCGTCGATTTATGTGAACTCCACGAGATACCTCATACTGTGATTAAATTAGACGAGGGTGAGGAGCTAACCGCAAAACACTTTGCTGCCGTAGAAGAACAATCATTTACATTTGTTATTGCTAATATTGATGAAACTTCGACCGCACAGTTATATGATATTAATTTATTAAGCAACTTTGCTAAAAAGAAAGAAGCATACTTGGTAATTGATGCGATTAGTTCGTTCTTAATTGATCATTATGATATGGCTGGTAATAATATTGATGTTACTATTTTGAGTTCCCAAAAAGGTCTTTGTATTGCACCAGGTATATCCCCTATTGTAATTAGTGATAGATTATATGAAGAACGTGTAAAAAATAATCATATTAAGAATCTTTACTTTGATTTCAACCAATATGTAAAAAACTTTACAAGAGGTCAAACACCATTCACACCTGCTGTTGGGGTATGTTTAGAAATGAATAAAGCATTACATCTGATTGAAGAGGAAGGTTTTGAAAATTATTTAGCTCGTATTGATAGTGTGGCGAAAGATTTCAGAAATAGAATTAAAGAATTACCAGTATCTCTTCCTGCCTTCAGCATCAGTAATGCGGTTACGCCTATCCGTTTTGAACAACCAATTGCTAAAGATGTATTTACAATTTTGAAGGACAAATATGATATTTTTGTAAATCCTACGGGTGGGGTTAATGAAGAATACGTTCTACGCGTTGCTCATATTGGTGATACAACCATTGAGGATAATAAAATGCTCGTAGAAACAATGAAATCAGTCATTAAAGAGATTACAGGTAAATAATATGGTAAAAGTGATAACATATGGAACATACGATTTGTTTCATGAGGGACATTACAATCTATTAAAGAATGCAAAGGCATTAGGTGATTACCTAATTGTTGGGGTTACGTCTGACTATTTTGATAAATCTAGAGGTAAATTTAATGTTCGTGATTCTTTAATGACGCGCATTGATAATGTGCGTGCTACAGGTTTCGCAGATGAAATTGTAGTAGAAGAATATTTTGGCCAAAAAATAGATGATATCAAACGATTTAATGTAGATATATTTACCGTTGGATCTGATTGGGAAGGCTATTTTGACTATTTAAATGAGTATTGCAAGGTAGTTTACTTACCAAGAACACAAGGTATTTCAAGTACGCAGATTAGAAATTCTGAGAATATTAGACTTGGTATCATTGGTAATGAAGTTATATTAGATAGATTTTTGGATGAGTCTAAATTTGTTAGTGGCATTGATATTATTGGTGGGTACACAGAGGCAGAGTCGGTTGATACTATCTATAAATCACATCAATTTAATAATTTAGAACAATTTGGTTCATCTGAAGAATTGCTGGATAAAGTAGATGCAGTATATATTAATATGCCTTTATCCAAACGTGGTGCTTATATCGAAAAAGCACTACAAGCCAAAAAACATGTATTAACAGAATTCCCATTTAGTAGTGACCTTGATGAAACATTACGCTTAATGGACTTGGCGAAATCTTCCAACTTAGTATTGATGGAAGGCTTGAAAACAGCTTATAGTCCTGCATTTAATAAGTTAATTGCCATGGCTCGTAGTGGAAAAATTGGTAAAATCTTTAATGTAGAAGCTAATTTTACACAAGTTTTGGGGGAAGATTTGGCTAATCAAATTAGAATAGCTGGTGGTAGTATTTTATCCTTAGCATCCTATCCATTATTAGCTATCTTTAAACTCCTAGGATTTGATTATAATCGCGTTGATTTTATAAGTCATAAGGTTGACGATGTCGATATTTTATCAAAGATTAATTTTCTTTATGATGATGCTATGGCCTCCGCTACTGTGGCAATCAATGCTAAGGCAGAGGGAGATTTAGTTATATCTGGTTCTAAAGGATATATTTATGTACCAGCGCCTTGGTGGAAAACAGAATTCTTTGAATTGCGTTTTGAAGATGTGAACTTAAACCAAAAATACTTCTATAAGTTTGAAGGTGAAGGCTTACGATATGAAATCGTTGAGTTCTTAAAATGTATTAGAGAGGACTCTGAAAGCTTCTTGATGAGTCATCAAGATATGATTGAAGAGGTACGCGTCCTCAATAAATTTGTATCTAATACAAATGTTACCGTTATTTAGTATGGGATTGAGTGAGTATGCAACAATTATCTTTACGAGAGGTTCAGCTAGAAGAGTTGAATCTTCTCAAGGATTTTGACAAATTTTGCAAAAAATATAATTTAAAATATAGTTTATGTTATGGCACATTAATAGGTGCAGCTCGACATAAAGGGTTTATACCTTGGGATGATGATATTGATGTTTGCATGCCAAGACCTGATTACGAACGATTATTAACGTTAAAAGAGCATTATGATCATGATGGATTAGAGTTAATCGCAAATCCTATCAATCATAGCTTAGATGCAACCTATGCAGCTATCATCAATAAAAATATTCCTTGTGAAAATACATATTCTAATACATTACGTAGCAAGTATTTATGGATAGATATTTTTCCTGTTGATGGATTTAGTGAAGATATGTCCATTATGAAAGAGATTTATGATAAATCGATTTTTTATCAAAAAATACTTACATTAGCTAGCGCTAAACTGTTTAAGGGGAAATCTCTTATTCATGCTTTAGGTAAATTAGTTATTGTTCCATTGTGTCGTTTATTTGGTAAACAACGTTGTATCGATATTATGGATTGTTTGGCTAAATCTTATGACTATACTAAATCAGAGTATGTTGGTGTAATTGCCTGGGGTGAAGGTGTAAAGGAACGATTGCCTAAACAGGACTTTGAGAAGATGACTACTATTGAGTTTGAAGATCAATTATTTTCTGTTATGTCCTGTTGGAGACAATATCTAGATAATATGTATGATGACTATATGCAGATGCCTCCTGAGGATCAACGCTGTGGACATAATATTGTTGCATATAAGATAGATCGAAAGGATTAAGTATATGGAGCCGTTACTTTCTATTATTGTTCCCATTTATAATGTTGAGCAGTATGTTGATAAATGTATTCAATCAATACTTAATCAAACTTATCAAAATTTAGAAATTATTTTAGTCGATGATGGAGCAACTGATCGCAGCGGTTCTATTGCAGATTCTTATGCGGCGAAAGATAAACGGATTAAGGTCTTTCATAAAGAAAATGGAGGGATTTCCGATGCTCGTAATTATGGTTTAGACCATGTTACAGGAGACTATATTTTATTCGTTGATAGTGATGATTTTATAGAAAATACAATGTGTGAAAGATTGTGTACTATTGCGAATAGTACACATGCTGATATGGTATCTTGTAATTATTATATCTATAGAGGTGATGATGATATTAGTATACATACTATGTCTGTTCAAGATGATAAAAGAACTTTTACAGGCATGGATATGTTGCGATATTATCTGCTAAAAACGGAACCATTCGATCTCAATGTTGTATGGAATAAGATTTTTAAATCAGAAGTATTTAATGGAATAGTACCAGTTCGTTTTCCTAAGGGACGTATTCAAGAAGAAAACTTCACTATTTTTAAGATATTCTTGAATTGTCAGACTGTAGTGACAATCAATGAACCACTCTATTATTATGTTCAACGCGCTGGTAGTATAATGGCTAACTTTAGTAGACGTTTTATGACGGATACAGTAGAGTCCCATATGCATATGAATGATTATCTTATGAATCACTGTAGTAGTGTAGAGAACGAGCTACAATTGTATCTATTAAATTCCTATGTGGAATTATCTCGTAGAGTTCATGTTAATAAATGTAAGACAGAGTATAAAGATTTACTCACTCAATATAAGCACTATGTCTTAGATCATACGGCTGATACTAGCCATAACCCATTATGGAAGTGCAAACAACATATAAAGAGGGTATTGGTTAAATTGTATTATTGAATATGAATCATAACCATATTTATACGGTTGTATGTAACATATGATTAAAACCCATAGAGATTATCTTTATATTTTTAATTGATAATACTATGGGATTTTCTCTAATTATGAAAGCATGGTTAGTAAGGTTTGATAGATATTAATGATAGAGGAAAAGTAATGTGAGGAAGAGTTACTCCGTATTAATAGAGAATATATTTTCTCTACTAACCCTACGCGCCTTAGAGTATGTACTCGCTTTTATTTTGGTACCATATTTAATTCGCGTATTAGGACCTTTGCATTTTGGAATGATTGCATTTATGCAAGGTATTATGGAATATTTCCGAATCTTTGTTGATTTTGGGTACTCCTTAACGGCTCCAAAGGCAATAGCACAGGCTGAAGAACAGAAGATAGGATCTCTATTTGCCAAATATTTTTATGGAAAAGTATGTATATTAATATTTGTTACGGCCGTATTTTTTGCTATTTATAATTTGCAACGCATATTCCTAGGGAATACGATTGATATATTATTGTTTCAGGTTATGTACTGTGGAATTATAGGCAATGTTTTATTTCCTGTATGGTTTTTCCAGGGCATACAGAAGATGCGGTATATTACCATATTAAATATGAGTGGTCGTATCTGTACGATGCTTGGTATATTTTTA
The DNA here is from genome assembly GCF_051549505.1 of Veillonella sp. ZSJB6. Lineage (NCBI taxonomy): Bacteria > Bacillati > Bacillota > Negativicutes > Veillonellales > Veillonellaceae > Veillonella > Veillonella sp. ZSJB6. Next base: position 42,240 of record NZ_JBPUGE010000008.1, on the reverse strand, counting down.
CTTGTAAAATCTCCAGAGGATTATATACTTGCTGCATTCTTACAGGCTTGTACTCCATTAATTGCAGGTATTTTTTCAATAGTGTGGTTAAGAAAACACTATACTGGATTATTCAAATTACCACCTATGGGTGAAATTATTAATTCTTATAAAGAAGGATGGTCTATATTCGTATCCTCGTTGGCAGTTAATTTATATACTGCAACTAATGTAGTGGTATTGGGGATGCTTACGAATAATGTTATCGTTGGTTACTATAGTGCTGCTGATAAATTAATTACCTGTGTTCGTAGAGGTATATATGCTGTAAGTGACGCCATATATCCATTTATAAGTAAGATGATGAAGGATGATATTTCTAAGGGATTACAATTTATAAAGAAACAAATATTCTTGTATTTGGTTGTAGGACTTGTTGGCTGTACGTCTTTATTTTTCTTCTCAGATACTATAGTCAAGCTATTGTTCGGAGCGGATTATAATTTAACTGTTGACGTATTACGAATTTTGTCATTTGTTCCTTTAGCTGTTGCTATTAGTACTGTATTTGGTGAAGAAACGATGCTACCACTCAATATGAATAGTGCATATAGCCGAACTCTAGTATTGGCAGCATTCTTTAGCTTGTTATCTATATTCCCATTGTGTTATTTGTGGGGGGCTAAAGGGGTAGCAATGACAATGTTATTAACAGAATTTTTAATTATGATTATTATGGGAGGCTTATTAAGGAAACAACTCTTCCAATAGGTTTAAATAGTTTGAGAGATTTGAGAGGTTTGTTTTAATATGATTAGTACAGCATATTATAAAATTCAAGAGTTATTGCTTTGTGCAATGATAATTTCATTACCACTGATGCGGATACCAGATCGGTATACCTTATTTTCCATGGGAAATAATCTGTCGATGGTATTTTTGTTCTTTTCCATTTTACTATTTCTTGTATATAGCATATGGAACAAGAAGACAGAGTTTCCCTTTAAACCGTATTTTACAATATCTGTTGCTTGGATTGTTTTTTGTACCATTTTAGGGGTATTTTCTTTTCCTTTTTATGATACTGTTATTTACACGTATTTAATCAATACATCTGTTGTCCAAAAACTATATGCGCTATTTCCTTCGTTTGTAGGTAATGAATTTATCCTACAAGTAAAGTTAATGGTATCACTAGTTTGGTATCTGTTTAGAAACTTTATATTCCCCTTAATTGGGCTATTCTTAATCATTTTTAATCTATATAAAGATGATTGTAAAAAAGGTCTTGATACTATTGTTAATGCTGCAAGGATATTAACAATACTATGTATAGCTTACTCCATTATAGAGGTTTCTTGGCTATGGAGTGGTTCAGATTACTTGGCTAGTATATTAGTAACTATTAATAATAGCTTATATGATCCTGTTGTACAAAGTGGGTGGTGGCCTCCGGAATTATGGCCAGGTCAACTTAGAAGCCTTGCGTTAGAACCATCCTATTTTAGTATGATTGCGGTGTTTTTGGCACCATTATTAGGTATTCATTATGTAAATTCTAAGAATAAACTTGATATTATATTAGCATTTCTCTTAGTTGTCATGATTTTCTTAACTAGGGCTCGAACAGGTGTTGTTGTTTATCTATTCGAACTGGTTGCGTTTATTGTATTAAGTCTAATATTTAGATATAAATCTTGGTGGAAACTATGTCTATTTACAATTGGACTTAGTGTTCTAAGTTATTCTTTTGCTATTGTTGGTGATTCCGTAGTAAGCCCTATAATTAAGGCTAGTATTTCTCAAACGAATACTACCAAAGAAACACCTCAGGCTATATCTGTAGAAAAGGCTCTAGATAAGTATATTGATAGCAATGTTAAGTCAGTCAGCAATACCAGTTCTAGATCCAATTCAGCTAGATTTGGTAATACAGTAGCTATGTTTAACGTTGGTCTAGATCATCTAGCCTTTGGTGTTGGTAGAGGATTGCACTCAAGCTATATGGTTGATAAATTCCCTGATTTTGCTAAAGATAGTGGAGAAGTCAAACGTTGGACAGAAGACGTATTACAAAAAGGCTTTTTAGCATTTGAGTATCCAGTACTTAATGAGTTTGCAGCTATATTGGCATGGTTTGGGTTGATAGGGGAAATCTTGTTTATTACCCCAATTTTATATATTTTATATAGAACATATAAGATTAAAAAGTATATTAATAACCCTACATTAGTTTACCTATTGGTAGCATTCTTTGGGCAAATTGCATGCTTTATGAGTAATGAATTTATATTGGCTTATCCAATTCTTGTAGGGATTTTGATTTGTTATATTAAATTTTATGAGCATAATGATATAACCAGAGAATAGGGGGTTATTCTAAATAAAGTATAATGTGTATATTGTAACTAATATTTAAAATATATCGAATATATTTGATATATAGTTTATGGCTTTTCTATCTCATAATTAGTTATAATTTGTATAGCAAAATATTATAGAATGAATATATTGGGAGTATTCATTTCTAGGGGACTACATTAGTTAATATATTGGTTTGGGAGATTTTAATTATGAAAAAATATGTACTTTCAGTTGATAAGAATAGGCCTATAGAGCTTGAAATTACAAATATTTTAGATGATAATAAAGCTATAGTGCGCGGTCGTCTTAATACATATCATTTGGATTATGATGTAGAGACAACTTCTGTTTTATTGAATTTTACGTTGGAAGACGATCGAGAAACTGTATATAGTATTAGATTAAAGGAAGATGATTCTTTATTAAAATGTTTAGATTGTACTCCTCAGGAGATATTCTTTAACATTGTTAATTTTCTTGGTGAAGTAATACATAAGGCTAAATCTATTGGACATACATTAGTTATGAAGTTAGATCATCAAACTTCTAGATTACTTGTAAAGGATTTAACAAAAATTGGTGATGAATATCGTACATTTAATGGAGAACTAGTATATTAAGATAATTCTTAATAACTATATAGTGGAATTAAAAGAAGGTATCAACGGCAGTTGATACCTTCTTTTATGTAGAAATCAAATTGATGGGATACTAAATTTAGATCAACCTATAATATCTTTATTAGATATACGAAGATAAGAAATAGGGATTGAATGTTCTCTTATATAACAAATCTGTTATGAAACGTATTGTATTGTATATTGAGCAGCCGATAGTAGTTGGCTCAGAAGTTGCCATTTTAATGCGAATTTCACCGTTTTTTGGTATAATAAACAAGTATTCCAACGATAAAACGGAGGTAATTCTAATGCGTAAATTCTTATATATGTTAGCAGCTCTACTCGTGTTGATCGGTATTAATACACATGATGTAGAAGCTCGTACAGATGTGTATGCTACAACCTATAATGGTAATAGCTGGTATGTAGACCAAGACTCTGTGAAGAGAGTAGGGGATGTACTCAACTTTACGGTGTACACTACATCTGGCCTTAGCTATAAGGTATCATCTAGCGATAGTAACTATTACAATGCAGATGTATTCTACTATAACAACAAACTCGTTTCAGACAATGGCCAATCTGTATGGAAATCTCCAGGTATGATGGCCGCTATGCGTGTGGCACGTAGATAAAGAATAAAGGCAGCGATTCGATCGCTGCCTTTTGGTCTGTATAAGTGTACTATAGTATCGTTTATCCGTATTTGACGATATATAAGATTAACCCTATAATATAAATAGATAGCCAAGCGAGTAGATCCGTCGGGCTCATCTCAAGAGAATAAATAATTGATGAAATGGCCTTTCAGTTACCTAATTATCTAGGGATAACGAAGGGCTATTTGTCTTTTCCAAGACAAATAAGCGCCACAAGTGCGATAAAGGCTCCATATAAGCGAATCAATAAGAATCTATTTATAGAAATATACAAAAATATATATACGTATACGTTAGCAGTAACTATAATTACTGCTTTTTTTTACTTGTGATAATTTTATAGTTATGTGGCAAATTTCCCTCATATTTACAAGAATATAATTATTAAATATAATTAAATTATTTAATAATAGTTTATAGTATGTAAATGAGAGAGGGTTTTTATGAAACGTGTGTATAAAGCAAACCTATCTTTAGCGATTGCTCTGACAATTGCTAGCTCTGTAGTGCCCTATGCAATGGCGGGGAGTACATTAGTTACTACACCTAATGGTGCAAATATTACGGCAAACAACGGTGGGAAGTTTAAGGCTGGCGAAATGACAAACTACATATCTACGATTGAAGCAGATACTGGTAGTACAGTTAGTATTGATAAAGCTGTTGCTAATATTGGCTATAATAACAAGCCTTTTATCAGCAGTAAAGGTGGCAGTACAGTTAGCCTTAAGGAAGGTGTTTATGATGTTCAAAATGTAAGCACTCCTATTGCAGTGGCTCAAGGTGGCACCGTTAATATTGGTGTAGACGGCAATAAAGGTAATTTTACTGGCAATGACTTGTCTTTAGTAGGTGATGTTATCGTTAAAAGCGACCCAAACCATGCGTCTGAAATCAATATTGGTATCATTGGCAAAGAATCTCTTTGGGATGGCTTAGCTTTTAATCTAGCAGATAAAGATGCAAAGCATCCAAGTCATATCAATGTATTCCTTGGCGACTATGGTTCTTGGGAGCTTTTCTATCAAGGCGGCTTGCATGAAGGAACATTAGATGGTGGTACGCAACCTAGCCATGTACATCGACTTGTAGGTTCCAAGAATCGCAACTATGCGAATATGGTAACCCAAAGTGAGCATAATAAGCTCTATGTAGATAAGCTGGAAGGTCATGTAAACTTTATTTACGACCCTAATGATGAAGGTGGCGATACTGAGGATCCAGATTATAAACCACCGACTACAACCTATAATGGTTTGACTCCAGATTCCTTCTGGGGTGGTGATATTCATATTACAAGTGCAGCTCCTGGTGCAGCGGCTCATGTGTACACTACTCAACGAGGCCTAGATATGTCCTCTGAGGCTAATGTGAACAAGATTTTAGATAACTTGGCTCACAAGATGTACTATCATAACTATGTTAATGGTGAAAGAAACCTTCAAGGTACAGTAGCTATTGCATCTGATGGTTCTGAATCTGGTCGTTTTACAGTAATTACATCTGGTCATGCTAAAGAAGGTGATATTACATGGCAAACGGATAAAGATGGTCAAGGTAAATACGTATATGGTGAAAATAAACCTGTACCAAAACCTCAACCTAAGCCAATACCTAAGCCAGAAGTAAAACCAACGCCAACACCTGAGGTTAAGCCGGTACCAACTCCGACTCCTAAACCAGAGGTTAAACCAACGCCAAAACCTGAGGTTAAGCCAGTACCAAAACCAACTCCTAAACCAGAAGTGAAACCAACTCCAGCGCCAGAGCGTAATTCTCACATTCATGTTATCATGGGTGATTTTGATACACCTCATATGCGCGGTGCCCGTTCTGCTATTATGAGCAATATCAATGGTTGGAGAGCATTAACAGATAATATGTATCGTCCACGCGTATTGCAACAAGGCGAACCAACAGGCATTTGGGCTCGCGTTGGGGGTGGTAAATACAGCTTCAATGCAAAAGGTATCGACACAGATACAACGTATACACGCATTCAAGGTGGTTACGATGCTAAAACAGGTAGCGGCTGGACTGTAGGTGGTCAAGTATCCTACCTTCGTGGCAACGATGACTACGTATTCAATGGCACTGGTAAGGAAAAAGCCTTTGCTGTAGGTGCGTACGGTGTGAAAGATCTTGGTAAAGACCAATACATTCACCTTGAATCCCAAGTAGGTCGCGTTTCTAATGCTTTCACAGCTCGCAATGAAATTGGTGAAAGCATTTCTGGTGATGCTAAAGCGAATGCCTATACAATTGGCGCGCGCTATGGTAAAACTGTGAAATTCCAAAATGGCACGTATATCGAGCCACAAGCACAATTGAGCTACACTCACTTCGGTGGGGATAGCTTTGATGCGGGTCGTATGCATGTCAACGAATCTGGTGTGAGCAGCACAGCAGGGGGACTTGGCCTTGAAATCGGTAAAACATTCGGTGCAGGCAACATCTATACTCGCGTTGGTGTAAACCATGCCTTCTCTGGTACTGTAAATACAGCGTACACAACAGGCAATACTACAAAATATACAAAACAAGATCTTAAAGGCACTTGGACCGATCTAGCATTCGGTGGTCGCTATGGATTCAATGCTAATAACAGTATCTTTGCTGACCTTAGCACAGGTCTATCTGGCGACTATAAAGCAGGCTGGTCTGTAAATGCTGGGTTTACACATAAATTCTAATATACTGGTCAACAGATTTACTAAGAGGCAGCGAATTAAGCGTTGCCTCTTTTGCTATATTTTTATCTAATACATATCAAAACTTAATTATTTCTAAAATAAATGAGTACAATTCATTTACAATTCACTAAAAATGATGTAATATTTTAAATATATTTTAAAAGTGTTAGAAAAAAGTTTCTTTATTATGAGCGTGTATATCTGTCTTTTACCGTATATAAAGGCTAATAAATCAACTCATAGATATATATTCAAGTATGAAGGAGCTTTCACAAATGTGATTGTATTGTAAGTGAAGTATTTATTGAGGTATAAGAGGATGAAAGGTAGTAATAAGATTTTATTGTCTGCTGTTATGATGACCTTATTGTCATCTACGATGGCTATGCCTAGTACATGGGCTGCAGCAGGTATTAATTCTGATGGACGTATTTTTGCAACTACTGCAGATAGTAAATTTGAAAGTACAGGTAGTACGACTGCGAATGGTGTAGTCGCATCTGATGGTGGTCAAGTTACAATTGGCTCTCTGGACACTCCTGATGCATCTCAATTGCCTAAACGCTACCGTCAACCAGCTTTCATTACAGGCATGCTAAATAACAGTTCCATCCAAGTAGATGGCGGTGTTATGGATGTGACTACTGCGCCATGGAAGTCTCCATATCCAGTGGCATTTGCTTATAATAGTAAAATTAATCTCGGTGTCGATGATGCGGGTACTGTAAAACACAAAGTGTTCAATATGCAAGGTGATGTGCTGGTATCTGATAAAATGATGCCTCCTCATCAAGAACAGCAACCATCTGTTATCAATATCGGCCTAGGCCGCGCGCACAATAGCCCTAACCAATTTTCCGGTAAGGCTGTGAACACCTTAGAGGATAAGGGTGGCGAAATCAACATGACCTTTGATGGAGGCATGTGGAGCCATGATTACATGGGTGGCTTGGAATCTTTCAAAATTGATGGTAAAACGGAACGCAGTAGTATTAACAACCTCACAGGTACTCGTACGCGTGAAGGGTTCAGCCGTATTGCACAAGATTCTCGTAGCGACATTCATGTAAATAAATTGGACGGCCATATCAACGTTATTTATGACATGAGTGATAGTACGGGTTTGAATTTCGCTAAACAAGGCTCCAAGAAAAATGGTCTTGATCCGGCTGATATCGAGGGTGGTAACTTCATCGTGAAATCCGCTGCGACTGGCTCTGCTGTGCATGGCTATGTAACAGGTGATCACCTTGATACTTCCTCTGAAAGTAATGTAAACAAGATTTTAGATAACTTGGCCCATAAATTCTATTATGAAAACTATGTAAAGGGTGAAAGAAACCTTTCTGGTACAGTATCTATTGCTTCTAAAGGTATTGTGTCTAGCTACAAAAAAGCGTTGACTACAGATCAAAAAGAAGGGGATATCACTTGGAAAGACGGTAATGGTCAAGGCTCCTATGTGGTGCCAGAACCAAAACCTACACCAACTCCAGAGCCAAAACCAGTTACACCAGTAACTCCGGATCCAAAACCAGTTACACCGGTAACTCCAGATCCTAAACCAGTTACGCCAGTAACTCCAGATCCTAAGCCAGTTACGCCGGTAACTCCAGATCCAAAACCAGTTACACCTGTAACTCCGGATCCTAAGCCAGTTACGCCAGTAACTCCAGAACCTAAACCAGTTACACCAGTAACTCCAGATCCTAAGCCAGTTACGCCGGTAACTCCAGATCCAAAACCAGTTACACCTGTAACTCCGGATCC
>NZ_JBPUGE010000008.1:0-34055 GCF_051549505.1 Veillonella sp. ZSJB6 | reverse complement strand
TAAGCCAGTTACGCCAGTAAATCCTAATCCTGTTATTCGTGGTGCGTACGATACACCTCATATGCGTGGTATTCGTTCTGCTGTAGTAGGTAATATCAATGCTTGGCGTACATTAGCTGACGATATGTATCGCCCTCGTGTATTGCAACAAGGCGAGCCAACAGGTATTTGGGCTCGCATCGGTGGTGGTAAATACAGCTACTCTGGCAGTGGTATCGACACAGCTACAGATTATACACGCATCCAAGGTGGTTATGATGCTAAAATCAGCCGTGGCTGGACTGTAGGTGGTCAAGTATCCTACCTTCGTGGTTCTGAAGACTATGTATTCGATGGCTCTGGCAAGGTTAAATCCTTCTCTGTTGGTGCTTATGGTTTGAAAGACCTTGGTAAGGATCAATATGTACATGTAGAAACGCAAGTAGGTCGTGTATCTAATGACTTCACAGCGCGTAATGAAATTGGTGACCCTATGTCTGGCGATGCAAAATCCAATGCATATAGCATCGGTGTTCGCTATGGCAAAACATTGAAATACGCTAATGGTTTCTATGTAGAACCACAAGCGCAATTGAACTTCACACACTTCGGTGGTCGTAACTTCAATGTAGGAAATGTGTCCGTTAACCAATCTGGTGTGAATAGCACTTCTGGTAAGCTTGGCCTTGAATTGGGTAAACAATTCGGTAGTGGCAATATCTATACACGCTTTGCTGCAGGTCATGCTTTCACAGGCAATGTAAAAACTGCATTCGCTAGCGGTAGTGTTGTGAAATTAACAGAACAAGATCTCAAAGGCACTTGGACTGAATTTGCCTTCGGTGGCCGTTATGGCTTTAATAGCAACAATAGCGTATTTGCTGACGTTGCTACAGGTTTGTCTGGTGACTACCAAGCAGACTGGGGCGTGAATGCTGGTTTCACACATAAGTTCTAAGTGTAGATTTATTAAATAATCTTTTGTACAATAGCTAACATATATAGCCTCCTAATAGTAGAGTCGTGACTTTATTATTAGGAGGCTTTTATTGTATGGAGCATAGAACTAACTATATAGCCACCTATGCATTTTTCTTCTAACCTTAATGAAAAACTATATAGACGAAATACGATATATCGTGTATACTAATGAAAATGTAAGCTACTAGAATCATTATTGATTGAAGCACACTGTATTAATAAATTTACCATGCTTAGTATGGGGGTCTCTATGGGGATAAAAGTTCCTCAAGAGATAATATCTATTACATGATAAATGAAGTAGCTCTGGGGAGGGCACTTCGAGAGAGGAGACTTATGAAACTAATTAAATTATTACCTATTATGGCAATTGCTTCTGTATGTGTTGCTGGCCAAGTACACGCGGCACAAGATCCTTTGATGATGCCTGAACAACCTGCGGCTCCTTTGACTGCAGAACAACAAGAAATTTCTCTTGCTGTACCTAGCGAAGAGGTAAAATCTGTAGTATCTGAATTTGCAGCATTCCAATTGGGAATGAGCAATGCTTTAATCAAAGACGACAATCGCGTAATGTCTGGCCAACAACGTTATACTAATAACGTGTTGTACTACATGAATGTTCGTCGTGACTGGTACATTACAAGCCATCGCTATAAAAAAGATAGCTATGCTCGCGTAGCTTTAGATCGCTTGTACTTAGATTACAAAGAATTCTTCGAAAATCACACAACTGTGTCTGACATGAACAAAGCTGAATATGAAAACCAAATCTTGGCAATTCTTGAAAAGAATACAGCTAACATGTCTAACGATGAATTGCGTTTCTACATGAACGAAATGGTAATCTACAGCTTGCAACAAGCTATGCGCGATGGTAACAACCGCGTTAAACGCATCCGCTAATCGGTATAATTATAAATTTATACTTATGAAAGAGGTAACGGTAAAAGCCGTTGCCTCTTTTAGTTTTTATGGTTACTTTATTTCTGGAGAATGTGAGATAAATCACATAATAGTGGCTTTAATAGTACTATACTAATTCCATGACCTTATAGCTGTTTATATATAGGTAAGCCCTTACATACTATACATAAATTTACATAATAGTATTCAGGTATATGCAATTACTCCTAGATACAAAGCAATTACAATCCTTTTGGATACTATGTTCTTTCTCGTAAGCTATAGGTCGTACTAAAACAAATGGCCCCCGTAGGATTCATTCCTGCGGGGGCTTGTTTGTTAATTGTATTGGTTAATCTGCCCCTTTATGAATTATTATTTATGTTATTTACATATTTTTTCGATAGCAGTATAATTTAATCGTAGTAATCATGAGGGTAATATGAAGGGGAAGTATTTTGTAGTATAACAAGGGAGGCGTATGATTATGAATCACGCAAAGAAACTACAATTATTAGCAGTACTCGGAGTTTTAACCATATCTTCTTCTAGCTTGGTACAAGCAGCAGATATTCCTGTTGTTTCCTCTGGTGGTGCCACTTATAACATTGGTCTACAAGGTTGGTCATCTTTCACCAACTCAGACAATGTACATCTCGGTGGTCAAACTGGGGCGGCTAACAGCGATCCATATTCCCATACAGGGGATCCAAATGCAAAGGGTAATAATATTGCCATCGGCCGTCTTGCCCTGAATGGTTCTCAAGGTGGCGGTAATGTAGCATTAGGTGCTAAGAGCTTTGTAGGTGGTAAAGGTGACTATAACTTTTTAGGTAACTTTGCAGCAGGTTATAACTCAACTATTTCGGATACAATTGCGGTAGGTTATTTTGCAGGAGCTGGCTCTGAAGGTAATAAAAACGTATGGCTCGGTGCATCTCAAGCTGGCGGTGGTAAGGGGAATAATACTGTATTAATCGGTTCTAACTCTACTGTAAATGGTGATTTTAACTATGGTATGGGCCATGGCGTTATCTTTAAAGGTGATAAGAACTCCGCTATTGGTGCATATAACAAGATTGAAGGCAACCAATCTGGCGCCTTTGGTGTAGGTACATATAATGTAGATACTGTTAAGGGGGATAACTCCTACAGTGTGGGTAATAATAACCAAGTCAGTGCGAATAATACATTCGTAGTGGGTAATAATGTGAAAACATCGCTAGATAATGCCGTTGTATTAGGTAATAATTCTACTGCTGAAAGTAGTGATGTAGTGAGCACTCCTAGTTATACTTATAATAATGGTGTTACTGAAAAATTCGCTGGTACGGCTCCTGTGTCTACTGTATCCGTTGGTGCAGCCGGTCAAGAACGCACCATTACTCATGTAGCGGCAGGTCGTATTACTGCGGACTCTACAGATGCAGTTAACGGATCCCAATTATATGGCACAAACCAACAAATTGATGTATTGCACCGCGATGTGCGCCACGTGGAAAAAGAATCCAACCGCGGTGATGCTCGTGCTGCAGCACTAGCTGCATTACATCCACTACAATTTGATCCAGACCACAAGGTTCAAGTTATGGGTGGCTATGGTCACTATAAAGGCGAAAATGCATTGGCCCTTGGCGTAGGTTACTATCCAAAAGAAAACCTACTTCTCACTGCAGGTACAACTGTAAGTGGTGATTTGATGGCCAATGTAGGCGTGTCCTATAAATTCGGTGAAAATAAGACACTTGCTAAGATTTCCCCTGCATCCTATAACGCATTAGAACAACGCGTAGATACACTAGAAGCACAAAACAAAAAACTACAAGAAACAGTAGATATGCTTGTGCAAAAACTTAATGAAAAATAGGGTTTCAAGAATATGAAAGAGGTAATAACATTGTTATTACCTCTTTTTTTATATACATATAATAGTAAAATAATACGTTTCTAGTGACTACTTGTCTTGACATGCATATACATTATTAGATACACTTATACATATTTCATTTGTTGTTCATGAATTTTAAATGTAGAGAGTAATGAAACGTATTGTGTGTATCGCCTTGAGCGCTCTATTGTGTTGTGTGGGTACAGCTGAGGCAGAAAAACAACAATTACATACAGATAAGGGCGTAGTGTCTACTAAAACAGATAGTTCTATAAAGGCATCGGCTCATATAGATGTTGCGACTCATGTAAATACTGAGGGTAAGGTAAACTCCGATGAAAAAACAGCGCGTATGAAGACTGCATCTGAAGGCTTTCACATTACGCCTGCTGCTACGCCAGACCATGTGATTGGCCAAGGTGGTCCGCTCGTCATGGATCGTCAAGATACTAAGACCGTGCAGTATAGCAATGTGGATGCAGTGAACCGCGCCATTAATGCCGTGGCAATGTCTAATGTGTCCAATGCGATGTACGGTGCTAAAGGTAAACCATGGATGCGACGCACTACATTGAGTTTTCAGTTCCAAGAAGGGTGGAAGCCGCTCTATTCGGTGGAGACTGTTCAACCTTTAGGTCATTACGATAACTCGTCTCGTGATGTGTGGTTTACGCAGCAGCGCATTTCTCGTGCCTCAGACACAGGGACAACCCTCAACGTAGGCGTCGGGTATCGTCGTATTTCCAAGGATGATCGTCGCCTTTATGGGGCACATCTATTCTATGACCACCGGTTCTTGAATCGTCATAATCGACTCAGTGCAGGCCTTGAATATATGTCTGGTGAAAGCGAGTTCCGCTTCAACTGGTACGGTTCTGCTTCTGATGAACGCGTCCTAGATGTAAATTTACATACCTTGGAACGGGTGGCCAATGGTTATACTGTTGAATATGGTAAGACTTTCAAAAATGCTCGTTGGGCTAGAGTTTATGTAGAAGGATACCATTGGAATCAAGAACGTCAGGCCGATAAGAATGGTTTGCGCGTTGGCTCTGAGTTACAGCTCACACCACGTGTGTCTGTCGATATGGGCTATAACAAACCGGAACACAGCTCTGGCGGTGTATATGGTAAGATTACCTTCCGCTTAGCAGGCGCTCCAATGGCTTGGTATGGTGGCAAGCACCGTTTAGAAGAATCTGCAACGGTTCGTGATAAAATGCTCAATCTTGTAAGACGTACTAATACGATTTTTGTTGAGTAATAATTTTGATAACTGAATACACAAATTGAATAGTAATGCTATCTTTTTCATTCATATAATTTTAATGAAAATTAAATGAAAAATCATCTACTATTGTTGCTATATAAGTGATATACTCTAGGTAAGGGAATTTAGTGTTAATATCAATTGTTCTTTATAGATAATGGCTTTTATAAAAAGCCATTATCTTATTATGTAGACATATACTACTATAATGAGTAACTTATATCTTATTATGTAACTTATATTTAATACGTTATGTAGCTTATATGTTAATGTATTATATAGTTATTATCTTATTTTTGATGCCGTGTGATCGCCCGTTCATCTTAGTTACTCTCCAACGATTCAATAATCTTTGTGGTGAATTTACTTCAAAATCTCTCTCTTAATAACAAACTTAAATCATGCGGCGATGGTAAGAGGTTCGCCTTCCTCTTACTCAAAAAGGGTAGTTAATCCTAGTTGATTAACTACCTTTTTTATATTCTCTTAATAGATATATAAATTACTGTTTACAAAATACGTATACGTGCTACAATATTCATATAAGACTCATGAATAAAAAGTGAATTTTAATGCAAAGAGAGAATGATAGGTTTTGTAGTTTGTAAATGGAGGTTCTAAATTATGAACAAACGGAAACGTTTATTAACCTTGTTAATTAACGGTGTGTTGCTATCTAGTTTATGTATGGTAGCTAATGCTGCAGATAATGTAGCTGGCGCAGGTAGTGGCGTAGCTATTGGCACCGGCTCTAGTGCTCAAAAAGATGGAGTAGTTGCTATCGGTAAAGGTGCACATACCAATTATGCTGGCGGGTCTGGCTATGCTAAAGTTAATGGTGATGTCGTTATCGGCGAAAATGCAACAACTCATAGTTATTACGATCAATCCGGCTCAGTAGCTGTCGGTAAGAATGCGTATGTAGAAAATACGATTGGGAAACAAGACAAATTCTTTGCATTTAATCAAACTACTTTTAATACTTTTGGTTTGGGAAGTCTTCCACAACAACCAGATAAAGTTGTTACTGGTGTAGCAGTAGGCGATAATACTTATGTTAGAAGTGGTGGTACCATGGTCGGGTCCCATAATTATCGTGGGAAAATTGGTGATATCACTGTCAACACAGATACATATGCAGAGAAGCGTAAAGCTGGACTAGGCGTATACTCAACAACAGTGGGAGCGAATAGCTTTACCAATGGTACTGTCGCAACTACTACAGGTGCTTTAAATGTTATTTCCAGTAATTATGATGGCAATAATTCTGCTAATGCAATTAAAAATTATGGGGCTACTATTAATGGCTCTTTAAACTCTATTGAGTCCGCTACAGCAGCTAGTAAATATTCTGGATTAAGCAATACTGTTGTTGGTACTGCTAATAGAACCAATAATTCTAATGGTTCTTTGATTTTCGGTGCAGGTAATGAAATTACTAACTCTGTTACTGATATAGATGCTAGTTCAATAACACCAACTGCTTTTGGTGGTCCATCCTCGGTAACTGATTTAGCAAAAGATATGCGTAAATTAGTAAAGGATAATAAATCTGGTGGTTCAACCTTAGCTATTGGTGGCGGTAATAAAGCCGATTATACACAATTAACATCAATGACAGGTGTTAATAATACTATTACAGGGACTGCTGGCAATGTTGCAAAATTGAATCAGGTATCTGGGTACAATAATACAATTACTAATGCGTCTAATAATATTGTGATGGGTAATGACCATATTGTAACTGCTGATAATACAATTGCTATCGGTGGTCTTTCTTCTAGCGAAACTCGATCTGTTGCCAATACAACAACAATCGGTTATGATGCAAAAGCTTCTGTTGAAGGCGGTGTAGCCCTTGGTTATAAATCCAACGCAACCGTAGATAAAGGTGCAGCTGGTTATGATATCAGCACCAAAGCAGCATCTACTGATACAAGTTCTACATGGAAAGCGACAGCATCTGCTGTAGCCGTTGGCGATGTAGCTAATGATGTAACACGTCAAATTACATCTGTTGCAGCTGGTACAAATGATACTGATGCAGTAAACGTAGCACAACTAAAAAAGGTAGAAACTAAAATCTCTACTGTTGAGGCAGATGCTAAAAAACATACTACTGTAGTGGCAGGAGATAATACAACTGTTACAGCTGGTACAAATGCAAACGGCGGTGCTGAATACAAAGTAGCTGTAAATAAAGACTTAGTAGAGATGAACTCTGTTAACTTTGGTAAAGCAACTGACGATGTTCGTGCTCGTATCGATAAAGATAGCGCTCGCTTCTTTAACGGTAGCGAAAATATCGGTATTACACCTAAGGGTGTTCAAATCGAAAATACAGATACCTTAGAACAAGCAAAATTCGATAAATACGGTATGTACGCAAGTGAAGGGGACAAAACAGTTTACTACACTACAACTGGTATCAGCGCTGGCGATCAAATCATTAACAATGTAAAAGCCGGTGTAGCAGATACTGATGCGGTTAATGTATCTCAACTTAAACGCGTACAAGATCAAATTGCAGCATCTACTAGTGTTACAACTGTAACAGCTGGTGACCATATTAAGGTAACACCAACTGTAAATGGTAATACTCACGACTACAAGGTATCTCTTGCAGACGATATTGCAGACCAAATTACAAATAACACAACAAATATCACTAAAAATACAAATGATATCAAAAATATCAAAGGTGACTTATCCAAGATGGATAAACGCGTCAATAAATCTGTAGCAGGTGCAGCAGCGTTAGCAGCATTGCATCCACTTGATTTCGACCCAGATGCTAAATGGGACTTCGCTGCAGGTTATGGTCATTACCACAGTGGTGATGCGGCAGCTATCGGCGCTTTCTACCGTCCTAACGAAGACGTACAACTTAGCGTAGGTTCTACTGTAGGCAGTGATGAAACAGTATTCAATGCTGGTTTATCTGTGAAAGTAGGGGCTCATAGCGGTGTATCTCAATCTCGTGTAGCGATTGGCAAAGAAGTATTAGCCCTTAAGAAAACTGTAGCTGAACAAAATGCTCAAATTCAAAAATTGACTGCATTGTTGAACGGCGTTGCTGGTACTAAGATGAAAGCCGATCACACAACATTGTTCCCAGATATCCCTACAAATCACTGGGCATATGAAGCTGTAAGCGATTTATCCCGCCGTGGTCTTGTAGAAGGCTATCCAGATGGTACATTCGGTGGTGACCGCATGTTAACACGTTATGAATTTGCTCAAATCGTATACCGTGCAATTCAAGACGGCGTAACAGTTAACGATCGCCTTGTAACTGAATTCAGCCCTGAAATGGCATTGTTCCGTGTTGATACAGTGGCGAAAAATGCTAAAGGTGAACCAACAATCGAACGCGTTCGTGTTAACAAAAAATAAAGATGCTATTAATTGATAGTGTTCACACAACTTAATAAGTAACTACTATGCATACCTCAACTCCACCCCGAGGGCGCATAGTAGTGAATATAAAAAGGAGTAACTGATTATATCAGTTACTCCTTTTTGTTGTTATATAAGGCTCACTATTCTTTTTATTTGGCAAAATAACCTAGTGATTGAATGTGCGCGATGGACTCGTTTAAATATTGCTCAGAGGACACAATGTGTTTAGTGCCATCATCTTTTGTTCTTTCAACGGTCATGTTTTCGTTCATAGTATCAATCAATTCTTGACGAGAAATTGGTTTTGCCATCAATTTCATGACGTACGATAAACCTTCATCAACAGAATAGTCTATTTGATTATACATATTGCCAAGGCACATGTATTGATAGCCACCTTTTTCAACCAGGGTGGATACATAGTTTATGAAATGCTCTGGAATATAGGTTTCATTTTCCACAAACGGTAATTGATCATACTTTTTAGCATACGTGTTGACATGTCCAACGATAGCAAGATGGAATAAACGTCTATACATAGCATCAGTATCGATTTCAGAATCAGGATGGTGTTCTTCAATATGTTTCATTATATCTGCTACATTGAATGGTCGTTTTGTATCCATTAATTCTTGAATGCTAATGTGCATAACATTGGTCCACTCTGGAGGAACACCAGGCTCTTCATCTAATGCATTGTTGAAGTATAGTGTATCTAGTACTTTCTTCTCAACCCTTTCGTCATGGGAAATTTTATCTTCGTTGCTACACTTTGTTAATAGGGCCATGCGGAACTGAGTATCATACACATAATCGTAGTACTGCTCCTTATCAATGTAGCTATCTCTAGCTAATGTTCTAATATTTTTTTCTACATCACTATCGAGCCAAGTGATAAAAGAACGATTTAAAGTTTCGTCGCCGATATAAGTGCAACCTTGTTGTTGAGCACGCTCAATAAATTCAGACACATATACAGGATCATTAATAGCTTCTAAGTATTCATGACCAACGTAGTAATCGTTAGATTGGATTACACGATTTATGTTTTTGATCTTATAATCAGAAATTTGTTGGGAACGTTCATCTAGCTTCATTGTTTCTGCAATGAGTTTTAATACATTTTTTGTGTAGACCGTACGCTCTTGTAATGAGTCGTTAGGTGCATGTTTTTCAGAATATAACATAATATCCCGCAATTGCTCTAACCGTTTCCAACCTGGATACGTATTATATGAAACATAGGCAATACCACGATCAGATAAGTTGCGACTGCAAATATTAAGGATTTTATCTTTTACCACATCAGGCACCCAAGACCAAATACCATGGACGATAATGTAATCGAAGGTACCAAATGAATCATCAATATCCATAATATCTTTTTCTAATAATGTAATATTTTTTAGCCCCATGGATTCAATTAATTCATTCCCATGCTTTACCTGAGTAGGGGATAGGTCGATACCTGTAAAGGTAGTCGTTGGATTATATAGGGCTTGGGGAATGATATTTCCACCGCAAGAAGAGCCCAACTCTAATACGCGCGCGTCTTCAACTGGTACTGGGTTTAAGCCATAAATAAGAGCTTTTGCCATTAAAGATGTAATACATGTATTGTAAAATGGTTTTGATACGTATAGAAAATCGTCGTAAGATTCCTTTAGGTCGTTAATTTTAGATTGATCTACACTAGTAATGTGTTGTTTACTCATTAGAATATATCCCCTCTATAACTAATATTCGTAAAATGGTCCTCATAATGATTTAGTATATCATAATTTCTATTATATATAATGTAAAATCTCATGATTTGTTCATTTATAAATTGAAATATGAGAAATTAGTGAAATGGACTATAAAAAGATAGGATAATTTCATATAGATGTTTTTCGTGATCTATATTTTATAGATAATATATAAATGAGGTTTGAAATTGAGAAAAATCAATCTTCATAAATCAATTAAACGTTTATTTATAACTATAGTTAATGTAGTTATCGATAAATGCCGAACTGCATTGAAATAAATAGATTATATTTTATAAAATGTGTATAAAACACAGAAAAAATGAGTAAAAAAACACTCATATATTAAATTTTGTTTAACAAAATAAAGGTTTTGACAACAAACTTTGCTGTTTATGATAAAAACATGAAGAAAAGTATTTACAACATTTTCGATATATGATATTCTGTTCATGACACAAAATGAAAGAAATATGAAAGATACTCAGAAAGGCGTAAAGGTATGGGAAATTTAGGCTTTTCGTTCTTTTGTATTTAAATGATTTAATTATAAGGATTGTAATTGTGTCTAGTTAAGAAAGGGGTTCATAGTAATATGAATAAAATCTTTAAAGTTGTTTGGAGCAAAACTAAAGAGTGCTACGTAGTAGTTTCCGAAGTTGCAAAAAACAATGGTGGTAAGAAAAAAGCTCTTGCTAGCGTATTAGCTGGTTTGGCTATGGTAGCTGCTACAGCAGGTACACCGGTGCATGCTGATGTTGGGTTGGGAGGCAGTTCAGTTAATATTTCACCGAATGGCACATATAATGGTTCTAACTCTGTGACTCCAAACTCTATTGTAGTTGGTTACCAAAATAGAACAACTGGTGGTAGTGGTAACGGTCATGTTATTTATGGTGCTAACAATGTGGCGAATCAAGATTCATCTATGGCTCTTGGTAACCAAAACGTAGCAACTGGTCCTGCTGCATCTGCAATTGGCGTAGGATCTCAGGCAACTGGTAGAAATACAATTGCAGTAGGTAATGTGGCAAAAGCTAGTAATACAGATAATATCGCTATTGGCACATATTCTGAAGCATTAACTAGTGGTCAAGATGCATATGCTCTTGCAGTGGGTTCTTATTCAAAAGCTAATGCTCATATGGCAGTTGGTGTTGGTGCACTTGCTAATGCAACCGGTACTGAATCTACAGCGGTTGGTGCAGGCTCTAAAGCAACTGCTAAAAACTCTCAAGCTTTTGGTGCTCGTAACACTGCATCTGGTCAAAATGCTACAGCTATTGGTTATGGCAATACCTCTGCAGTAGAAGATACTATTACAGTAGGTACTAGCAATACTGCATCCGTTGGTGGTGGTATCGCTATTGGTCAAAATAACATTGCAAACTCTGGTGGTACTGCAGGTAACACAATGATCGCTATCGGTCGTGAAAATGAAGCAACAGCACAAGATACTGTAGCTATTGGCCGTAGAACTAAAGCGACTGCTAATGTTGCTGTTGCGTTAGGTGCTCGCTCCGAAGCGACAGGCTCTGGCGCTGTTGCACTTGGTGGCAATGGTGATGGATATAAAACAACAGCTACTCAACTAGGTTCCGTTGCCATTGGTATGCAATCTACTTCTACAGGCGTTGCTTCTACTGCAGTAGGTGGTGTTTCTCAAGCAACTGCTAAAGGTGCCTCTGCCCTTGGCTTTAAGGCAAATGCTACTGCTGAAAGTGCGACTGCATTAGGTCAAGAATCTGTTGCATCTGTAAAAGATGGCGTTGCTCTTGGTTCTCAGTCTAAAGCAACTGTAGATAAAGGTGTTAAAGGCTTTAACCCTGCAGAAACTCGTACAAATAAATATGCTGGTTTAGCTGGTACTGCACAAACATCCACATTGGCAGCTGTTTCCGTAGGTGACGGTGCTACTGCAACTCGTCAAATTACAGGTCTTGCTGCAGGTACTAATGATACTGATGCTGTTAACGTAGCTCAATTAAGAAGCGTTAACTTGAAATACGCTGGTGACACTGGCAATGGCGATGTATTGTTAGATGATGGTACATTGAAAATTAAAGGTGATGATCCTACATTTATTTCTACATCTGCTGATAAAAATGGTGTTACAGTAAAAGCTAAAATAGGTGCTGATATTACTAATACTAATGGTAAAGCAGTAGCGCCTACTACAAATGGCATTGCTACAACTGACAATGTTGCAAAAGCAATCAACGAATCTGGTTGGAACGTAGTTTCCTCCAATAACGGTGGTAGCGTAACAGGTACTCAAGCATCCAAAAAAGTAAGCCCTGGCGATACTGTAACATTGAGTGCTGGTAAAAACATTGTATTAGACCAAACTGATAAACAATTCACATACTCCTTGAACAAGAATGTTGATTTGACTAAAGATGGTTCTTTAACAATTGGTGATACTAAAGTTAATAACGATGGCTTAACAATCACAGGTGGTCCATCTGTTACTAAAACTGGTATCGACGCTGGTAATAAAAACATTACTAATGTAAAAGCTGGTGTAAACGATACTGATGCAGTTAATGTAAAACAATTAAAAGACGCTAAAACTAAACTTGTAGATGGTAAAAATACTAAAGTTACTGGTGAAGGTACTCAAGACGATCCATACAAAGTTAATGTAGAAGGCGATTTGAAAGGTATTACATCTATTTCTAATGCTGACAATGGTCCTAAAATGACAATTGGTGGCAACTCCATCAACATCACTGGCGGCCCACTTAACATGGGTGGTAGCAAAATCACTAATGTAGCTCCTGGTACAGACGATACTGATGCAGTTAACGTAAAACAATTGAAATCCGCTAAGACAGAAGTTAAAGCTGGTAATGGCGTAACTGTTGCTAAGACTCAAGATACAACAGATGGTCATGATATTTACACAGTAAGCTCTACTGGTGCTACTGGTAACACAGATCCTTCTAAAGTTGAAGGTGGTAAAAATACTACTGTAACAGGTGATGGCACAGCAGCTACTCCGTACAAAGTAAATGTACAAGGTGACTTGACAGATATCTCTTCCATTACAAATGGTACTGGTTCTGGTAAAATCTCCTTCGCTGGTGATCAAGTTGTAAAAGTTGAAGGCGACAACCCTATTTCCATAGATGGTAAAGGTGGTTATGTAACTGGCTTACAAAACAAAGATTGGGATATTATTAACCCAACTCCTGTTTCTGGTCGTGCAGCAACTGAAGACCAATTGAAAAAAGTAAGCGATGGCTTCAACAACACAATTAAATTAGCAGGTAACACTGGTAACACAGATACTCAAAAATTCAATAAAACTGGTGGTTTGAGCTTCGGTGTAGTTGGTGCTAACAACGGTCAATACATCAAAACAACTGCTTCTGGTACAGATGTAGTAGCTGACTTGTCCGATGATGCAAAAGCTAAATTGAACCATAAATTTGAAGTAGCTTCTGGTTCTAACAATGTTACAGTAACTGAAGATACAACTGATCCTAATAAAACAGTATATAAAGTAGCTGTTGCAAATACTACAGCTGGTGCTGCTTCTACTGAAAGCGTAGTTAAAAAAGCTGCTGCAGCTGGCGATACTAACATGGCTGATATTACTGTTGAAAACGGTAAAAACTCTGGTGATCCAGATGCTAAATACGGAGTTAATGTTTCCCGTAATGCTGTTAAAGATGCAGCTCGTGAAGCAGTAACAGTTAACAACGGTGGTACAACTACTGGTGGTAACTACACAGCTGATGCAGATAACCCTATCACTGTTAACCCTGTGAAAGATGATGCAAACCATAACACTACATACGAAGTGAAATTCGATGGTGATAAAGCAGCTAAACAAATTCCTTTGACTTACAAAGCTAATGGTACTGGTGACCAAAAAGTTAAGTTGGATAAAGGTCTAAACTTCACAAACGGTTCCAATACAACAGCTTCCGTAGCAGCTGATGGCGTAGTTAAATATGACTTGAACAAAAACGTTGATTTGACTAAAGATGGTTCCTTAACAATTGGTGACACTAAAGTTAACAACGATGGCGTAACTATCACTGGTGGTCCATCTGTTACTAAAACTGGTATTGATGCTGGTAGTAAGAAAATTACTAATGTAGCTCCTGGTACTGATGGCACAGATGCTGTTAACTACGATCAATTGAAAGCAGCTCGTACAGTTGTTACTTCCAACGACAACTCTGTAACAATTAATAAAACAACAAATGGCGATCAAGTAACATATGACTTACATGTAAATGCAGCTGCTGGCACAGCATCTACTTGGAACTTGAAATCTGGTGCAGTTTCTGCTACAGAAGGTACACATGCTGGTGACACAGCTCAAAACATTGCAGACGGTAAATCCGTTACAATGCAAGCTGGTAAAAACTTAACTGTTACTCAAACTAACGACAAAGCAGGTAATACAGAGGTTGCATACGCTCTTGATAAAGACCTTAAAGATCTTGATAGCGTAACAACTAAAGAAGTTAAACTTGGCGACAAAAATGACAACATCTCCATTAAGAAAGATGGCGACCGTATCACTTATAGCACTGATGGTGGCACAACTGTTAAGAAAGTAGCTAATCTTGATGATGAAAAACACATCAAACCTGGTAGCTATGCTGTACAAAACGACGGTAGTGTAACTATGACTTACGTTGATGGCAATGGTAAACCAGTTACTGGTGAAGAAGCTAAAATTACTGGCATCGCTAAAAACGATCTTTCCAACATCACTGATGACGGTAAGAAAGTGATCACTGGTCTTGGTTCTAAAGTTGAAGCTGGTGACAACGTAACTGTTACTGATACAACTGATGCAACTACAGGTCAAAAAACTTACACTGTAAATGCTAAATTAGCAAAAATTGAAAACGGTAAAAATACTACTAAGACTGGTACTGGTACAGACGCTGATCCATACAAAATCAACGTTGAAGGTGACTTAACAGATATCAACTCCATCACAAATGGCGCTGGTTCTGGTAAACTCACATTCGGTCCTAACGAAACAGTAACAGTTGGTGGTACTAACCCTATCACATTGAATGCTAAAACTGGTAATATCGGTGGTTTGACTAACAAAACATTCGATCCTAACAATATCGTATCCGGTCAAGCAGCTACAGAAGATCAATTGAAATCTGCACATGATTCCTTGAAAGCTTCTGAATTGCACATCGCTCCTACAGCAGTTAAAGCTGGTAGCACTGAAGCTAAAGGCGGTGTAGTTAACGGTACTGAAAACGTATACAAATATGATGCAGGTACTAAGAAAGTTACATTGACTTATAACGATGGCAATGGTAAAGCTGTAACTGATACTAAAGCAGTTATTGACTTCTCCGACTTGAACATTCCTGCAGCTGGTAATAATTACAGCTTCAAAACTAATGCAACTGGTAACCTTGAAGACGGTTCCAATGCAACTGAAACTGAAGTAGCAAGTGGCAAAACTGTAAACTTCGGTGCAGGTAAAAACTTGACTGTAAAACAAGAAATCGGTAAAGATGGTAACCAAACTTACACTTATGCATTAAACAAAGACTTAACTAACTTGGATAAAGTAGTTGTTAATGGTAAAGATGGTAAGGACGGCGAAGATGGCGTATCCATTACTGGTCCTACTGGCGCAGCTGGTACAGATGGTAACAATGGTAAAGTTGGTATCACTGGTAAAGATGGTAAAGATGCAGTATCTATCTCCGGTAAAGATGGTGTAGGTCACATTGGTTTGACTGGCCCTGCTGGTAAAGATGGTAAAAATGCAACTGCTGATATTACTGTTAAAGAAGGTAAAGCTGGTGTAGACGGTAAAGACGGTGTTGATGGTATCACTCGTATCTTCTACAACGATAAAGATGGCAACGAACATCAAGTAGCAACTCATGATGATGGTATGAAGTTTGCTGGTGACGATGGTCAAGCAAACCAAGATACAAATGCACAAGTTATTAAGAAACATCTTAACAACGTTGTCGATATCATCGGTGGTGCAGATAAAACTAAGTTGACTTCTACTGATAACATCGGTGTTAACAATGTTAATGGCAAATTAAAAGTTCAATTGGCTAAAAACGTTGACTTGGATGCTGATGGCTCCTTGACTACTGGCGCTACAAAAGTTGACAACAACGGTGTTACAATCACTGCTCCTGCAGGTGGTACTACTACTGATGTTAAATTGACTAAAGATGGCTTAGATAATGGCGGTAACAAAATTGTTAATGTTAAAGCTGGTGAAAACGATACAGATGCTGTAAACGTTAAACAATTGAAAGACAAAGTTACAACTGTTAAATCTTCTGATGGTACTATTTCTGTAACTGATAACAATGATCCTGCATCTGCAACTTATGATGCGACTAAAGGTCATCAATATGACATCAAGATCAATAACCAAGGTGTTGTAAACAACGCTCAACTTCCAGTGGTATACACTAAACAAGATGGCACTAAAGTTTACAAACAACCAGATGGTACTTTCAACACAGCTAAAGATGGTTCTGGCACTGTTGTAAATGCTGGTGATGTAATCGCTTCCATGAATAGTGCAGGTGACTCCACTACAGCTCCTACTAAGTTGAACAACGTTGGTTCCTCCATCGCGGATAAAGCTGGTAATACATTCTTAGATAAGATTGATGCAGCTGCTGGTGACAACAATACTAAGAACGGTGCGGTAAACGTAACTGACCTTAAAAATACAGCTGACGCATTGATTGATAAAGGCTTGAAATTCGACGCTAACTCTGGCGGTGTGAAAACTAATAAACTTGGTTCCACTGTGAAAGTTCAAGGCGAAGGCGCTAAAGCTGATACTGAGTACAGCGGTGAAAACGTTAAAACTATCATCAGTCAAGATGCAGATGGTAACACAACTATCGACGTTAAACTTGATAAAAACCTTAAAGCTGACAGCGTAGTTGTTGGTAAAGATGGTAAAGACGGCGTTGATGGTAAGATCGGTGTTAACGGTAAAGACGGCGCATCTGTTGTACTCAACGGTAAAGATGGCTCTATCGGCTTGACTGGTCCTAAGGGTGCTGACGGTAAAGATGGCGCAAGTGCTAAGATTTCCGTTAAAGACGGCGTTCCTGGTGTTGATGGCCAACCTGGTGATAAATTGACTCGTATCGTATACGAAGACAAAGATGGCAACACACATGAAGTTGCAACTCACGATGATGGCATGAAGTTCGCTGGTGACGACGGTCAAACTGATCCAACTAAAGTTATTAAGAAACATCTTAACAACGTAGTAGATATCGTTGGTGGTGCTGATAAAGCTAAATTGACTGATAACAACATCGGTGTAAATAACGACAATGGCAAATTGAAAGTTCAATTGTCTAAAGACCTTGATCTTACTAAAGATGGTTCCGTGAAAATTGGCGATACTAAAGTTAACAACGATGGCTTGACTATCACTGGTGGCCCATCTGTAACTAAGACTGGTATTAACGCTGGTGATAAGAAAATCACAGGTGTTAAAGCTGGTGAAAACGATACAGATGCAGTAAACGTTAAACAATTGAAAGATAAAGTTACAACTGTTGAATCTTCTGATGGCACTATCTCCGTAACTGATAAAAATGATCCTACATCTGCAACTTATGATGCAGCTAAAGGTCACCAATATGACATCAAGATTAATAACCAAGGTGTTGTAAACAATGCTCAAATTCCAGTGGTATACACTAAACAAGATGGCACTAAAGTTTACAAACAACCAGATGGTACTTTCAACACAGCTAAAGATGGTTCTGGCACTGTTGTAAATGCAGGTGATGTAATCGCTTCCATGAATAGTGCAGGTGACTCTACTACAGCTCCTACTAAGTTGAACAATGTTGGCTCCTCCATCGCGGATAAAGCTGGTAATACATTCTTAGATAAGATTGATGCAGCTGCTGGTGACAACAATACTAAGAACGGTGCTGTAAATGTATCTGACCTTAAAAATGCTGCTGATGCTATCGGCAATAAAGGCTTGAACTTCGGTGCTCAATCCGGTAATGACATCCACAAAAACTTGGGTGAAAAACTTGAAATCGTTGGCGAAGGTACTAAAGCTGATAGTAACTACAGCGGTTCCAACATCAAAACTATGACTAAAGATGGTAAAGTTGTAATCGGTCTTGATAAAGATCTTAACGGCTTGAACTCCATTGGTGTTCCTGGTAAAGATGGCGTAGCTGGTAAAGATGGTGTATCCATCTCTGGTAAAGACGGTGCTAACGGTATCGATGGCAAAGTTTCCATCGGTAAAGATGGTAAAGATGCTGTATCCATCGCTGGTAAAGACGGTGTAGGTCACATTGGCTTGACTGGTCCTAAAGGTGCTGACGGTAGCAACGGTAAATCTGTTGATATCTCCACTAACGATGGTAAACAAACATTAGTGAACCCAGAAGCTGGCACTGATAAATCTCAACGTATCGTTTACACTCCACAAGATAAAGACGGCAACCCTATTAAAGGTGCTGACGGCAAAGATATCGTACGTGAAGTGGCAACTATGGACGATGGCTTGAAATTCACAGGTAACAACACTAGCACTGAAAATAAACATGCGTTGAATACGCTTGTTAAAGTTCAAGGCGAAGGCGTAACTGAAGCTCAATCCGCTGCATTCCAATCCGCTGCTGGTAACATCAACGTAGTAGCTGATGGTAACGATACATTAACTGTTAAATTGAACAAAGACCTTAAAGGTATCAACTCTATCAGAAACAGTGAAAGTGGTCCTGCATTGAACTTCAACGCTGGTGACCTTTCCGTAACTGGTGGTAACCTCAACATGGGTGGTAACAAAATTACTAACCTTGGTAAAGGTACTAACGATACAGATGCGGTTAACTTGAAACAATTGAAAGATTCCCGTACAATCGTTAAATCCACTGATGGTTCCGTAGGTGTTCGTGAATCTGAAACTACAGATGGCGCTAAAGTATACGACTTGTCTACTGGTGCAAGCCCTCGTTTCGATGAGTTAACTGATGAAATCGGTCGTGTAGGTGCACAAGGCGCAGCTCTTGCAGCATTGAAACCTATCCAATACGATCCATTAGAACCAACTCAAATCATGGCTGGTTATGGTAACTACCGTGGTAACTCCGCTATTGCAATGGGCGTTGCTCATTACAAAAACGAGTCCACAATGATGCATGCTGGCTTAGCTTGGGCAGGCGGTTCCCGTCACATGATGGCAAACGCTGGTGTAACTTGGAAAGTTGGCAACCGTGATAGCGAAGCTGCTGTAGCTGATCGTTACCGCAAAGGCCCTATCAGCTCTGCTTATGCAATGCAACAAGAAATGGCTTCCGTTAAAGCACAAAACGCTGGATTAAAAACAGAAGTATCTGATTTGAAAGCTGAAAACGAACAAATGAAAGCTCAAATTGCTGCTATGATGGCAAAACTTGGTATGTAATCATTTGTGAGTGTAAGAACTGAATGAACAAAGGAAGGTATGCGCTACCTAGCGTAGCGCTTACCTCTCCCCATTGTTTATGAAAATAATGCTTTTAAATATGAACGTGAAACGCGTGAGAGATACTTTCACCATAATCTAACGATAGAAAAGAGGAATATAGAATGAAAAAATCTACATTACTTGCTTGTGCAGCGGCTCTTGTTATTTCTACAGGCGTTGTAGGTGCACAATCCGCTCCAACATATGACGATAACCTAATTTTACGTAACCCAGTATCTGCTCCAGCATTGGGCAATGTAGTATTGGTTCCAGTGGCTAGTCCACAAACAGTGTCTGCTGTTCATGACTATGTGAAAGCTTGGCAAAATGCAGAAATCAACATCGCAAAAGCTAAAGTAAAATACGAAAACCATGAACGTATGACTAAAGCTGAGAAAAAATGGTTACATTCCTATGACAAACACAACTATGCTGACTACTTCCGTACACATTCCATCGGTCGTGTACATGGTCAAGAAGTGTTCTTGAACTGGAATGGTGAAAACCGTAATAAAAACGAATACGAATACTTTGAAATGCCTAAATACAATGAAAAAGATGGCTTCACTAACAGCTATGGTTACAATGTATTGCGCGGCATGACAGATCGTATCAACGAAATCATCCAAAAACAAAAAGAAGTTGGCGGTCCTATGACTGACGACGAAGCACAAGCATTGGAAGATGCTATTTTGGATGTAATGGCTAAAGACCAAGAAAACGTTTCTAACGAAGAACTTCGTCACTACATGAACGAAACAGTTTGGTTCGCAGCTAAACAAACAGTTAAAAACAAAGCAAGTGAAGAACCTACTGTTCAAGACGAACACACTGTAGACCTTCGCGAAGCTATTAATCGTCCAGCTAACCAAGAAACTAAAAAAGTAGACTTGCGTGCTGCGATTCAATAATAAGGTCGTTGTAAATGTTAAATATAAATCATTAGATCACTGATAGCTCGGCATAAACGATATACAATGAATTAGGAAATGATGTGTGACGCACAGTGTATATAATGAATAACTACATCAGGCCCTCATACGGCGATTGTTTGAGGGCCTGATGTACCCTGGACCCTGACTAGGGCACAAATCCTTATGCAAAACAACGCCATCCGAAAGGATGGCGTTGTTTTTTTGCGTTTATCTATTGTTGTCCTTACTTATGGCTCAATAGCTGTACAAATATAAACAATTATAAAATAATAGACTACTTATATTAACTACCTTTTTCTATGCATTTATGAAGAAACACGTCATTACTATACTTTGTCTTCATCTAATTTAGAAAGTTTATATATTTTAGATGAAGATAAACTTGTGTAAGATATACAAATATAATGTAAATATAAACTAGCGAGATCTGTTTTATACTCTTATATATATAATGTATTATATTATATATAATACAATTACAATATAAACCCTTATTATATGCTGATGTGGAGATATTTTCGCATATCTAGAAAATTCGGTTTATCTTGTTTAGAAATATAAAATTTATTTTAATTATTTTAGGAATTTCTATTTACAATTAGTTTATAAATTGTTATCATATTAATATCTTAATGAATAGTATGTGAACGTGTGTCATAAACAATTCATGAAACGAAAAATGTATATAAGGCATTTGGTGTTTTCTTTATAAGAGAGAAAGGGGTTCATAGTTTCTATGAATAAGGTTTTTAAGGTCGTTTATAGCAAATCTAAAGGCTGCTACGTAGTAGTACCTGAAACTGCTAAAAATAATAACGGCAAGAAAAAAGTTTTGGCTAGCGTATTAGCTGGCTTGGCTGTAGCTGGTGCTATGGGTGGCATTGCGCCTCTAGAAGCACAAGCGGGTTATGATACTAGTGGTAGTCATGTAAATATTTGGGCTGATACTTATCCAAAAAGTAATGGTCAAAACTATAACGTTGGGCAAAACTCCATCGTTGTAGGTTACCAAAATACTACGGATGATGTAGCTGGTCATGATGGCAAAGTAGCCATTGGTGCTAGAAATACATCAACTAATAACGCAACTACTGCTGTAGGCAATAGAAATACGGCTACAGGTGGTGCGGCAACAGCTGTTGGTGCTGGTAATACTGCATCTGGCAATGGTTCTGTTGCTGTTGGTAATGTAAATAATGCTGATGCTAAGGCTGCTGTTGCTATTGGTACCTACAATAATGTTAATTACACCAAAGGCTCTTGGGAAACAACGCCTAAAAAAGCAGGTGAATATTCTACTGTAGTAGGTAATTACTCTAGTGCCACTGGTACTAGCGCTTCTGCTATGGGTGTATATACTAATGCTACTGGTGCAGGTTCTTTTGCTGCTGGTTACAACAATAATGCAAAGGGCCAAAACTCAGTTGCCATTGGTTCTGAAAATACATCCCACGTGGCAGACACTGTAACTTTGGGTCAATTTAATAATGCTAAAACAATGGGTGGTATCTCCATCGGTAAAAATAACTTAACTGATTCCGCTAATGGTGATCGTGGTGATGAAGAGCGTAATCGTGAGAATTCTCAAATCGCTATTGGCCGTGATAATACAGCAACTAATTTAGATGCAATTGCAATTGGTCGAGATACACATGCTACAGGCTCTGGTGCAACAGCGTTAGGTGCTCGTGCTGATGCATCTGGTAACAACTCCATTGCTATCGGTCAAAGTGGTAAAACTTCTGATCGTGTTGTTGCATCTGGTGTAAACTCTATTGCTATTGGTATGCAATCTCAAGCAACTGGTGAATCTGCTATCGCTGAAGGTCCTGGCTCTCGTGCAAATGGCAAATATGGCGTTGCATTAGGTCGTACAACTAAAGCAAATGCTGAGGCTGCAACTGCTTTGGGTAGTGCGGCAGAAGCTAATATCGCTAATGGTGTAGCTCTTGGCTCCTCTTCTGTTACAACTACAGATAAAGGTGTTCTTGGCTACAACCCATCCAATCCACATGAACGTAAATATGCTCCATTGACTGGTAATGTACAAACAGCTACTACAGCTGCTGTATCCATCGGTAATGGCAAAACATTGACTCGTCAATTGACTGGTCTTGCTGCAGGTACTGCAGATACTGACGCTGTTAACGTAGCTCAATTGAAAAACGTTGGCGTTGCTGTAACTGGTAACACTGGTAAGAGTGATTTCTTAACTGATGGCGGTAAATTAAACGTAATTGGCGAAGGTCGTGTATCTACTGTAGCGGCTCATGACGGTGCGAAAGACTCCAAAATCACTGTAGGCTTTGATGACAAAGGCATGGTGAAAGCTGGTAAAAATGTTACTGTTAACGAAGTAACTGTTGATGGTAGAACTACTTACACAATCAACGCTGCTGATACTGCTGCGAAATATGACTTCTTAACAAATGCTACAGCTAACGGTGGTAAACTTGACGGTGAAGCAACACCTACAAAAGTTCAAAGCGGTACTACAGTTAACTACGCAGCTGGTAAGAACTTAACAGTTAAACAAGATATTGAAACATCTCTTGGCCAACAAACATATACATATTCCTTGAATAAGGATCTTAAAGAAATTACATCCATCACTAACAATGGTGGTCCTACAATGCACTTTGGTGGTAACAACATCAGCATCACTGGCGGTAACCTAGATCTTGGCGGTAATAACATCACTAATCTTAAATCTGGTGGCGATGTAACTAATAATGCGGCTAACATCGGTGACGTTACTCGTATCTCCAAAGCTAATGACTTGCATGTGGCTCCTACAGCAGGCACTAATAACAATGTGGCTGAATACACTGTAGATGCTAACAAAAAGGTTACATTAACTTACCAAGATGGTAATGGTAAAACTGTTAACGGCCCTAAAGCAGTTATCGACTTGAGCGGTTTGAAAACTGGCGACATGAGTTCTTTCAACGTGAAATCTACTGCTACAGAAGGTAAAGTGGCACAAGGTTCTGCTGGCGTTCAAGAAATCCGTGACGGCAAAACTGTAGAAATGCAAGCCGGCAAAAACATGACCATTAAACAAACTAATAAAAATGGTAATGCAGCTGTTGAATTTGCATTGAACAAAGACATCGATTTGACTCCAGATGGGTCTATCAAAATCGGCGATACTAACATCACTGACAATGGTTTGACTATCAATAATGGTCCTTTCATTACAAAGACTGGCATCAACGCTGGTGATTTGAACATTACTAATGTGAAAGCTGGCGTAAACGACAACGATGCAGTTAATGTTAGCCAATTGAAACAAGTTCGTGCTGACGAACGTCACATTAAACCTGGTGAATACGCAGTTGATAACAACGGCAAAGTAACAATGACATACGTTGATGGTAACAACAAAGACGTTGCTAACGAAACGGCTGTTATCACAGGTATTGCTAAACAAGATCTTTCCAATATCAACAAGGGTGGCGAAACAGTTATCCAAAATCTTGCTAAAAAATCCATAGATATGGAAAATGGTAAGAATACAAAGGTTAGCAACCGTGAAATCAATGGCGTTAAAACTTTCAAAGTAGACGTTGAAGGTGATTTAACTGACATTACATCCATCACAAATAAAGGTGGCGATGGCAAGGTTGTATTTGGTGGTAACCAAACTGTAAACGTTGCAGGCGATCACAACATTAACTTGAATGCTAAAGTTGGTGACATCACTGGTTTAACTAACGTAACTTTGGATGCCCCTGACTTCGCTAAAAAAGGTCGTGCTGCTACTGAAGAACAATTGAACATTGTTAATAACAAGTTCAATAACACAGTTGGTTTGACTGGTAACACAGGCGCTACTGATCTTCAAAAATTGAACAAACAAGGCGGCTTGAGCTTCGGCGTTGTAGGTGCTAACAATGGTGAGTACATCAAAACAACTGCTTCTGGTTCCAATGTAGTAGCTGACTTGTCCGACAACGCTAAAAATAAATTGAACAGCACTGTTGTAGTAGAAGGTAAAAATGCTGCGAAAGTAACAAGCAATGTAATTCAAAATGCAGATGGCAGCACAAAAACTGTATATACTGTAGATGTTAACAACGTAAAACCTACTGCAGCTTCTACTGAAAAAGTACAAGCTAAAGCAGATGTAGCTGGTTCTAGCGACAAAAACATCGCTAAAGTTGCACCTAAAGCTGGTGAAAACTTCGGTGATGCAGGCGCAACTTACGAAGTAAACGTATCCCGTAACGACGTAAAAGACGCAGCTCGTGAAGCGGTAACTGTAAATACTACAAACACAACTAACAACCCTATCACTGTTACACCTGTACAAGATGAAGCAAATCATAACACTACATACCAAGTAACATTCGATGGCGACAAAGCTGCTAAACAAATTCCTTTGACTTACAAAGCGAATGGCACAAACGAACAAAAAGTTACATTGGATAAAGGTTTGAACTTCACAAACGGTAAAAACACAACAGCTTCTGTAGATGCTGAAGGCGTTGTTAAATACGATGTGAACAAAGACTTAGTAGACATCCATTCCATTTCCAATACTACAAATGGTCCAAAAATGGAATTTGGTCCTAACTCCATTAACATCACAAATGGCCCTATCAACATGGGTGACCAAAACATCACTAACCTTAAATCTGGTGGTGATGTAGTGAATAACGCTGCTAATATTGGCGACGTAACTCGTATTTCTAAAGCTAACGACTTGCACATTGCTCCAACATCTTCTAACCGTCAAGGTGAAACTACTACATCTTACGCTTATGATGCAGCAAGCAAATCTGTTACATTGAAATATAACGATGGTAACGGTGCTAACCAATCTGGTACAGTGGCGAAAATCGACTTGTCCGGTTTGGCTGATCAAATCAAAGACGGTTACTCCTTCTCCACTGACGCTAAAGGCAATGTAGTTGGTAACCACGCTGTTACACCTGTAGCAAACGGTAAAACTGTTTCTTATGCAGCAGGTAAAAACTTAACTGTTGCTCAAAATATTGATAATGCAACTGGTGAACATACTTACACATATGCATTGTCCAATGATGTTGATTTAACACCAAATGGTTCCTTAAAAATTGGTGACACTATTCTTAACAATGGTGGCTTAACAATTACAGGTGGTCCATCCGTTACTAAAACTGGTATCAACGCTGGTAACTTGAACATTACTAATGTGAAAGCAGGCGTAAACGATACTGATGCAGTTAACGTTAAACAGTTGAAAGACTCCCGTACAGTAGTTACATCTAACGATAAATCCGTAACAGTTAATAAAACTGAAAACGGTAACCAAGTTACTTATGACTTGCATGTAGCTCCAGGTGCTGCACAATCCGTATGGAATGTGAAATCCACTGGTAATACAACTGCTGACTCCGAAGCAGCTGCAAAAACTATCACAGATGGTAAAACAGTTGAAATGGCAGCAGGCAAAAACTTGACTGTAAAACAAACTAGCAACGAAGACGGTGCTAAAGTTGAATACGGTTTAGCTGGTGACTTGACTAACATCAAGACTATTAAAAACGAAGGTCCTGCTACTTTCACAATTGGCGGTAACGAATTCAAATTCGATGGCGGTAATGTGAATATGGGCGATAACAACATCACTAACCTTAAATCTGGTGGCGATGTGATCAATAACGCAGCTAACATTGGCGACGTTAAACGTATCTCCAAAGCTAACGACATTCATATCAAGGACAAAACATACACAGTGAACGCTGATAAAACAGTTACATTGGAATATGTTGATGGCAATGATAATGCAGTAAACAAAACAGCTAAGATCGATTTGAGCAACTTGCCAACAGGCGATAAAGCGGCTGTTGAAAGCGTAGTTAAAAAATCTGCTGCTGCAGGCGACACTAACATCGCTGACATCACTGTAGCTGACGGTAAACAAACTGGTGATGCGAATGCTAAATACGAAGTAAATGTTTCCCGTAATGCTGTTAAAGATGCAGCTCGTGAAGCAGTTACTGTAAATAATGGCAACAAGACTAACAACCCAATCACTGTTACACCTGTTCAAGATGAAACAAACCATAACACAACTTACCAAGTAACATTCGATGGCGATAAAGCGGCTAAACAAATTCCTTTGACATACAAAGCGAATGGCTCTAACGACCAAAAAGTTACATTGGATAAAGGTTTGAACTTCACTAATGGTTCCAACACAACAGCTTCCGTAGCTGCTGATGGCGTAGTTAAATACGATCTTAACAACAACGTAAACTTGACTCCATCTGGTTCCTTAACTATTGGTGATACTGTTGTTAATAACGGTGGCTTGACTATCTCTGGTGGCCCATCTGTTCTTAAAACTGGTATTAATGCTGGTAACTTGAATATCACTAACGTAAAAGCTGGCGTAAACGATACTGATGCAGTTAACGTTAAACAGTTGAAAGATTCTCGTACAGTAGTAACTTCCAATGATAATTCCGTAACAGTTAACAAAACTGAAAACGGCAACCAAGTTACTTACGACTTACATGTAGCTCCAGGTGCGGCACAATCCGTATGGAATGTGAAATCCACTGGTAATACAACTGCTGATTCCGAAACTACTGCAAAAACTATCTCCGATGGTAAAACAGTTGAAATGGCAGCAGGTAAAAACTTAACTGTAAAACAAACTAGCAACAACGATGGTGCTAAAGTTGAATTCGACTTGGCTAACGATATCAAGATCGGTAACGATGGCAAAGACGGTAAAGACGGCGTTGATGGTAAAATTGGCGTAAATGGTAAAGATGGTTCTTCCGTTGTAATCAACGGTAAAGACGGCTCCATCGGCCTCAATGGTAAAGATGGTAAAGACGGTCTTACTATCCGCGGTGCTAACGGTCAAGACGGCGTAAATGGTACAAACGGTACTAACGGTATCACTCGTATCGTATACGAAGACAAAAACAACAACAAACATGAGGTTGCTACTACTGATGACGGATTGAAATTCACTGGTAACAACACTGATGTTGTAAACAAAAACAAATTGAACAGCCTTGTTAAAGTTCAAGGTGAAGGCGTAGATAAAACAACTTCTGCATCCTTCAAGAGCGCTTCTGGTAACATCAACGTAAAAGCTGATGGTACTGATACTCTCGAAGTTCAATTGAACAAAGATTTGAAAAACATCACTTCCATTAAGAACGATGGCCCTGCAACTATGACAATTGGCGGTAACGAATTCAAATTCGATGGCGGCAACGTGAACATGGGTGGCAACAACATCACTAACCTTAAATCTGGCGGCGATGTAATCGATAACGCAGCTAATATTGGCGACGTAACTCGTATTTCTAAAGCTAACGATTTACACATTGCACCTACTACAACTAATCGTGCAGGTGAAACTACTACATCTTACTCTTATGATGCAGCAGACAAATCCGTTACATTGAAATACAACGATGGCAATGGTACTAACCAAGCTGGTACAATCGCGAAAATCGACTTGTCCGGTTTGGCTGATCAAATCAAAGATGGTTACTCCTTCTCCACAGATGCAAAAGGCAATGTAGTTGGTAACCATGCTGTAACAGCAGTAGGCAACGGTAAAACTGTTTCCTACGCAGCAGGCGATAATTTGACAATTAATCAACATATCGATAATGCAACTGGTGAACAAACTTATACATATGCATTGTCTAATGACATCAAAGTTGGTAACGACGGTAAAGATGGTAGAGACGGTGTTGATGGTAAAATCGGCGTAAACGGTAAAGATGGTTCCGCTGTTGTAATCAACGGTAAAGATGGTTCCATCGGCCTCAATGGTAAAGACGGCAAAGACGGTCTTACTATTAAAGGCGCTAACGGTCAAGACGGCGTTGACGGTAAAAACGGCAAAGACGGCATGACTCGTATCGTATACGAAGATAACAGCAAGAATACACACGAAGTGGCTACATTGGATGACGGCATGAAATATGCTGGCGACGATGCACAAGGTACTGATAAATCCAAAGTTATCGCTAAGAAATTGAACGAAACTATGGACGTTGTTGGTGGTGCAGATAAGTCCAAATTGACTGACAACAACATCGGCGTGAACAACGTAGATGGCAAGTTGAAAGTTCAATTGTCCAAAGAAGTTAACTTGACTCCATCCGGTTCCTTAACAATTGGCGATACTAAGATCACTGACGGTGGTTTGGTAATCAACAATGGTCCATCCATTACTAAAGGTGGCATCAATGCTGGTGACTTGAGCATTACTAATGTGAAAGCTGGCGTAAATGATACTGACGCAGTTAACGTAAAACAATTGAAATCCGCTAAGACAGAAGTTAAAGCTGGTGACAACGTAACAGTTGATAAAACAATTGGTGCTGATGGTCAAAACATTTACACAGTAAATGCAAAAGCAACTAACCTTGGCGATGCTGAACTTAACTACACAGCTAACGGCGGTGCTAAACAAAAAGTTAAATTGTCTGAAGGCTTGAACTTCGTTGACGGTAACTACACTAAAGCTTCCGTTGATGCAAATGGTGTTGTTAAATACGACGTAACACTTGGTAAAGTAAGAGACGGCGTTGACGGCAAACCTGGCGTAGATGGTAATAATGGTATCGCAACAGTTAAAACTGTAGTAGATACAATCAACAACTCCGGTTGGAAAGGTGATGTTACTGGTAACACAGTAGGTAATCACAGTGCAACAATCGTTAAACCTGGCACAACTGTAAACTTCGGTGCAGGTAAAAACTTAACTGTTGAACAAATCGTTAATGCTGTAACAGGTGACCACACTTACAACTATGCATTATCCGACGATATCAAAGTTGGTAATGATGGTAAAGACGGTAAACCAGGTGTTGACGGTAAGATCGGTGTAAACGGTAAAGACGGTTCTGCTGTTGTAATCAACGGTAAAGACGGCTCTATCGGCTTGAATGGTAAAGACGGTAAAGATGGTCTTACTTTCAAAGGTGCTAACGGTCAAGACGGCGTAGACGGTAAAAATGGTACTAACGGTATGACTCGTATCGTTTACGAAGATAGCAACAAAAATAAACACGAAGTTGCTACTACTGATGACGGCTTGAAATTCACTGGTAACAACGAAAGCGTTGTAAACAAAAACAAACTTAACTCCACAGTTAAAGTTAAAGGTGAAGGCGTTACTGAAGAGCAAGAAAAAACATTTGAATCTGCTGCAGGTAACATCGCTGTAACTGCTGATGGTAACGATACTTTGAACATTCGCTTGAATAAAAATATCAAAGGCATCGACTCCATCCAAACTAAGGAAATCCACTTAGGTACACCTGATAATTACACAACAATTAAGAAAGATGGAGACCGCATTAAATATGGCGACAAAACATTCGCTAACACTGACGATATCTGGACAATCCAAGCTAATGGCACAGATGTTCCAGCTAACGGCGGTAAAGTAAATGTTAAAGGTGCTGACGGTATCACAGTATCCAAATCTGCTAATGGTGAAATGACAATTAGCGGTGCTGGTCTTGGTACAATGAACAGCTTCAACGTTAAATCTTCTGGTAATACTACTGCTGATTCTGAAACAGCAGCTAAGAGAATTACTGATGGTAAAACTGTTGAATTCTCCGGCGGTAAAAACCTCACTGTAAAACAAACTAGCGACGAAAACGGCGCTAAAGTAGAATATGCATTGAGCAACAATGTAGATCTTACTAATAAAGGTTCCGTAACAATTGGCGATACTAAGATCACTGATGGTGGCTTGGTAATCAACAATGGTCCATCCGTAACTAAAGACGGCATCAATGCTGGTAATAAACAAATTACTAACGTTGAAGACGGTGTAAACGATACTGATGCGGTTAACGTACGTCAATTGAAAGCAGCTAAAACTAACCTTGTTGACGGTCAAAACACTAAAGTGACTGGCGACGGTTCTAAAGCTAACCCTTACAAAGTTAATGTTGAAGGCGATTTGAACAAAATCACTTCCATCACTAACAAAGAAGGCGATGGTAAATTAGAATTCAAAGGTGACCAAGTAGTTAACGTAGCTGGCGACAACACAATCAAGCTTGATGGTAAAACTGGTGACATCACTGGCTTAACTAACAAAACTCTTGATTCTGCTGACTTCGCAACTAAAGGTCGTGCGGCAACTGAAGAACAATTGAAACTTGTTCAACAAGAAGCAGCTAAGAAATCTACTGAAAAAGTACAAGCTAAAGCTGATGCTAATAACATCGCTAAAGTAGCTCCTAAAGCTGGCGATACATTCGGTGCAGCTGGTGCAACATACGAAGTATCTGTAGATAAAAATGACGTGAAAGATGCAGCTCGTGAAGCAGTTACTGTAACAGGTGACAACAAA
The DNA here is from genome assembly GCF_051549505.1 of Veillonella sp. ZSJB6. Taxonomy (NCBI): domain Bacteria; kingdom Bacillati; phylum Bacillota; class Negativicutes; order Veillonellales; family Veillonellaceae; genus Veillonella; species Veillonella sp. ZSJB6. The sequence continues at coordinate 3,126 of NZ_JBPUGE010000008.1, read as the reverse complement.
GCGATCACTGTAGATGTTCAACCAAATGCTACTAACCATACAACTAACTACCAAGTTAACTTCAATGGTAAGGAAGCAGCTAAACAAATTCCATTGACTTACAAAGAAAATGGTGGCAACGCTAGAACAGTAATGTTATCTGAAGGTTTAGACTTCTCCAACGGCGTGAATACTACTGCTCACACTGATGCGAACGGTAAAGTATCCTTCGACGTGAAAGGCGACCTCACTAACATCACTTCCATTTCCAATAACTCCAATGGTCCTAAAGTATCCTTCGGTGGCGATACTGTAAACATCACTGGTGGCAACCTCAACATGGGTGGTAACAAAATCACTAATGTTCAAAAAGGCACTAATGATACAGATGCAGTAAACGTTAAACAATTGAAAGATTCCCGTACTACATTGACATCTGATGATCATTCCGTAGTATTGAAGAAAACTGAATCTGCTGACGGCGGCTTGAACTATGACCTTTCCGTAAAAGGCGCAGTTGACCCTCGCGTTGATCAATTGAACGAAGAAATCGGTCGTGTAGGCGCTCAAGGTGCAGCATTGTCCGCATTGAAACCTATGCAATACGATCCATTGGAACCAACTCAAATCATGGCTGGTTATGGTAACTACCGTGGTAACTCCGCGATTGCAGTGGGCGTAGCTCATTACAAAAACGAATCCACAATGTTCCATGGTGGCTTGTCCTGGGCTGGCGGCTCTAGCCATATGATGGCAAACGCTGGTGTAACTTGGAAAGTTGGTAACAGAGATGCTGAAGCAGCTGTAGCAGACCGCTACCGCAAAGGCCCTATCAGTTCTGCATACGCAGTTCAAACTGAAATGGCTGCAATGAAAGCTCAAAATGCCGGATTAAAAGGTGAAGTATCCGACTTGAAATATGAAAACGAACAAATTAAAGCTCAAAACGCTGGTCTACAAAGTGAAGTAGAAGTATTGAAAGCTCAAATGGCTGCAATGATGGCGAAAATGGGTATGTAATTAGTTACACTTTCAGAAAACTTTCAAAAAAACTAGGAATCTAATCCTAGGTATGGATATGACTGGTAAGGGTTCCCTCGGGAGCCCTCATCCAGCACATTAATTCGACTATGAAAAGAGGAATAGATATGAAAAAATCTACAATGCTTGCTTTCACAGCAGCAGTTTTATTGAGCGCAGCATCCTTCACTGGTCACGCAGCAAGCGCTCCAACATATGATGACAACTTGATCTTACCTAACCCTGCATCCGCACCTGGTTTGAGCAATGTTGTATTGGTACCTGTGGCTAGCCCACAAGTAGTACAATCTCTTCATGATTATGTGAAAGCATGGGAAAATGCGGAACAAAAAATCGCCTTAGCAGAAGCTAAACGCGACAATCATGAACAATTGACTAAAGCTGATAAAAAATGGTTACATTCCAAAGATAAACATAACTATGCTGATTACTTCCGTACGCATTCCATTGGCCGCGTACACGGTTTTGAAACAGCTTTAAATTGGAACGGTGAAAACCGCAACAAAAACGAATACGAATACTTCGAAACACCTAAATACAATGAAAAAGATGGTTTCGTAAACAGCTATGGCTTCAATGTATTGCGTGGCATGGTAGATCGTGTTAACGAAGTTGTACAAAAACAAAAACAAGTTGGCGGTCCTATGAATGACGACGAAGCACAAGCATTAGAAGATGCAATCTTGGATATCCTTGCTCAAGAGCAAGAACATGTATCTAACGAAGAACTTCGTCACTACATGAACGAAACAATTTGGTTCGCTGCTAAAGAAACAGTTAAAAATAAAGCGAGCGAAGAACCAACTGCTGCTGATGAACACGTAGTAGACCTTCGCAAAGCTATCAACGAACCAATGGGTAGCAATGACTACAACAAAGTTGATTTGCGTAGTGCAATCCAACAATAATTGATATCTATAGTGATGTAGGTATTAAAGCCTTGTCTTCTCTCGTAAAAGGCTTAGTTGATCTCTAATACATACTGATGATATACGTGTATCCCTTACATGCACGCGTATCTACAATGACACAATGGCCCTTATAATGAGTTTGTGAGGGCCCCTGTACCCTGGACCCCCGACTAGGGAACACAAATCCTTATTAAACAACGCCATCCGGTTGGATGGCGTTGTTTTTATTTATATCTACTATATAATGACAGAATTATGCTGATGATACATGTAGCTTAAGAGGTGATTAATAAAAGAGTCTAAATACGAATGACTAGCTATAAAGAATAACGGTATAGATGTCGTGGCATAGCGTATATAGTAAGCCAATTTAAATTCATTATTGATATTATTAATAAGTACTATATATAGTATGATAAATACAAGAATCTACCATATAAAGAGAGGTAGAAAAAAGTTTGCAAAATTTTAAAATTAGGGGTTGCGTACCTCAGGTCTTTGTACTATAATAGCTATACAGTCGTTCGAAGCGACTGTTTATTAGTTAGCAAACACTAGATAAAATCTATGTTTGTTGATAATCGTTTTAGAATAAAAATGTAATTCCTGGTTGAAACAGAAATTACAAAATTCTAAAAAAGATTATAAAAAGATGTTGACATGAAAGTGACAACATGTTATTATAATCTAGTCGCCAGTTGGTGAGACACTTCGAAAGAAAGTGCTTCAAAGCTAGATATAATCTGGTTTAACTGGTACAGATCTTTGAAAACTGAACAATGATAGGTAATCAATCATATGATTGAACATATGCCAGAGTGCGGGTTTTGACAAAGTCAAAACCAACCATAATTCAAAGTTACTTAAATGTAACGACAACAAATAATGAGCTATTCAAATAGCTTCAAGATATCTTGGAGAGTTTGATCCTGGCTCAGGACGAACGCTGGCGGCGTGCTTAACACATGCAAGTCGAACGAAGAGCGATGGAAGCTTGCTTCTATCAATCTTAGTGGCGAACGGGTGAGTAACGCGTAATCAACCTGCCCTTCAGAGGGGGACAACAGTTGGAAACGACTGCTAATACCGCATACGATCTAACCTCGGCATCGAGGATAGATGAAAGGTGGCCTCTATTTATAAGCTATCACTGAAGGAGGGGATTGCGTCTGATTAGCTAGTTGGAGGGGTAACG